>JAJTBN010000047.1 GCA_021286895.1 Bacteroidota bacterium | reverse complement strand
CGATTGAATCGGGATCATCCGACGCCAAAAAAGGTTCGTGATTTTTCACGAACCTTTTGTATTTTAATGAGGTCGTCCCGATTGAATCGGGATCATCCGACGCCAAAAAAGGTTCGTGATTTTTCACGAACCTCCGGGAACAAACCTGCATTAAGCGGGTATAATAAGTAAATTAAATATTTACCATACACTTATGAGGAATATAAAATCAATAACATCGGTATTAACGGCGGTCATACTGCTTGTACTTTTCGGAGGTAAAATTTACGCTCAGGATTCGCCAATACTTTGCGACAATTATGAATCGCTTTATCAGGCAATAAAGGACGGGATACCCGCTTCAATAAATAAATCGACGTACATAAGAGATTTTTCTTTGATTGAAAAGAGCCTGATAACGGTATCACCTGTAACCGTTCCAAAGACAGGATACACTGTCAATTATCTGGTTACTGACCTGTACAGCAGCGAGAAAAGACTGTCTGACGAGAGTTCGGTGCTTGGTTTCATGACTGCGGGATGCAGGAACTTCGCCAAGGATTACAAAAAGTTTATAAACAAGTCTTGCGTACTGACGGCTGACACTCCGGAAAGCGCGCTTGACGCGGTAAAGAGCGGGATAGATTTCACAATTGATATGAGTTACAATATAACCGGAGACCTGGTTGATACATACAAAAAGTTATGCGCTTCAGATACGTCGACACATCACACAGTAGTAAAGAAACCGGCGGTATATCTTTATCCCGAGAGCAACATGAACGTGAGCGTAAAGGTATTTGTAAACGGGCATCTGACCGTCACGGAGCCGGAATACGGAAACGGCTGGAACGTTAACGTAACGCCCGAAGGTATTATCGACGGAAAGTACGATTATCTTTTCTACGAAGCGGCACTGAACAAGACGGAATTACCGGATGAAGGATGGGTTGTTGAATATAGCAGGATTGAGAAGTGGTTCGACGAAACTCTGCCGGCGCTCGGCCTTAACAAAAAAGAGACGGAACAATTCAAGGATTACTGGCTAAAGGATTTAAAGAAGGCGAACTACTACGAGATAAGGCTGCTCGGAAATGAATTTCTTGAAAACAACATGAGACTTGATATAACTCCAGCGCCGCAAACGATACTCAGGCTTAACTTTCATTTCAAGCCAGCCGCGGTGAAGACGGAATTGAAGGCGCCTGAAATAAAGAAAGTCGAGCGGAAAGGATTTACAGTGATTGAATGGGGAGGAATTAATTTTAATGAACAGTTAACAGATAACAATTAGAACAGAAGTTAGAAGTTAGTAGTTAGAATAAAAGCCCCGTGAATGCGGGGTTTTTCTTATCTTGTAAAAATTTTGTTATTGTTTAAGAATGAAAATCCGGGAGCCCCACATAATATCTGGAAACTCCCGGATACTAAAATCTAAATTCAGATTACAAAAGTCCGATTTCTATTATTTCAGTTTCTCCATTTCTTTTTTGATATATCCGGAAAGGAATGATGAGGATGGAAACTCAGCCGTTGCTTTTGTGTACAGATCGGATGAAAGTTTCTTGTCTCCGTCATCGTCCCGTTTAAGATAAGCGAGAGTAAGAAAGCCGTAGCACATTTCTTTTCCCCAGTCGGGATAATACGCTTCTTTCTCGACCCGTTTTCCGAAAAGGTCGAGGGATTTCTCGAGCATAGGCACGGCTTTCTTCGCGCCGCCGCCGAACATTTCGGGAGTATAGTAAGTAGAAACCCCATCCATGAGATAGAGTCTCGGATTATCCGGTTCGAGTTTTTCGGCTTTATTTCGCGCTTCTTCCGATGCGGCGATTATATCCGCCATCTTATCCTGCTCGTAAGCCCAGCGGTTAAATTGAAGGGCGTATCTCAGAATGTAGGCATCGGCGAAGTCATCGCGTACGAGAATAGATTTATCAATAAGCGACAAAGCCGACTCGGTATACTTTTTTACCTTATCCTTGTTCGAAGGGTCGGACATAGCCGAACTCCCGATTGAATAATCAATGAACGCGAGGTAATAGTTTACAATCCATTCCTGTTTTTTTAACTGGAGAATTCTTTCGAACTCCCCTCTTGATTTGACAATGCCTTTCTCGTCGTTGATAGTCATGGCCGCAAAAAGGTTTTTCTTCGCCTTCATAATTGCGTCGGTAAAATCGTCGGCTCTGAGACATTCGGAGGAAACGACAAAAAGCAGAGCGGCAATCAGAAAAGTTTTTAATGTGTTTTTCATAGTTTTTATAATTGTAATCCTATTCCGAAATAGATAGTACGGAAATTGGACGAGTTAATAGTTTTCTTTTGTGTATAGTCGAAATTATAACTGTACTCATACAGGTTGCTTGTATTCATAATATTATTAAGCGCGAGGAAAGCGACCGCAAAACGTCCGAAGAGAGCGAATATATACTGCGCGTTCAGGTCGATGCGTGTATACGTCGGAAACCTGCCGCTGTTTCTTTCCGCGTAAATTGGAATGTAAGCGTTCTGCGCGGCGTCAAAAATGCTGCCGATAACGGGCGTATAGGGTTTACCGGTTGACAGTTTGTAAGTCGCGCCGACGGTAAAATAGTCCGAGATATTATATTCCGAAACAACTGAAAGTGTATGCGTAATGTCGAAATCCGCGGAGACTGTATTCGCGCCGTCGTACGGAGTTCTTTTTGAATCGACGTACGAATAAGAAATCCAGCCGTTGAATTTCGGCTTAATCCTTATTTTCAGAAAAGCGTCAACACCTTTGGCTACGCCTTTTCCGTCGGATGTATAATTATAATAGTTATAGGAATTCGAGACAAGTTTCGAATAGTCTTTATAGAAGGTTTCGAGACGCAGTATAAAATCGTTATCCCTGTTATATTCATACCCGAGAATATAGTGGATTGCCTGTTCGGGTTTCAGGCTCGTAGTATTTCCCTGCAGGAAATACAGGAGCGCGGGAAACTGGTGATATATGCCGGTAGCGGCTTTCAGAAAGCTGTGCTGAGTGAACCGGAACACGACAGAGAGTCTCGGGTCAACGACGGCATCTTTTGTGAGAGTATAGTAATCGCTTCTGACTCCGCCCTGAATGAGAAAATTATCGCTGAGTCTGTACTTAAGTTCGGCATACGCCCCGGCCCTTCCTGTTTTCTGAAGGAAATCAAGATTAAAGTAAGGCGCTTCCTCGCGCATGTTGTAGAAATAGACCGGCGCCTTTCCGTTCTCTTTGGCATCGTTGTATTCATATTCAATACCCGTTGACAGGTCAATTTTTTCGCTGACGGGAGTGCCAAAATCGGTGCGGACTTTTCCATAGAGGGAGTTTGAAACCGTATTCAGCACGCCGTATTTATCAGTACGGTTATTAGTGCTTAGAGAAACGCTCGTACTGAGCAGGCTTATATCCGTAGGCGCGAAAGAATATTTCAAATTCGTAAAGAAATTTTTCGTTCTTCCGAGATAGTAGCCGCTGTAGGTCGGACTTTCGTTTCTGATTCCCATGTTATCATAACTGTAATTCAGGTAGTATTTCAGAAGTCCTGTGCGTGATGTCTTGTAAACCAGCGTTCCGCCTATATTTGAGGCTGTCGGTATAGGAGAAAAATCCGTATTATCTTTGTTGACCTCGAGAAACGGTTTTATGAAAAACTGTCCCGCGGAAAAAGTCGCGCCGAATTTCCCGTCGTTAGTGCGGTAGACTCCGGACAGTCCCACGTTCGCAAGACCGAGAATTGCGAACATTCCCCTTCCCTGCGGTAAATCGTAAGACTGCAGGTCGAGAACGGCGGAAAGCACGTTTCCGTATTTAGCGGAGAATCCGCCGCTTGAAAAATTTATTCCTTTCATTCCCCATGGGTTCACGGTCGAATAAGAGGAAGTATTATAGTCATCGCCGAAAAGGAAAGGATTATAGAGCGACGCTCCGTCGAGAAAAGTGAGCACTTCCGACGGGTCTCCTCCGCGCACGGCTATCCGGCTGCCTTCATCGACCTGATTAGAGCCGGGAAAAGTCGTAATAGCCCGGTATAGGTCGGCATCTGCGCCGGGTATGCGCGTAATTTCGAGAGGCGAAAGAGTTACTTTTGAATTTTCGCCCGATGTAAACGAACTCGCGGTAACCGTTATTTCATCGGTCTTAAATTCCGTATTGCTGAGTGTAACATCCAGGATGAGAGTGCTGCCGGGTTCAATATCGGCATTTATTTTCTTTTCACCGAAATCGACGGCAGTGAAAATAATGACGCGTTTGCCCGTTTTCGAAGTCTCAAATTCATAGAAACCTTTTTCATCGGTAGTAGAGCCGTCAATCGTGCCCTCGATAACAACGTTAGCTCCTTCGACGAGTTTGCCTTTACTGTTTTTGACAGTGCCCTTAACAACCGAAGTTTTTACACTGTCCGACTGACCAAATAGGTTTACGGACAAAGAAAGAAAGATAAAGAGAATAAATATTTTCATAGACGAATTTTCTTTATTAAACGGAATAAACCGGTTAAAGATACAACAACAGAAATTAAGTAATGGTTTTTAATGCGACATCAACATATCACGTGAATGACACTTTTGACATAAAAAACCTCAATATTTTCGGCTTCAGAATTGTTAAAACAGTAACTTGGAAGTTTGTTTTATAAGAAAGTATCATAAAAGTATCATTCCTTAGAATAAATATATGATAAAACAACAAAAGAGTGATGCTTTCATAGTCATCGCATATGTCAAAAAAGCGATTCTTAAAAAACTCAGTTTAATAGCCATAATAATATATGGTATTTGTTTCCGTATGTCAAGGGAAATTTTTTTCAATCAGCAATCCGGCCTCTCAAGAACAATTTCATACCGCTTTAAACGGGAGTCCACCCTCTCTTTGGCGAACATACGGTTATGATTATTTTATTCCGGAAGACCGAAAAGGAATGAGAAACACCTGAAAAACTCGTTATATAATTTTATAATAAAATTATTGACCCCGCTCTTCAGATTTGGGAAAAGAAAATTATAAAAAATGGGAATTAGACATTGGATAGTTATTATTGAGGACTAATGTCGTTTTGTTTTAATTCTTTTTCAACCTACATTAAAATAAAAGAGCACGCCGGTATCGTTTTTAAGAAGTTACTAATGTATAACAGGGGGCATTTTAAAAATAAACATCAAGAGTTTAAAGAGACCTATAATTTTTGTGATTATCCGGTGAGGGAAAAGAGGATTTATATATATTATTCAAGAATGAATTTTGTTAATTTACCGGTGGCAGAATAGAAAGACAGGTTACGGTCAATAGTCAGGCAATAAAAACAGATTACCGGTGAGAATTAAGGAAGTATAGTCAATGTAATATTTCAAACAGTAAAAATCAGATTCGGGAAATAAATAACGGAGTATGAGAATTATACAGAAGGAATTCACGCTCGGTCCAAGGAGGCGGGGTTTTCATCTAATAACGGCGGAAGTTGAGAAGAATATTCCGGAACTGGGCGGGATAAAGAAAGGCGTAGCTCACATAATGATAAAACATACATCCGCCTCGCTGACAGTGAACGAGAATGCCGATCCATCAGTCAGGAAAGACATGGAAAATTATTTCAGCAATTACGTTCCAGAGGAAATTGACCTGTACTCTCATGCGGAAGAAGGACCTGACGACATGACAGCACATATAAAATCAACATTAATTGGAAGCAGTATAAATATACCCGTTTCGGAAGGCAGGTTTAATCTCGGAATCTGGCAGGGAATCTATCTGTGCGAGCACAGGAATGAAGGCGGACCGCGCAACATTGTTGTTACAATATTCGGAGAATGAATTTGGTTTGTTTTTATGACGAATAACTTTATTTTTCAACAGTATATAAATTATTACCGCTTATGGAATACCGGAAGTACATACTTGCATTGCTGTTATTATCGTCGTCGATAATTACGGCTCAGGAAAGAATGATTGTAAAGCCTCAGGGATATAACCCGAACAGCCTGTTCAACGCGCCGGTTGTTAACGCTTACAACGGAAGAGGTTTCACGCAATCCGGGACATACGCGGTTACACAGTATCCCAACGTATGGATATTTCCGAGCGCTGAGAATCAGACCGAGCCTTCAATAACAATCTCGCCGTCCAATTCAAACCGGCTTTTCATAGGCGCAAATACGGATTTAGGTATGGGATATTATTACACACTGAATTCCGGAGCAAACTGGTACGGCGGCGACATAATGCCGAACTCGGTTTATTATTCCTCGAATCCGTACGCGGTATATACAGCGGGAACAATTTTTTACAATTATTTTGACGACTGGATTGTCACCGACAGATCGACGAATTCGGGAGCATACTGGAACGGCAGAATAATAGTCCCGTCTGGTACTCTTTACGACATGAATTCCATGGCTGTTGACAATAACGTAAGCAGTCCGTACTATGGCAGAATTTACATTGTCTGGAGCAACTTCAATCTTTCACAGCCTCGAATAGTAATGTCATATTCGGCTGACGGGGGCAGCACTTATTCATCACCCGTGAACATCGGTTCGCCTCTTGCGAATCATTATGAACAGGGCGCCAAGGTCGTAGTATCGTCTTCAGGTACTGTTTACTGCGCATGGGCGACGCCGAATATAAACAATTCGAACATCGAAGATAAAATAGGCTTCACTAAATCAACAGACGGCGGGGCGACGTGGAGCGCGCCGTCTTATCCGCTGACGATAAACGGAATAAGAGGATATCTCCCGCCGACGGGTGTAAGGGTAAATTCGTTTCCTTCGCTTGCCATCGACAATTCACAGGGGGCTTTTGACGGAACTTTGTATCTCTGCTGGGCGCAGAAGAATCTTGCTCCTGCGGGCGCTGACCCGGATGTATGTTTTTCATATTCCGTCAACGGAGGAAGTTCATGGTCAGGCGTCGAAAGAATTAACGACGATGCATCCGGCAACGGCAAGAACCAGTTCCTGCCGTGGGCAGCGGTCGATAACGTTACAGGGAAGGTCGCGATAGTTTTTTACGACAACAGAGACACTTATTACCCCGATTCATGCGACGTTTACGCGGCGATTTCTTCCGACCACGGAGGCTCGTTCACAAACATCAAAGTTAGCGACCATCCGCAGAGGATAACTCCGCTTTACGGTTACGCGGACGGATATTTTTCGGATTACATCGGAGTGACAGCGTTAAATGATGTTGTGTATCCGGCGTGGACGGACAACAGGAACGGCGCCGCGCAAATTTATACGGCTCAGATAACATCCGTCCCTTACATTGTTCACACTCCTTTGAAAGATACAGAAAATCTCACGGGACCGTATAACGCGTTAGCGTCCATATACACATTCGGAGGCACGCTCGCATCCGGGGAAACAAAAATCATGTGGGGACGCGGGACAATAACAGACAGCATAGTAATGACAAATTCCGGAAACAACTGGTCGGGCGCAATTCCGGGTAACTCAAGCGCCGCGACTTATTTTTATTATATAAAGACGAAAGACCTTAACGGAAGAGTTTCAACGCTTCCTGTCAACGCGCCGGCAAATAAGTTTTCTTTTCAGACGGGACCTGACAACACAAAGCCCGTCATAAATCATTCTCCCATACTTTATTCCGACTGGATACACTGGCCTGATACCGTAAGGGCTTTTGTTTCCGACAACCGCGGGATAGATTCCGTGTGGGTAAGATGGTACGTGAACGGAAATACAGCGGCGGTGAAAGAGTTCAAACTTAGCAATGTAACAGGTGACTATTACAGAGGAGCGTTCAATTCGAGCACTTCTCAGATTACCGGCAACGATTCGATTACATACAGGATAATAGCGTCGGATAATTCTCCGAACCACAACATGGATTCGACACAACTTTACGGTTTCAAGGTAAGTTCGATTGTGCCTATAAGGCTGGGAAGCGGCAATATAACGGCGCCTTATCCTTACAGGACTTTTTACATGGATTCACGGACCGACATGCTTTACACCGCGGCGGAGATTTCCGCTGTATGGGGCAGCGCGCCGGCAAGAATCATGTATCTCGGGTTCAATGTTCTCAACGCGTCACCGCAGACTATGAACGGGCTTACGATTAAGATGCAGTTAACGACTGCGAGTTCACTTACTGGATTTGTAAATTCGGGATGGACGACTGTATATTCGGGAAACTACACAGTACCGGGTACGGGATGGCAGTACTTATTCATACAGAGTCCGTATTTTCACTGGGACGGAACGAGCAATGTTCTTGTTGAGGTTTGTTACGATAACAATACAACGTACATGAATTCTGCCGTTGCCGCGACAACGATGAGCGGAATGACATGGCATCAGTATCAGGACCTGCCGGGCGGAAGCGGATGCACCGACCTTAACGCGGGCTCAGCGCAGGCAAACAGACCGAACATAACTTTTCTTTTCAATTCGATAATCGGAATAACGAACACCGGAAGCGCCGTCCCAAAAGAATATTCGCTGTCGCAGAATTATCCGAACCCTTTTAACCCTGTCACTAAGATAAAATTCGACATCCCCGAAAGCGGGAAATTGAACAGCGGAAACGGCTTAATCACACTTAAAGTTTATGATATTCTCGGAAAAGAAGTAGCGGTGCTGGTGAACAACAAATTATCGCCGGGTTCTTATATCGTGGATTTTGACGGAAGCGGACTGGCATCGGGAGTTTATTTTTATCAGCTGACCGCGGGAAGCGAACAGTTGGCAATTAAAAGAATGGTCCTGCTCAAATAAAAAATTAATTACAGCATTTATTAAATTATTCTCTGGAATAATAAGAAAACAAATAAAGAGTTGCGATATTTAAAAAGCCGGCCGGGATTTCTCCCTTCCGGCTTTTGAGCACTGAGGAAAAGATAAGCTGATTTCACTGTATTGCTTTTTCTTTTACGTCAAACACTTTAAGAACAGAAGTTAGTAGTTAGTAGAAAAACAAATACGGTTACTGAAGAATAATACTAATTACTAATTATTAATTATTAATTACTAATTGATTATCTGTATTCTTCCTGATTGTTTTCGTTCTTAATTTCCTTTTCGTTTTCCTTCTTCTTATTGTTCAGCGGGTCCTTGCCGAATCTGACTGTCAGAGTCAGAAACACGGCTCTGGAGTCGCGTCTTCTGGAAAACACATAATTGAAGTTGGAGCCGTTTGATGAGGCTGAGAACTTCATCGTGTTCAGGAGGTCCGAGAATCTAAGGTTGAGAGTCGCCCGTTTTTCGAAGAAATCTTTTTTGATAGCCAGGTCCATCATCTGCATCGGTTCCATGCTTCCCTGCGCTGTTATCATCTTGCCAGAATAGAAATACGATATCTGCACGTCAAACAATTCTTTAAAAGACAGACCTGTCATAAGTTTCCCCGAGAACACATCTCCTGAATTATCCGAGCCGCCCGCTGCGGAGCCGCCGTTAACCGTTGTCTTCGCGTAGTTAAGACTGCCGTTGAGCGACCACCATTTCGTAAGGCTGCCGGAGAGAACGAATTCGAGTCCGTATGATTTCAGAGTCGAAACGTTCGCGAAAGTAGTAAGCGATGTAGTGCTGTCGACGACCGTTACGATCCTGTTTATGGCATCGTTCACTTTTCTGTAGAACACGGTGCCAGTTGCGGATATGTATGAAAAATATTTCATATAACTAAACTCGAGCGCGTCTATATATTCCGGCTTCAGGTTTGGATTCCCCTTCCGCAGGTTCTGCGGGTCGCTGTAGTCTGTAAACGGATTTAGCATGAAAGTGTTGGGCCTGTTGATGCGCCTTGTATAACTTGCCTGAAGTTCATGAGTCTTCCCTATCGTTTTTGAAATGAAAACGCTCGGGAAAAGGCTGAAATAATTGTTTTCGAAATTCTGATTCAGCGTGTACTGCTTTGAAGTTGTATTCGCTTTTTCGACGCGCAGTCCTGCCTGAAAGCCGATGTCGAAAATCTTGTTCGTATAATTGGCATAAGCCGAAAGTATCTGTTCTTTGTATTCGAAATTATTGCTAGTCAAAGGGTTGTAGGTCCATGTGCCCGAACCGAGGTCGAGAAAATTCGACTGATAGTCTGAATTCATTTTCCTGTAAGAGCCTTTCACGCCCGTTTCAATCTTAGCGAAGTTTCCTGTTGAAACTGAAGGACCGCCTGGAGCATTAGGACCCGGCCCCATCGGACCGGGACCGGGAGGGTTGCCTGTATTCGGCGTATTAGAGTTATTATTCCCTTTAACATCCGCATCCCCGAGGGGGATTACGAAGTCCGACTGAAAAGAGAACAATTCCATATTATTCGTCGTGCTGTCGCGCTGAGAAGACGTTACTGTTTCGGAAAATAAATCCGTAATGAGCCTTCCGTTGGCGTCTTTCATCTTCATGCGCGAGTACTGCAACGAAGTGTTCAGTTCCTGTTTTGGCTTATCGAATTTGAGCCTGTGGTTAAGGTTAATGTCGCCGCCATAGCCGTCCATGCTTCTGGACATATTATTAGTATAAAGCGCGGACGGCAGTCCTCCGTTAACCGAAGAAGTATTGAGGGAAAGTTCATTTATCGACATGCCTCTGTAGTTATAATTTCCCGAAAGCGAAAGACGGTTCTTATTGCTGAAGTCATAATCGAAACCAAGCGTCGCGAAATGCGAGTACATTTTGTCCTTTGAATCCGAAGTCTGGCTGCTCGTAAACACCGAATCTCCGAGAAAAGTTTGTTTGAAGGACGAACCGTTACCAGTCATATTATTAAGACGAAAATTGTAATTCAGATTGACGGTAAGTTTATTCACTCTTGCCGAGAGGTTCACCGACGTATTATATTTATCCTTCGTTCCTACGCCGGTGCTGACGCTTCCGTTGACGCCGTCGTCCTGTTTTTTCTTAAGCACAATATTTATTATACCCGACATGCCTTCGGGGTCGTATTTCGAAGAAGGGTTGTTCATAATCTCAATAGTCTCAACCATTTTAGACGGTATCTGTTCGAGCACGGTAGAAGGATCGCTGCCGAGTGTAGCGGAGGGCATGCCGTTTATAAGAATTCTGACGCTGCTGCTTCCGCGGAGATATACTTTGCCGTCTGAGTCGACGGTTACCGAAGGAAGGTTTTTAAGCGCGTCTACGACCGAGCCGCTTTCGCTTACGATGCTTTTTTCTATATTATATACTTTCTTGTCAATCTGATTTTCCATAAGCGGCGCGTCTTCCGTAACGTCGATTTCCGGAGTAGAGGCAGTCCCCGGCTCGAGCAGAAGTCTGCCGAGGTCAATTTCATCGTTTTCCGGTTTTACGTTTACGGTTTTAATGAGGTCTTTATAGCCTATATAACTGACCCGAAGATTATACTTCCCATACATCACTTCGATTCTGAACGCTCCGTTCATGTCCGCAGCGGCTGAAACAAGCGGCAAAGTATCCTTGCCACGGAATATCTGAATGACTGCTTCGGAGAGAGGCACGCCTGTTTCTTTATCGGCCACGACGCCTGTCAGATGGGCATTTCCCCCGGAGGCGGTTACATCCTTTAAATCAATCCGGGGGAAAGCCGACGAACATAAAGACACGAACAAGAGAACAAACAAGACTAATCTTACAAACTTTTTATATTTCATATTATATTTCGGAGCAAACTTTTTATTGTTATTAATCTACCGCACTGTAAAGCATCCGCCCGGAATTTACATCCGCGGCGCGGAATTAATTCTTTTCGCGCGGCGGGCCGTCAGGTTTCATTTTAATTTTATTCTTCGACTTGATATCTTTATATTTTTCAAACTGGTCGTCGGTTAATACAAGTTTAAGATTATTGTCGCGCTCATCCATAATCTGTTTCATTTCATCGAAGTTCTTTTTATCCTTATCCATATTGTCCTGTATTTTCTTATAAGAATCCTCGAGTATCTTTTTAACGAAAGGAATCTGCGTATCGGTCAGGTTCAGTTCGTCGGTCAGCATTTTCATTTCCTGTTTCAGCATTTCTTCGGGCGAACGTTTGGGACCCTGTCTGTCGGGAGGTCCCTGTCTGTCGGGAGGTCCGTTAGGAGGCCTGTCGTCCTGAGAATATGCGAGACATGAGAGCATGGCAACGAGTATTACTGCTATTAAGATTTTTGTTTTCATACGAATTTTGTGTTTAAATTTTTTAATGGGGCTCCCGGGTTTCATCCCAGGGAGTCCCGGGGTAATTTATTTCGCTGATACTGTTACAGATCTTTACGGACAATCTCTCTTCGGAAAAATTTTGGCTGACGCGGTTCACTCGGGAGCGGCCGCATCCGAATAACCATCCCGGGCCCCCGTCGGGAAAAAGTTTTTCTGAGTAAAATCTTTACCTGCCGCGTTGATGTTCCTTTCAAAGGAAGGAGAGGGCCCGGGAGGCGAATCGTTATATCTCTGAGTATTAGGTTTGGCAAATTTGAATTCTTCGTTTTATGTATTAGATGACTGTTTCGGGAAGAACATGCGGGACAAAATGTTTTTTGAAAAAATAAACCCGAAATTCAGGAATGTCTAAGGATTACATAATCCGCTAATGTATGTGAAGAATAATGTTCTGAAATTACATTTTTTCATTCGATATATCAGTACGAAGACTCGGGCGCGGCAACGTGAAGGCATAAAAAAACCGGCTCAAAAGAGCCGGCTTTAGTTTATCGGTTTATTGGGGTGAAATGAGAAAACGATTTTTGCCAAATCGGTCTCAACTCTTTAATTGTTCGGATTTCCGTTCCTCCTGTGTTTGTGGTTTCCCGAATCATCGTCTCTGAATTTATCCCTGCGGGATTTCTGCAATTCGTTATACTTAGCCCACTGTTCTTCGGTCAGAACCGTCTTGAGATTGGTATCTCTCTCATCCATAACGCTTTTCATCTCTTCCATTCCGCCGTTATTCTTTCTTACATCGGCCATTTTTTTAAAGGAATCCTCGAGAACTTTCTGTACGAAAGGCTTTTGCGAATCAGTAAGATTAAGACTGTCTTTAAGCAGTTGCATTTCTTTCTTCATCATTTCCCCGGGAGAACGTTTCTTCCCGTTTCTGCCCGAATCGGAATCATCCTGAGCGTAAGCAGCGCCTGCTAAAAATATCAATAAAACCGCAAGATAAATTAAATTCTTTTTCATTAAATATATGATTATCATTTTAGTAATTCGTACAGGCATTTACGGATTTTATAATTTATCTGACATCACTGAGCCTGCCTTTACGAATTACCTCATTCACTGTTTTATGGTTAGATAACGGAAAGAGGAAAAAGTTTTAATACAAAATCAAATATCAAAAATAAAAAATCAAAAATGCAAATTAAAAATTAAAAAGGATTATTTGCAACTGGTATCGAGATCCCCCGCAGCGCCTCGTCTCCGATTTGCGAGTTTATCAATAATTTTTACGGATTGTATATTTTTTTGGTTTTCTTGTTAGCGTGAAAGGAAATATCTTTTAACAACAAAAGAGTATAAATGGAAATATTTACGGGATTCGTTATCGGTCTGCTTGGCAGTCTTCACTGCATAGGGATGTGCGGGCCGATTGCGCTGGCGCTTCCCGCGGGAAAGTTCGGAAGTTTCAGGTTTTACCTCGGAAGGATAAATTATAACCTTGGAAGGGTCATAACGTATTCGTTCTTCGGACTAATTTTCGGGCTTATAGGAAAAAATCTGGCTATAGTTGGGCTTCAGAGGTGGGTATCAATAATTTCAGGCGCCCTGATAATACTTGTTGTGATTATTCCGTCAGCATACAAGACAAAAATTTTAAATGCTCTGCCCTTCGGCTCTGTAACACAGAAGATAAAGGGCGCGTTCGGAAATCTTTTCAGGAACGGCTCGCTGGTGTCGATGCTTTTCATCGGTATCGTTAACGGTCTTCTGCCATGCGGTTTCGTTTATGTCGGCGTAGCCGGAGCGCTTTCGGCAGGCGACACTTTGTCCGGCGTTCTGTACATGGCGTTATTCGGATTCGGAACAATACCCGTAATGCTGGCGACTTCGATTGCCGGCAACTTCATCAGCATCGGAGTACGAAGAAAATTAACGAAATTGGTTCCATTTCTTGCCGTGCTTCTTGCCGTCGTGTTCATACTGAGAGGTCTTAACCTCGGCATACCGTATTTAAGTCCGAAGACGGAAAAGATGATGCAGATGAATTCAAAAATGGATGAGAAAGAAAAAAAAGATTGCTGCAAATAATTTTAAATACAGAAATATCCTTAATATATTTTCACAGTTCAAGAACGCTGTGACAGAAATAATGGGCTTTTAAGATTCTTTTTGTAGCCCACGGTTTTAACCGTGGGATTTTAAGAGTTAAAATAATTAGTACCGTTTTAACGGTTTCAGCAGAAAACAAAAAATATTGTCATGAATAATTTCAAAGTATCAGGCAACATTGTCGACATCAGAAACAAAAAAATTTTTCCCGGGACTGTAAAAGTCGAAAACGGAAAAATAAAAGAGATAAAGGAAGACGGCGGGAAGTATGAAAATTACATCATGCCGGGATTCACGGACGCCCACATACACGTGGAGAGTTCTATGTTGATTCCGTCGGAGTTCGCGCGTCTTGCAGTGAGGCACGGAACCGTAGCGACTGTTTCCGACCCGCATGAAATCGCTAACGTGCTGGGAGTAGAGGGCGTGAAGTACATGATAGAGAACGGGAAACAGACGCCTTTTAAGTTTTATTTCGGCGCGCCGTCCTGCGTGCCCGCGACCGATTTCGAATCTTCGGGCGCAAGGCTCGAGGCGAAGGACATGGATTTCCTTTTCGAAAATTACGGGCTGAAATACCTGAGCGAGATGATGAATTTTCCGGGTGTGCTTTTTGGCGTTCCCGACGTGATGGCAAAAATCGAATCGGCGAAAAAGCACGGCAAGCCTGTTGACGGTCACGCTCCCGGACTTAAAGGCGCCGATGCGAAGAAATACGTCAACGCGGGAATTACAACCGACCATGAATGCTTTACTATTGAGGAAGCGCTGGAGAAAATTTCATACGGGATGAAAGTACTGATTCGTGAAGGCTCGGCGGCAAAGAATTTCAGCGAACTTCATCCGCTTATAAAGGGACAGAAGGACATGATAATGTTCTGCAGCGACGACAGGCATCCTGACGACCTCGTCGAGAACCATATAAACGCTCTTGCGAAACGCGCCGTGGAACTGGGATACGACGTATTCGACGTGCTTCAGATTGCATGCATTAATCCGGTTGAGCATTATAAACTTGAAGTCGGGCTTCTGAAAGAAGGCGACGCGGCGGATTTTATCGTTGTCGATAATCTGAAGAATTTTAGAGTATTGGAAACTTACATTGACGGTAAACTTATTGCGAAGGATGGAAAGACGCTTATAGATTCCGTGAAAACGAAGATAGTAAACAACTTCAACATATCCGCGATGAAAAAGGAAGATTTCGAAGTTGAAAACAAAGGCGGAAAGATACGCGTGATTGAAGCGCTCGAAGGGCAATTGATAACGAACGAACTTATACTTGAGCCGAAAGTCGTTGGCGGAAAAGTCGTTTCGGATACAGAGAACGATATAATCAAAATGACTGTCATAGACAGGTACAGAACGAAAAAGCCCGCGATCGGATTCATTAAGAATTTCGGTTTAAAGCAGGGCGCCATTGCGTCATGCGTCGGTCACGACTCTCATAATATAATAGCGATTGGCGCGGACGACGAGAGTTTATGCAAGGC
Source organism: Bacteroidota bacterium (assembly GCA_021286895.1). Taxonomy (GTDB): domain Bacteria; phylum Bacteroidota; class Ignavibacteria; order Tepidaquicellales; family Tepidaquicellaceae; genus CAIKZJ01. The sequence goes on along the minus strand of JAJTBN010000047.1, from coordinate 384 downwards.
GGTGAACGCGATAATCGAGAACAAAGGCGGAATTTCTATATTCATTGACGGCAAAACCGAGGTGCTGCCTCTGCCCGTGGCGGGTATAATGTCTGCTGACGACGGGTTTAAAGTGGCGGAGAAATATTCCGCGATGAACAAACTTCCATCGAAGATTGGATGTCATCTGCATTCGCCGTATATGACGCTGTCATTCATGGCACTGCTGGTTATACCTTCGCTGAAACTCGGAGACGCGGGATTGTTCGACGGTGTTAAGTTCGGATTTGTTGAGTTGTTCGTATAAAAGCAGAAGTTAGAAGTTAGAAGTTAGAAGTTAGAATCCGGTGTTGTCTTGTCCTGAAATAGGTTGACAGAAGTTAAAAACTTAAAAAACCGGAAAGG
>JAJTBN010000046.1 GCA_021286895.1 Bacteroidota bacterium | reverse complement strand
GTACATCGATATGACTGCGCCATATTTTACATATAACGGAACGAGCAACCTGTTAATCGAAGTTTGCTATACGAATACTTCGTACACTTCATATTCACCGGTTAATTCAACTGCGGCGGCGGGTATGACATACGGATATTATAATGATAACATAACCGGATGCACAACGACAAGCGGCGCCGTTCAGGCGAACAGGCCTAACGTATGCTTCGTACTCACGGCAACAGGAACAGGCAACAACGCGACCATAATGCCGACGAAGTATGAACTCAGCCAGAACTATCCGAACCCCTTCAACCCGACGACGAAGATTAACTTTGCAATTCCGAAACAGGGACTTGTAACGATGAAGATCTACGACGTACTCGGAAGGGAAGTCAGAACGCTCGTAAACGAAGTCAAGCAGGCAGGAAACTATTCGATTGATTTCAACGCAGCGGAATTCGCGAGCGGTGTTTACTTCTACAAGATTCAGGCGGGTGAATTCATGGACATCAAGAGAATGATTCTCGTCAAGTAAGATAAGGGTAACATAATATATAATAAGAGGCGGCTCATCACCGCCTCTTTTTTATATCAAAAATCAAAAATAAAAAATTAAAAATACAAAGCAATAATCAAAAAGGATTGGAATCGGAAAACCCTTAATAGGTCTTTGGATTGCGCATTACGTTACACATGTGCTACCAATAATAAAAAATCAAAAATACAAAGCAAAAATAAAAAAAGGATTGATATCGGAAAACCCTTAATAAGTCTTTGGATTGCGCATTACGTTACACACCTGCTACCAATAATAAAAAATCAAAAATACAAAGCAAAAATCAAAAAGGATTGATATCGGAAAACCCTTAATAAGTCTTTGGATTGCGCATTACGTTACACACGTGCTACCAATAATAAAAAATCAAAAATACAAAGCAAAAATCAAAAAGGATTGGAATCGGAAAACCCTTAATAAGTCTTTGGATTGCGCATTACGTTACACACGTGCTACCAATAATAAAAAATCAAAAATACAAAGCAAAAATCAAAAATTCATTATTATATCTAAATATTGAAATAACAGTATTATAAGCTGTGTATAGAAATGACTTAATATAAAATATAATTTTATATAACTTTATAAATGGCATTAAGACTGATAAAAGAGCAAAGCAAAGTTAATCCTGACAGCAGGCAGGAGCTTCTTATCCGGAACGGATGGGGGGATAAGGTTGCAGATGGTACTGAAACATTCAGAATTTTATATCATTCTGACGGATATCTTATTGACGGATACATGTCTAAGCCGAAGGAAATTGAAAAGAAACTCCCGTTGATAGTTTGGAACAGGGGCGGCGATCAGGATGACGGAAGGATTGATGATTTTCTTGCATGTGGAATGCTCGGGGAAATCGCTTCCTGGGGATACATAGTAATAGCGTCGCAGTACAGGCAGTCGGATGAATTCGGGGGCACGGAGTTAAACGATGTTTTAAACGTACTGAAGGCGGGAATGGAGATTGAGGAATTCGACGGGGAGAACGCGGGCGCCGAGGGCTGGAGCAGAGGCGGGATGATGACGTATCTACTGCTTACGAAGATTAATTTTTTGAAATGCGCAGTCTCAGTCGCGGGGCTTTCAAATCTTAAACGGAATTTCGAACTGAACCCGAAATTGCGCCAGAAATTTTATTCAAGATTCGGTAAATTCAGTCCGGATATGGTTTCCAGGGAAACGGACGCGAGGTCTGCGGTTTTATTTTACCGAAATATTTCGGAATTGACTCCGCTGCTTCTCATACACGGTACGGGCGACGACAAAGTATCTTATGAAGATTCCGTTGACCTGTACAGGCTGCTGAAACCCGCGCGCAAATCCGAACTGGATATTAAACTTATCGAGAACGGAGACCATTATCTGCGAAACGCGAGAAAAGAGGTCAGCGAACTCAGAAAAAACTGGTTTGACAGATTTTTGAAATTAAAATATTGATACACGTGTTTAGTTTTATAAAAACAAACACATATGATATTTGAAATAAGTACATACGATCCGGAACTCGTAAAGCCGATGCGGGAAGAGGCGAAGGCAATCGGCATGAAAGAAATAATGACGCCCGAAGATTTAAATAAAGAATTACAGAAAAAAGGATTTACATTAATACTCGTCAATTCGGTTTGCGGCTGCGCTGCAGGTAAAGCGCGTCCCGGACTAAGGCTGGCGGTTGAGAAAGCAAGGGAAGATGGTATTCTCCCTGATAACATGCTCACAGTATTCGCAGGAATGGAAAAGAGCGCCACAGCCGAAGTCAGGAAGTATTTTACGGGATACGCGCCTTCATCCCCGCAAATTGCATTGTTGAAAAACGGTTTATTAATTAGTTTGATTGAAAGGAAAGACATAGAGAACTCGGATGAAATCAGGGTTGCGGAAAAAGTCTACAATTTATTAAAAGAACACGTAAAAAGGAGATAATATGGACAGTAATTTTTCACAGCGCGTGCAGGAAGTGATAAGACTGAGCAGGGAAGAAGCGATTCGACTCGGACATGATTATATCGGGACGGAGCATCTGCTTCTTGGTATTATAAGGGAAGGCGAAGGACTTGCGATAAACATATTCAGGAATCTTTCAGTTGAAATATCGCAGTTAAAGAAGACAATAGAGGATACCGTAAAGCATTCCGGCAGTTCGCTGACGGTAGGGAATATTCCGCTTACAAAGCAGGCGGAGAAAGTATTAAAGATTACATATCTTGAGGCAAAGTTATTCAAGTCGGACATAATCGGAACGGAGCATCTTCTGCTTTCGATGCTGAGGGAAGACGACAATCTTGCCGCCCAGATACTGCATCAATTCGGCGTTACATACGACGCCGTAAAGACGGAACTTGTGAATATACTTACGGGCAAGACTACGAGCAGTGTATCACCCGTTCAGCAGAAGCAGTCTCAGGAAAAGAAGGCGGACAAGTCAAAGACGCCGGTTCTTGATAATTTCGGCCGGGACCTGACGAAACTCGCGGCTGACAACAAACTTGACCCGATTGTAGGCAGGGAAAAGGAAATAGAGCGTGTGGCGCAGGTGTTAAGCCGCAGGAAGAAGAACAATCCCGTGCTTATAGGAGAGCCCGGCGTCGGAAAGACAGCGATTGCGGAAGGACTTGCTTTAAGGATAGTTCAGAAGACGGTGTCGCGTGTGCTGCACAACAAGCGTGTCGTTACTCTGGACCTTGCCGCGCTCGTTGCGGGTACGAAATACCGCGGACAGTTTGAAGAAAGGATGAAGGCCGTAATGAACGAACTTGAGAAAGCGCGTGACGTTATACTCTTCATAGACGAACTTCACACTATCGTAGGCGCGGGCGGAGCGAGCGGTTCGCTTGACGCGTCAAACATTTTCAAGCCGGCGCTTTCGAGAGGGGAACTTCAGTGCATAGGCGCGACGACGCTCAACGAATACAGGCAGTACATCGAAAAGGACGGAGCGCTTGACAGAAGGTTTCAGAAAATAATGGTAGAGCCAACTACTGTCGAGGAGACCGTTCAGATACTTAATAACATAAAAGGAAAATACGAAGAGCACCATTCAGTAAGGTATTCCGATGAAGCGATACAGGAGGCGGTAAGGTTAAGCGACAGGTACATTACAGACAAGTTTCTACCGGACAAGGCTATAGACGTTCTGGATGAAGCAGGTTCAAGGGTTCACCTGGCGCATATAATCGTTCCCGAAGACCTTGCAAAACTGGAAGCCGACATAGAGACTGTGAAACAGGAAAAGACACAGGTGATTAAGCAGCAGAATTATGAGGAAGCGGCAAAACTCCGCGACAGGGAAAAGAAACTTATCGCCGAACTTGAGGAAGCGAAATTCAACTGGGATTTGAAGTCGCAGAACACGTTTTATGAAGTCACGGCGCAGAATGTTGCGGACGTAGTCGCCATGATGACGGGAATACCCGTAAATCAGGTCGCGGAATCGGAAACGCAGAGGTTAGTTAATATGGAAGATTACCTGAAGAAGGTAATAATAGGACAGGATGAGGCAATCGAAAAAATATCGAAATCGATACGGCGCGCGCGGGCAGGATTAAAGGACCCGAACAGGCCGATTGGCTCATTTATATTCCTTGGACCGACGGGAGTCGGAAAAACGGAACTTGCGAAGCAGTTAGCGAAATTCCTTTTTAATTCCGAGGATGCAATGATAAGGGTTGACATGAGCGAATACATGGAGAAGTTCAATGTATCGAGGCTTGTAGGAGCGCCTCCGGGATACGTAGGGTATGAAGAAGGCGGTCAGCTTACTGAAAAAGTCAGAAGGAAACCGTACAGCGTCGTGCTTCTTGACGAGGTAGAGAAGGCGCATCCGGACACATTCAACGTGCTTTTGCAGGTGCTTGATGACGGCACTTTAACAGACGGGCTTGGAAGGAAAGTGGATTTCAAGAACACGATACTGATAATGACATCGAACATAGGAACGCGGGATATCAAACTTGACAAGGTTTTCGGGTTTGGAGACCAGAAGGATACGACGAAATACGACAAGATGAAGTCATCGATTGACGAAGCGGTTAAGAAAGTTTTTTCACCTGAATTTTTAAATAGAATTGACGATTTTATCGTTTTTCATCAGTTGGGCAGGGAAAGCATTCTTAAAATCGTGGACATCACGGTCGACAAGATGCAGATGCGCCTGAGTCATCAGAACATAGTTCTTGAAATTTCGAAACCTGCGCGGGAACTGATAGCAGACAAAGGATTCGATCAGGTTTACGGAGCAAGGCCGCTCAGGAGGGCGATACAGAATTATCTTGAAGATCCTTTGAGCGAAGAAATACTGAAAGGAAATATCAAAGAGAACAGCAAGGTACGCGTTAAACTTAAGAAAGGCACGGAGGAATTCATATTCGAAACAGTGAAAGGAGGTTCTTCCGCTTCTGACGCGACGGATGAAACAGTAGAAGAACCAAAAGAAATTAAAGGATAATTAAATGAGCAAAAAAACGCCTTACAATGCATACGTCAGTGCAGTTGGGCATTATTTCCCCGACAAAGTTGTAACCAATAAATATTTTGAGAGTTATCTTGACACGACTGATGACTGGATAAAAACGAGAACAGGCATTTCGGAAAGAAGGTATCTTGAAAAGGACCAGCCGACATCATACGCGGCTGTAAGAGCGGCGAGGATGATACTTGAGAAAAGAGGAATCACAGCCGATGAAATAGATTTAATAATAGTAACGACGGTGACACCGGACATGTTTTATCCGTCTACTGCAACAAGGGTGCAGAAAGAACTGGGCGCGAAGAACTGCTGGGGTTTTGATATATCCGCGGCATGTTCGGGTTTTATATTCGGATTGCAGACAGCGTCGCAGTTCGTAGAAAACGGAACATGCAAGAAAGTGCTCCTTATAGGCGCGGATAAGATGACGAGCATAGTGAATTTCGAAGACAGAAATACATGCGTGCTGTTCGGAGACGGGGCGGCGGGATTCCTGCTCGAGCCTACAGAAGACAAATCGATAGGAGTTATCGACGCTATCCTGAACATCGACGGAAACGGCGGCGAGTATCTTTATCAGCCGGGAGGCGGAAGTCTCAACCCTCCGACGCATGAAACCGTGGACAAGAAAATGCACTTTGTCCATCAGGACGGAAAAGTAGTTTTCAAGGAAGCGGTTAAAGGTATGGCGGATGTCTCTTACGACCTGATGCAGAGAAACAATCTTGATTCGAAGGACGTCGCGTTTCTCGTGCCGCATCAGGCGAACATGAGGATTATTCAGGCGACGGCGGACAGGATGGGACTTGCGATGGACAAGGTTATGGTAAACATACACAAATACGGCAACACGACATCGTGTACGATTCCGTCGTGTATATCCGAATATTTTTATGACGGCAAAGTAAAGAAAGGTGATAATCTTGTACTCTCGAGTTTCGGCGCCGGTTTCACGTGGGGGTCGATACTTCTGAAGTGGGCAATATAGTTTTTTGAAAAAGGTATTGTTTTAATTACTATCGTAATTGTTCGATACCTTTTCTTTTTATAAATAATCAGTATTATCATGATAATCAAGGCGCCCGCAAAAATAAACATCGGACTCAGGATTCTGAACAAGAGGGAGGACGGATACCATTCAATCGAGACGATTTTTTATCCCGTCAGGCTGGCCTACAGGATTCAAGCGGGGATAGCGCCGAGCGACAGCGATATAAACTCTATTATTATAAAGACAGAGAAGCACACGGTTCCTATATCGAAGACAAATTCATGTTTCAAGGTCATAGAAGCATTCTTCAAAAACTTCAGGATACGGGATACATTCAAGATAAACATTTTTCTCGAAAAGAACATACCAATCGGCGGGGGGCTCGGTGGGGGAAGTTCCGACGCGGGTTCACTTCTCAGGTACCTTATCAATTACTTTCACATCGACATAAACGAAAACAGAAAGAAGATTATTGAAACAGCGCTCGCGGCCGGGAGCGATGTACCATTCTTCCTTATCCAGAAACCATGTTACGCTACAGGCAGGGGAGAGAAAATGAGGATACTGAAGAATTTCACTGTTGATTACGACATACTTCTTGTGAATCCGAACAAACACGTATCTACTAAATGGGCTTATGAAAATCTGAATTTTGATATTTCACTTAAAAAGGAGCCGGTATTATCGGAAATAGAAAAGTTCGATTTAAGCAACCCTGAAATATTCGTTAATGAGTTTGAGGAGGCGGTATTTCAGAAGTATCCTGAACTCGCGGAAGTTAAGCAGCGGCTGCTTGATTACGGCTCGGTATTCGCGTCGATGAGCGGAAGCGGCGCGGTGCTGTACGGATTTTTCGACAGGAGAAGCAAAGAGGGCATAAAAAAAGCCCGCAGAGAATTTGAATCGTCAGGATACTTCGTTTCCGCGGGCTGATAAAAATCAGAAGCCTACCTTCAGGTTGAAATACGGTGTTACTACGCTTCTTCCTTCCTTATAAGAATAAACCGGCGCAAAACTCACATTACCCTGAACCGATAATTTGTTATTGTATGAATTAACGCTGAGGACTCCGTCTACGGCTGAAGCGATATGGTTTAAAATAACGACCATCATTGTAGTGGTGCCGCGGTCGTAATAATTATTCGCTTTCTGGCGTTCATCCATGTAAAAATTCACCTGAGAAAGAATAGGGTATGTTTCGTAGTTATTCTTTGTGATATCCGGTCCTGCCTGGTCCCATCCGCATGTATAAGTTCTGTATTTGCCGATGACTTCATAATACTGCTGGTCGCCGTAATTCGGGAGTGTATGGGAAAATCCGCTTTGCTCTTCGCACTGGTTAATCTGGGCTCTGAGCGTAACAGGGTCGCTGCTTGTGTTAATGTTACCTGAACCGGGGAAATTCTGGTCTTTGAGCCATGTGGCGTACTTAACGACGCTCCAGTGCTGGTCGGCATAATTTTGGTATGACGTTGTCTGGTCATTTCCTTTTTTCTGAAACACGGCATAAGTAGCCCAGAGACCCGCTTCAACGGCGAGGAAAATCGCGCTTTTCACGTATTTCTTCGCGTAAAATTCACCGGCGCCCGGAACCGCGGCAGAAAGAAGCGCGCCAAGCACAGGGCTTTTTTCTCTTGAGGAATCGACATTATTCATTTCGTTCCTGATTACCGGTCCAGAGGTTTTTAAAGAAAGAATTTTCGTTGAGAGCGTCTGAATGGAATTATTTTTGTCGTTATTCAGCGTCTCTTTCGAAATCTGGCCGTAAGCGGAATGCGCGAAAACTGCGCAAGCAAAGATTAATACCGCGAGAAAATTATTTTTTTTCATCAATAATAAATTTTGTTTAGAAATAGGGCATTAGCCGGTAAATATGTCGCCTTTATTTTTTCTCCCTTTAAAAATTTTTCTTTTGTTTGTTTAAGTTCGAGTTTTCCGCGTCCAAGATCAATCAGACAGCCAAGCAACGCCCTTACCATTGAATGCAGAAACCTGTCCGATTTAACGCTGAATTCGATTACCGAGTTCTTTTTATTTTCAACGTACGTTACGCCTTTAAGATTGCAGAAAAAGCCGTGTTTGTCCGCACTGTTTTTGCAAAGTGATTTAAACGAATGATAACCTGTAATAATTTTAATGAATTCGTCAATAACTTTAAAGTCAAGTTTGTAATTTAATTTGAAGAAATATTTTCTTCCGATTGAAATATCCCGTGTCGTTATCTTATAGATATATTCTCTATCCTTAGCGGAATATCGGGAATGAAAGTCAGCGTCTGCTTCGTCTATTGATTTGACAGTAACCGAACATGGAAGCACGGAATTCAGTGAGTAGAGAAATTTTTTAATATCTTTTATTTCTCCATCATAGCGGAAATTAGCGGTCTGGTTATATGCATGAACACCGGTGTCGGTTCTGCCGGCACCGGTGATTTTAATTTCAGTTCTTAAAATTTTATTCAGGGCGTTCTCGAGAATTTCCTGAACGGTATTCCTGTGTTTTTTCTGTCTTTGCCAGCCGAGGAAATCCGAGCCGTCATATTCGATTATAATCCTGTAGTTGCGTGTCAAATCAGAAAGATTTAACAAAATTAATTTTCAGTCCGTCAATTCTGTTTTCCTGCGACATCATAAATTCGCTGTTCACTTTCATACCGCCTGAGCCGTTATTGCCTTTGTTGGTAAGGACAAGTGCGCTGATACCGCTGACGAGCCTGTTGAGTATCATACCAGTAACGAAAACTGTTCTAAGGTTATACGTTCTTTCGCTTTTCTTTCTCTGCGAGTCATAGGTATCCATATTGTCTTTGCTGTCCCAGTTCCAGAAATAAGAATTAACGTCGTATATTTTATTGTATTGTCCTGTTGCGAGCATGAAATTATTGTATTCATAAATGTTCAGATAACTGCCCACATTGGAGAAGTAATCGTCGTCCTTGCCGCTTTTAACGAGTCCCGAATGAGTAGCGGCATAAGAGCGGGCGTCATCGCGGAGCACTCCGCCGTAATAATTTACTCCGAAAAATCCCAGCCACATAGCGACTTCAGTACCGAAATAATACGCTCCGATATCTGAGCGTCCGGCATAATAATGTCCGGCGCCCGGTAGGAGGACCGAAAGCAGAAGGGAAATGCCGGGGGATTTTTTATTTTCCGAGACAACGTTTTTGTTAAAATCGTCTTTAGTATCCGCGGACATAACCTTTTCCCGGATTTCCGAGAGTTTGAAGCCGTTTTCGGATTTAGAAATCTGAGCATTCGCGTTCAGAAAAGCGAAAAACAATATGAGCAGAAGTACCGCTGTTTTTTTATTTAGCATCAAGTAACTTTTGTATTTTTAAAGAAAATTCTTCCGGTTTCTGGAATCCCGTGACCCTGAGTTCTTTAATTTCCTCGCCGTTGGGTTTCATGAAAATCACGACCGGGAGTCCTTTAATACCGTATTTAGTCGAAATATCCGAATTTTCTTTCGTTAAGTCAATCTTAATATTGTTTAAGGATTTTGACAGTTCAACTACCTTTCCGTCGACGTAAGTATACTTATCTAGTTCCTTGCACTGGGCGCACCAATCGGCGTAGAAGTCTATCATGACCGGTTTCTTATCCGTCTTGATAGCCGATTCAATCTGTTCGACTGAAGAAAGTTTCTTCCATTCGACTTCCGTTGTCTTCGTTTCGGGTTTCAGCATCCACACGCCAAAAGCTATACCCGCTATGGCAATCGCGTATTTTACTTTAGTATAACCTTTCGCATTAAGTCCTTTGTTGTCGAAAAGTATCAGATAAATGCCGGATAATATTATTACGAGAGGGAAAACAATGTTGTATATATTTGCGGGAATGAGCGGTGACAGAGTATTAAGAGCCATTATCACGAGGACAAGCCCGAATATGATTTTCACGCTAATCATCCATTCACCGGAACGCGGAAGTTTGCTGATTGAACTCGAGAATGCCGCGAGGAAAATGTAAGGAACGCCGAGTCCCATGGAGAGAACAAAGAACAGGAAGAATCCCATGAGCGGGCTGCCGAGTTTTCCGACATAGACAAGTAGACTGAGAACGATAGGGCCGATGCAGGGGGCCGCGATGAATCCTACGAGCAGGCCCATAAGGAGCGAGCCGAGCAAACCCTTGCGGTTCTTATTGCCTTCGAGAGCGAGTTTCTGCGGTACCCTAATTTCCCAGAGTCCGAACATCGATGTTGAAAGAGCGACGAATATCGCGGCTATGACAATGATTACAATCGGATTCTGAAGGGCGGTTCCGAGTATGCTGCCTGTTAGCGCCGCGAACAATCCGAGAAGCGAATATGTAACGCCCATGCCGAGCGCATAGAAAACGCCCATCATAATACTCTGGAATTTATTTCCGCTGGACTGTGAGCCGAAATAACTTATAGTAATCGGAATCAGTGGATATATGCAGGGTGTGAGATTCAGAGCAAGACCCCATACAAATATCACCAGGATGCCGAGAAGCATTCCTTTTTCTTCAATAAACTTGGATACTTTTTCCTCATCGGGATTCTGGCCTTCGGGTCTCTGGTTTTCTTTAAGAGTTTCTGTTGATTTGGGAGTTTCAGACTTATTCGGTTTTGCAAAATCTATTTTTGCGAAAACGTCTTTATTTATATCAGCGCCTTTTTTAGAAATATTAATTTTTATATCGCCCTTGAGCGTTTTGGGCGGATAGCAGGCGGCGTTATCGCAAGCCTGATAGTTGAGTTCAACGGGAACCGTATAACTTCCTTCTTTTAAATCTTTTTTAGGAATCATGGTAATCCCGACGACGATTTCGTCAGCGTAGACCGGAATTTCGGTAGTGCTGAACGAGAATTTATACATTTTATGCGGGGGATAGAAATAATTCAGTACATCAAAATTGGTAGTATTCGCTGTTACTTCAGTTTTAATGAAGGAATCATCTGACGGGGTTACGGAATTTATATGGTATTTATCTTTAATTTTAATCTTTAAAGCGATTTTTACGGTATCTGTTTGAGAATACGAATCCCTATCCGAGAAAACCTTGTAGGAAAGATGGTCTGTTTCCTGTGAAAAACACTGAATTGCCGCAAAAAACAAAGCAAAAATCAGGAGAAAAAGTTTTTTATGACTGCCCATCGGGAAAAGAATTTGTTTTATTAATCCAGTAAATTGAATAAACTTACCTGTAAAATGTTTCAAATTCAACAGAAAAAGCCCTAAAACCGCTTATATGCTTGATTTACTCTTGATTTTCAGTTATTTTTGTATAACGAGATTTCATAAATCAAGAAAATATATCGAATATACGAGAATTACTTCTTTTTATTCATTAGATTTTAAAACAAATAAAGGAGAGAAATTTTGAAACCAACAGCAAAAGCAAAGTCAAAAAGCGATAATCCTTTGAGCGAACTTATAGATGATGAAGTATTCAACACACTCAAGAAGTATAAATTACTGGATGAAAAGGCGATCAGAGACTATAAAATTCGTCAAATGTACAAGGACATGAGAAGAGAAATGAGCGCGGGTGAAGCGATTGACAAGATTCAGGAAATGTTTCCGTATTTACAATTCGATACAATAAGAAAGATAGTATATCAGGTATCCAAGTAAATGAGATTCAGATTATAAAAAGCCGGTAGAATTTTCTGCCGGCTTTTTTTATTTTCAGCAATTAATTAATTTTAAGGAAAAAATTCATGAACACAAATTATTCGGCAATAGAACAGAATCTTGTGAAATTTCTTCGTGACGAGACAGCGAAGGCAGGAATTAAAAAGGCTGTTATAGGTCTGTCCGGAGGAATTGATTCGGCGGTATCGGCATTTTTATCGGCGAAAGCATTCGGGCCGGAGAATGTTCTTGGTGTATTAATGCCTTATAAGACAAGCAGCAGGGCGAGCGTTACTGACGCGGAAAGAGTTGTTAAGGCTCTGGGAATTCGCTCGAAAAAATTTGAAATTACGGATATGGTCGATTCTTATATCTCTAAACTTGAAGGAGATGTCCCGGCAGTGAGAAAAGGCAACGTTATGGCGAGGATGAGAATGATAGTGCTGTATGATAACTCGGCTGTGGAAAGCGGCATCGTGATAGGTACGGGTAACAAGACGGAAATTTATCTGGGTTACACGACTCTTTTCGGAGACTCGGCTTGCGGAATTAATCCTGTCGGTAATCTGTACAAAACTCAGATATTCGGTCTTGCAAAATATATGGGAGTGCCTGAGGAGATACTCAATAAGCGGCCTTCCGCGGATTTATGGGAAGGGCAGACTGATGAAGGAGAAATGGGAATACTCTACGCGGAAGTGGATAAATACCTTTACGCGAAGTTCGACGAAGGTAAAAGCGATGATGAACTTATTAAGATGGGATTCGGTAAAGAATACATAGAGAAGATTAACGGAATTATTGCGAAGAACGAGTTCAAGAGGCTGCCGGTTAAGATAGGCAGCATTTAAGCACAGACGATAATTCCTAAAACTTAAAAAATCAAAAAAGTATGGTGAAGGGAAAAAGATATCTGAAGTTTTTTCTTTTATTTCTCTTCATCATACCTTCAATACCCCTGAAAGACAATTCACTCACTTCAATCTTTTTATTCACCGGTAAGAAAATCGATGAAACTCACGGCTGTGTTGTATCTGCTAATATGCTCGCGTCGGAAGTCGGGGTGAGAATAATGAAGAGCGGAGGTAACGCCGTTGATGCAGTGGTAGGCACCGCCTTCGCACTGGCGGTTGTATATCCTCAGGCTGGGAACATCGGCGGCGGCGGATTTCTTGTCGCCCGTCTTGAAGACGGCAGGGAGGTCTCGGTAGATTTCAGGGAAACGGCTCCGGAGCAGTCTAACAGAGACATGTATCTTGATTCGAACGGTAATGTTATTCCCGGTCTCAGCACAGACGGGCATCTAGCATCCGGTGTCCCGGGTTCGGTTGACGGACTTTTGTACGCGCTTGAAAAATACGGTACGATGAAAAGACAGGAAGTGATTTCCTATGCCGTATCTCTCGCCGACGAGGGATTCAGAATAAACGGGGAACTCGCAAACGCGCTAAACGAATACAAAGCGGATTTCATGAAGTACAAGGGTTCCGCCGGAATATTCGCGGGCAGTTTTAAAGAAGGCGACTTATTTGTGCAGAAGGACCTTGCAAATACACTGAGGATTATCTCGGAAAAAGGCAGAGACGGATTTTATAAAGGGGAGACGGCTGATAAAATCGTGAACGAGATGAAGAGAGGCGGCGGGATTATCACTTATGAAGACCTTTCAAATTACCGCTGCAAAGAGAGGAGCGTCATTAAGGGAACATACAGAGGTTATGACATAATCACCATGGGTCCGCCTTCGAGCGGGGGTATCTGTCTGATATATCTGCTGAACATTCTTGAGAGATTTAATCTTAAGGAAATGGGTTTCTCTACTGCCGCCTATATTAACCTGCTTGCGGAGGCGATGAAAGTCGTTTACGCGGACAGGTCAGAGCACATGGGCGACATGGATTTTTACAATGTGCCGCTGAACACGCTTATATCAAAAGAGTACGCGGACGAAAGGATGAGCGGATTTAATTCAGGATTTGTCAAGGGCGGGGTAATACCCGGGGGAATAAAATATGAAAGCGAGCAGACGACGCACATATCGGCGGCAGATTCGAGAGGGAATCTTGTTTCTCTTACAACCACGCTGAACGACGTATTCGGATGCAAGGCAGCAGTAGAGGGCGCCGGTTTTCTGATGAATAACGAGATGGACGATTTTTCTGTCAAACCCGGTGTGCCGAATATTTTCGGATTGGTGGGTAATGAGGCGAACGCTATCGCGCCGGGAAAGCGGATGCTAAGTTCGATGACGCCTGTCGTAATGATGAAGGACGGGAAGCCTTTTCTGGTAATCGGCTCTCCGGGCGGAGGGAAAATTATCACGAGCGTGCTGCAGTCCATATTAAATGTAATAGATTTCGGTAATGACTTAGGAAGCGCGATAGACTCGCCGAGGATTCATCATCAATGGCTGCCTGACGTATTGCAGTTCGAGAAAAACTCGCTTGATAAAAAAACTATTAAGCAGTTGAAAGAAATGGGATACGAGTTGAAGCCCGTCGGCAGTTTCGGAAGGGTAGAGGGAATACTCTTTGACTCCGACGGAAAAATGACGGGGCATTCGGACAGAAGGGGAAGCGGAGGCTCCGCCTACAATTAACAGTTAACAATTAGAATGGTTTCTTCTTCGCATTTGCCGTTCATAAAGTAAAATGATAAATGCCAAATTCTCACTGAACAGGTCCTCCCCCGCGGCTAAAGCCGCGCGCCCTCCCAAGGCGAGCATTCTTTACGATACGCTTAAACGATATTTTTCCGCTTACCTGAATGCAATCGCTGATTCATGATTTCAAACATTGTTGTCTTTCAGGATTTTCTTCATCTTATAGCAGGTGATGGTATGGAATTTAATTTTCTTGAAAGTTTTGTATCCCCAGGATTTATACAGCGAGACGTTTTTCGGATTTGTGGCATCGAGCGCGGTGCAGACGGTAGACGGATTTTTTAAGCACTGTTTCTCAACATACTCGAGAAGTTTCCTTCCGATGCCATGTCCTCTGTGAGTTCTTAGCACTGCCATATCATTAAGATAGTAATGGGGTTCTTCCGGGCGAACTGAGCCGCATGTCTGAGCGTACTCACCGATGAGATTGATAGATTCATCCTTTGCTTTTCTTCTCATTTCACTTACGGCTTTATCGAGTTCCGGGGTCCACGCGATCTTCTTTCGCGGCGGGGTATAATCACGGACGCCGACTAATCTGCCGTCTACGTACGCGCCTGCCGCTTTCCTTTTAATTCCGGGGATGAGATGAAAAAGAATTAGTTCGTAAACTAAGCGTGTGCATCTTATTCTTGTCTTCATGTCTGGAAAAGCCATAATATGAAGAGGCTCTTCGAGAAAACCCTCCGTAAATATTTTAACGGCTGATTTATAATCTTCTTTTTTAAGATTTTTTATTACAATTCTCATAACGCAAAATCATATTTGCACGGTGCTAATTCAATTCAAAAAACAGAACAGACCAGCGGATACGATTTTGAAACTTCAGATTGTGTAATTCAGACAATTAATACAATTAATACCCTTTACATTGAAATAGAGAGCATTAATAATTACTTTAAAAAAGCTTAGGATATGGAGTACTTACATTCTGATAAACTGCACGTAAAAATTTCACCGGGGACATCGCATCATTATATATCATTCATAACAGTGAAGTCCAGGAATCACTATAAAAACGGGGCGAAACCGAAAAGCCAAACGAGTAGGAAGATTAAACACCAACTATGAAAAAAATCACATTAACTGTTGCAGTATTTCTGTTCGCATTTTTTGCTTTGACGATGCATACGCAGATTGTTAAGGCATGTTCAAGGGTAGTTTATTCGGGGCCAAACAACACGATACTTACAGCCCGTTCTATGGACTGGGCGTTTGATATCATGACAAACATATGGATTTTTCCCGCCGGCATGGAAAGGGACGGCGCGATGGGAAAAAACACATTAAAATGGAAATCAAAATACGGAAGCGTCGTAGCATCCGCATACGAGTTATGCAGTTCCGACGGCATGAACGAGAAAGGTCTTGTAGCGAGCGTTCTCTGGCTTTCGGAGTCGGAGTACCCGCAGCGAGGAGGGAAGCCGGAAATATCGGTAGCTGCATGGGTGCAGTACGTACTTGATAATTTCGCGACCGCTGATGAGGTAGTAAACGAATTCAGCAAAGAAAATATCAACGTGGTGGGTATGTATGTACCGGGAAAGAATATATACGGCACGCTTCATTTAATCGTTTCGGACGCAAGCGGTGACAACGCGATATTCGAGTATGTCGGAGGAAAACTCACAATACATCATGACAGGAAATATGTTGTGGCGACAAACTCGCCGACATACGAAAAGCAGCTTGCTCTTACTGAATACTGGAATTCGATAAACGGTCTTGACATGCTTCCGGGCACTCACAAATCGGAAGACAGGTTTGTAAGGGCTTCTTATTACATTAATTCCATAAACAAGACAGACGACATAAGGTCGGCGCTTACGAGCATATTCGGTATAATAAGGAACATCAGCGTTCCTTTCGGAATAAAGACTCCTGAACTCGACAGACCGAATCTTTCATCGACGAGGTGGAGAACGGTTTATGACCATAAGAACAAAGT
>JAJTBN010000045.1 GCA_021286895.1 Bacteroidota bacterium | reverse complement strand
ATTGCTAAGGTTAATTTTTAAATATATTTTTAGTTTTTCTACAAATCTAAATTTATACTTTATGAAAAGAAGTACAGTTCTCACGTTGGCATTAATAGTGTTGACGGCTTTTGCATTTGGCTTTTATTCTAAGTACGGAGACGACAATCAAAAAGCTCCCACCACTGCTAATAAAGTCAATGTAAATTATAAGGCGGTTGAGTACGGACCCACACTGGATGGTCCTCTGTCATCACTCAGTGAATCGTTCGAATCAACAACATTCCCTCCGACGGGATGGCTCAAACTGAATCCCATTACGGGCACGCCTGGATATAACAGACAGACCTTAGGCACAACCCCGGTACCGGGTTTCAACGGCGGTACAATCTTTACTCCTCCGGGAGGCGGTTCAGGACTTGCATTCTGTAACTACATTACAGGTAACGCAAGCGGCGGCACATCAGGCGTTTGCGATCAGTGGTTAGTTACACCGCAAATCACTAACGTCCAGCCGGGCGACTCTCTGAATTTCATGCTTTGGAAGTTCGGAAATTACAAGGATAACATGATTGTTTACATTTCCACAACTACTCCTACAGTTGCGGGTATGACCGTTCGCCTCGACTCAATTCCGTATCAGGCTGCTGACTCGGGTTGGTCACAGAAAAAATACAAAATCGGAAATCTCGTTCCCGCGGGCTCGAACATCTATATCGGATTCAGAGAATGGTGTGCTGAAATTTCTGTTGACGGAGCGTCTTTCTGTATCGATCTCGTAAACTACGTACCGGCCCCGGTGGCTTCGGTATGGTCAGAACAGACCTCGGGCACAACCTCAGCTCTCTATTCAGTCTCCTCTCCGAACGATAACGTTGCATGGGCTGTAGGCGCGGCAGGTATCGTTTACACAACAACCAACAAGGGCGCGAACTGGGTTGCGAAAACAAACCCGTCCACAACCGATAACTATACAGTGTTTGCGTTCGACGCGAATAACGCCATAGTTACAGCGTCAGGAACGACAGCGTATGCTTACAAAACAACCAACGGCGGTACGAACTGGACAACGGTTCTTACTCAGGTCGGCGGTTTCTTTGACGACGTACAGTTCAAGGATGCCAACAACGGTATTCTCTACGGCGACCCTGTAGGCGGCAGATGGACAATATTCAAAACCACCAACGCCGGTACAACATGGGATTCAACCGGTATGTACGTTGCAACAACAGCCGCAGGCTGGAACAACAGCATGTACATGAATAACAACACGATTTATTTCGGAACAAACAACGGTACGCTTCTATATTCGACGAACTTCGGTACATCGTGGACAATCCAGACAACTTTGCAGGCTAACACTTATGTAACATGGTTCAACTCCGCATCAACCGGTATGACCGGCGGCGCGGAACTTAATATGACCACAAACAGCGGTGCGAACTGGACAGCGGTAACAAGCGTCGGTACTGGCAATATCAGCGGCATCGCCGGTACAGGAGGTAATGAATGGTGGATGACAAGACAGACAACTACTGTCAACTATTCATCGAATAATGGTTCGACATGGGCAGTGCAGTATACAGCTCCCGCGGGCAGCTTCAATGCTTTTACAAAATCAAAAAGCGGCTCGACACTCTGGGGCGTGAGAAGCAACGGCGGTATCTCAAGATATGGCGCGCCTCTCACAGGCATCGGAAACGGCTCAATTCAGACACCTTCAGTGTTCAGTTTAAGCCAGAACTATCCGAACCCGTTCAACCCGACAACGAAGATTAACTATGCTCTTCCGAAGTCAGGTCTCGTAACAATGAAAGTATATGACATTCTCGGCAAGGAAGTAGCCACACTCGTAAACGAAACAAAGACCGCCGGTAACTATACCGTCGAGTTCAATGCTTCGAACCTTTCGAGCGGAATCTACTTCTACAAGATTTCCGTAAACGGAATCAGCGAAGTAAAGAAAATGTCATTGATAAAGTAATTTTATCAGTCACGGATATTAAACCCGGTATGCGAATACCGGGTTTTTTTATTCCATTCCGTCATGCATAATTCCCCCGTAAGCGGGAACATATATAAGAAATTCTCGTTATAAATATAGACTTAAATATTGCGATTGGTGTTTAAACTTAATATTAATCAAACTAATATTACATAATTATTTAATTCATGAAGCGTCTGATTAAATTATCGGTATCCGCGGCAATGCTTGCCGCTGTTTTCTTTATTCCGCTGAATTCGGAAACTTCCGAACACATGCAGGGCTCAATGTACACGAAGAATAAATTTTTCGTGAAGGCAAAAACCGAACTCGGCGTGTCGGAAGCGACGGGAAAAATTATGCAGAAAACCGGCATCGCTTCAATTGACGCTCTTAATAAAAAATACGGCGTAAAAAGAATTGAACGCGTTTTCGAACTCAGAAACGGCGACCGTGAACTGTTCAATAAACTTGAAATGTCGAAAATATACGTAATGTATGTTGACGGCAGCGATGACAAAATCGATAATATAATCAAAGACTACTCCTCATGCTCCGATGTCGAATACGGCGAGCCTGTTTTCACCGGCTACGCGGCCGGCAGAAAAGAAACTGAATTTTTCCCGAACGATACCTACCTGTCTAAACAGTGGTACCTCAATAATCTCGGCAATATCAAACCGAGCAGCAACAACGCCGCTAAAGTCGGCGAAGATATCAATATGCTGAAAGCATGGGAAATCGAACAGGGCAGCGCCGACCTTATTATCGCCATTCTCGATTCCGGCGTTGAAGATATCAGCCCCGACCTGAAAGGGAGAATCTGGATTAATAATAAGGAAATACCCGATAACGGAATCGACGACGACGGCAACGGGTATATAGACGATTATAAAGGCTGGGACTTTGCATACGACGACAATAACACTCACGACGGATTCGGACACGGCACTAACATCGCCAGCGTTATCGGCGCCAATATCAATAACTCTTACGGCTTCGCGGGAATTAACGGCAAAAGCAAACTCATGATTTGCAAGAACCTCAGCGATAACAACACGGGCGAATATGAATGGTGGGCTAAGTCGATTAAATATGCGGCCGATAACGGCGCGAAGGTCATCAATATGAGCGAAGGCGGCGACGATTTCTCCAAGGTTCTTAAAACCGCCGTCGATTATGCCGTTATGAGAGGCGTCTTCCTTGCTGCCGCGATGATGAATAAAGGCGACGGAAATAACTATTATCCTGCCGCTTATAACGGCGTCTTCGCCGTAGGCGCGACAGACAGCGACGGTAGAAGATGCAGGAGATTTTCATGGGGCGGCGGAAGCTGCTACGGCAAACATATCTCGGTCGTGGCTCCCGGCAACAAAATATACGGACTCGAATATACCGACCCCTACGTCTTCGATACTTACTGGAGCGGTACTTCGCAGTCAACAGCCATAGTAAGCGGACTCGCGTCACTGCTTTTCTCTCAGGATAAAACCCGCTCTGCCGAAGACGTGAAGACAATCATTAAGGAAACCGCGCGCGACAGAACAGGCGACCTCTCCGAAGATAAACCCGGATGGGATATGTACATGGGTTGGGGAAGAGTGGATTGCTTCCTCGCTCTTACTTATAATAATGAAAACCTCAGGACTTCCATTGACAAAAACAAAGTCAATGACCGCACAGAAGTTAAACACGACGACGACCAGGAAGAATATATCAAATATCAGGATGTGAGCGGCGATGACGGCGCGAAAGCGGTAAAAGAAGCCAAGGACAATAAAAACGATAAAAATAAACAGCCAAAAGATAAACCCGCAAGAAAAAAGTGATTGATTATTTAAAACTCCGCAACCACGGAATAAATAAAGTCTTTTATCTCGATTCAATAGACTCAACGAACAAGTTCGCGAAAAATGAAGTTACCGATGACGACGTCCTTATCGTCGCCGGTTATCAACTCAAAGGCAGAGGCAGACTCGACAGAACCTGGAATTCCGACAAAGGCAAGAACGTAACTGTTACTCTTGTAAAAAAACTGGACATAAAGAAAGTTCATCTGGTCAATTTTTATACATCCTACATAATACTCAGAGCGCTTAAAGAAATTTCCTCCGGCTCCGCTTCAGGCTCCGAAGGCCTCTTCATGCTTAAATGGCCGAATGACGTTCTTCTGAATAAAAAAAAGATAGCAGGCGTGCTGACGGAACTCGTGAGCATAAACGAAAATCCAAAAAAATTTATTATCGGCTTCGGCGTAAACGTCAATCAGGATAACTTCCCCAGTGAAATTTCCGGCAAGGCTACGTCTTTGAAAAAAACATTCGGAAAAGATTTCTCCGTCAAAGAAGTCATCAACACTATTGTGAAGTGTTTCTCATGGAACTCTGGCGGCTCAATACCGATATCTTCGGCAGGGAAGTACGCTTCAGACTGCATGAAAATTCGAACGAATTAAAAGGCGAAGTCGTTGAAATTGCCGACGACGGCGGAATAAAGATAAAATTATCCGATAATAACAACTCCAAAAACATTTCCACTTACTATACCGGAGAAATAAGTTTCATTTATTAGTATTTTTCTATAACTTTGATATCATTTAATCATAAAAGAAAAATACCTCATGTTATCAAATTTTGGGCAAGTGCTGGTTTTTATGATTATTTCGATAGCATTTGTTGCTGTCGCCATCATAACAGCCAAGATTTTGTCCCCAAGGTTTCCTTCCAAAGGAAAATACTCCACTTACGAATGCGGCGAGGATACAGTAGGTGATACCTGGCTGAGATTTAATTTCCGCTATTATGTCGTGGCTCTTATCTTCATCATTTTCGACGTTGAAATCGTATTTTTATTTCCTTGGGCAGTAGTTTTCAAGAGCTTGGGAGCGTTGTCATTCATCGAAATGGCGATTTTTCTGTTTATTCTTATCGTCGGGTTCGTTTACGCCTATGCTAAAGGCGACCTGTACTGGGATAAACCTCAGCCCGTCGTACCTAAATTAGAAAGACAAATATTCAAAAGCGAAGAATAATAATCTATGGGAATTTTAAACAAGCTTGACAATTCGGTTGAGCAGTTCGAGAGCGGTAATATCATTATCACTTCTATGGACAAACTGTTGAACTGGAGCCGCCTGTCATCAATGTGGCAGATGTTTTTCGGCCTCGCGTGCTGCGCTATCGAAATGATGGCGACCTCGGCATCGCACTACGACCTCGACAGGTTCGGTATTATCCCGCGCCCCTCGCCGAGACACGTCGATATCATCCTTATCTCCGGAACCGTAACTCTTAAAATGGCGACGAGGATTAAAAGGCTTTACGACGAAATGCCCGGCCCGAAATATATACTCTCTATGGGCAGTTGCTCCAACTGCGGCGGACCTTACTGGGAACACGGCTACCACGTGCTTAAGGGAATCGACAGAGTCATCCCCGTCGACGTTTACGTACCCGGATGCCCCCCGAGACCCGAAGCGCTTCTCGAAGGACTCATAAAATTGCAGGAAAAAATTAGAAATCAATCATTAGCAAAACACACCGCATAAAATGGAAATAAACGATATTTACAATAAACTTAAAAAAGCGTTCGACGACGGTATCGGCGAAGTGAAAACAGACGTTCCCGTCAGTCCGTTCATTTTCGCGGACAGGTCGAAAATCAACGCCATCGCCCTTTTTCTGAGAGACGAGGAATCGCTTCAGTTCGATAACCTCTCTTGTCTCAGCGGAGTGGATTACGACAAGGACAATCTCGCGGTTGTTTACCACCTTGTCTCCTATGCCCTGAAACATTCGCTCGTTGTAAAGTGCCTTATCCCAAAATCCGACCCGAAGATTCAGACAGTCTCCGACGTCTGGGCCGCGGCCGACTGGCACGAAAGGGAAGCCTTTGACCTCGTAGGAATGACTTTCGAAGGACATCCTGACCTGAGAAGAATTCTTCTCCCCGATGACTGGGAAGGACATCCTTTAAGAAAAGACTTTAAAGTCCCCGAATTCTATAACGGGATGAAAGTACCTTATTGATATAATTTTATACATTATTAAAATGTCAGAACTCAGAACAGAAGAACTAACCATAAACATGGGACCTCAGCACCCGTCAACTCACGGTGTGCTCAGACTGGTCCTCACCCTAAACGGCGAAATTGTAACAGACGTAAAACCGGTTCTCGGTTACCTGCACAGATGCTTCGAAAAACACTGCGAAGCTATGACTTACCCGCAGGTCATTCCTTATACCGACAGGATGGATTATCTTACGTCGATGAACAACGAACTCGCTTACGTTCTTGCCGCCGAGAAACTCCTCGGTATTGAAATCCCCGAAAGAGTCGAGTATATCAGAGTCATAATGAGCGAACTCCAGAGAATCGCCTCGCACCTCGTCGCTATCGGAACGTACGGTAATGACGCCGGCGCGTTCACCCCGTTCCTCTATTGCTTTATGGACAGGGAAAAAGTTCTCGAACTTTTTGAAATGGTTTGCGGCGCAAGACTTCTGTATAACTATATCTGGGTCGGCGGTGTATCCCATGATATTACCCCTGAGTTCGTCACTAAGACAAAGGAATTCATAAAATATTTCAGACCGAGAATAAAGCAGGTAAATAATCTGCTTTCTTATAATAAGATTTTCATCGAAAGAACTGCGGGCATCGGCGTTCTTCCCGTCGACGTCGCGATTAACGCGGGCTGTTCGGGTCCCACTCTCCGCGGCTCGGGCGTGAAATACGATTTGAGAAAAGACGACCCGTATTCAATCTATGACAGGTTCGATTTCGACGTGTGCGTCGGCGTCGGCGAAAGAGGCGTCGTGGGCGACAGCTGGAACCGCTATATCGTGCGCGCGTACGAAATGGAACAATCGCTCAGAATTATCGAACAGGCAATCGATAAAATACCGGAAGGCGACGTTCATGCCGCCGTTCCGAAAAGAGTTAAACCCGTTGCAGGAGAATCGTACGTTCGTACCGAAGCGCCGAAAGGGGAACTCGCATACTATATTATCAGCGACGGCAGCCTCAACCCGTACAGGATTAAGGCAAGGTCGCCATCGTTCTGTAATCTCAGCGTTATCAACCAGATTTCCAGAGGCCACATGATTGCCGACGTCGTCATGATTCTCGGCAGTTTTGATATCGTGCTCGGCTGTATTGACAGATAATAATAAATTTTAATTTATAAAAATTGGGAAACATATTAACACAATGGCTCGGGGATAACCTGCTTACGTTCATTCTGATACCGGTCCCGGTATTGGTGTGGGTCCTCATCTTTGCTCTCTACGCGGTACTCGGAGAGAGAAAAGTCTCCGCCTGGATGCAAAACCGCATAGGCCCGAACAGGACTGATAAATACGGCCTGCTTCAGACTATGCTCGATGTCGTGAAACTGATTCAGAAAGAACTGATTATTCCGAATCGCGCGGACAGGGTCTATTTCAGGATTGCTCCGTATATAGTCTTTACGGCTACATTCATGGGCTTTGCTGTCCTGCCTTTCAGTTCCGTGTTTATCGGCGTCGACCTTAACCTCGGCCTGTTCTATTTCTTTGCCATTACTTCCCTCAGCGTAATCGGCGTGCTTATGGCAGGCTGGTCTTCAAACAACAAGTCTTCGCTGTTCGGCGGAATGAGAACCGTCGCGCAGATTGTCAGTTACGAAATCCCCACTGCGCTGTCCGCTATCGTCGTGGTAATGCTCGCTGGAACCCTGAGCATGCAGAGATTCGCGGAAATCCAGTCGGGCGGAATCCTTAACTGGTACATCTTCGGCGGCCCGGGCTCGTTAATTAAATTCATACTGATTCCCGTTATGGTCGTCTCGGCGCTCATTCTCTTTATCTCAACGCTCGCCGAAACAAACAGAACCCCCTTCGACCTTACGGAAGCGGATTCCGAACTTGTCGCCGGCGTTCATATCGAATATTCGGGAATGATGTTCGCGATGTTCTTCCTCGCTGAATACGCCCAGATGTTCGCCGTATCCGGCATCATAACGACTCTCTTCCTCGGCGGATGGCAGTCGCCGTTCGGCGACCTTATCCCGTTCCTCAATTCGCCCGTGTTCCAGGTTTTCTGGTTCCTCGCGAAGAGCCTCTTCCTCGTATTCGTTCAGATGTGGCTCAGATGGACACTGCCCAGAGTCAGAATTGACCAGTTAATGACGATGTGCTGGAAGTTTTTAATTCCTATAACGCTCGTTGACCTTTTCCTCGTCGCGGTATATATGATTTTAACATAAAAGTTTAAATATATTTTTAATGAAAGCGTATTTCAATAATATCTATCAGTCGCTGTCAACTATAATGGTTGGGATGTCGATTACTATCAAACAGATGTTCCGCAAAAGCGTGACTATCCAGTACCCCGAGCAGAGGCTGCAGCTGCCCGAGCGCGAAAGGAACCGCCTCTTCGTGAACATGGAAGACTGCATCGGATGCGACCAGTGCGCCAAAGCCTGTCCCGTCAGCTGCATAGATATCGATACCGTGAAAGTCGTTCCCGGCGATATTGTCGGTAAAACCGGCACTACTTCGCAGGGCAAAAAGAAAGCGCTCCACGTTACGAGTTTCACGATAGATTTCGCCAAATGCTGCTTCTGCCAGCTTTGCGTGTTCCCGTGCCCGACTGAATGCATATACATGACCGACGTGTTCGAATATTCGACCTATGCGAGAAAAGACCTGAAATACCAGTTCTCCGACCTGACACCCGAACAGGGCGAACAGAAGAAGAAAATGCTCGCCGATTTTAACGCCGAGCAGGATAAGAAAAAAGCCCAGGCCGCGGAAGAAGCCGCTAAAAAAGCCGCAGAAACTAAAGCCGCCGAAAACAAGGGCGAAACAAAAACTGAATCAGATAATACTAAAGAGTCTTAATATGCCATACACAACAATACTTTTTTATGTCTTAGCGTTTATAATTGTAGCCTCGGCCGTTTTGGTCGTCTTCAATAAAAACGTTATCCATTCGGCGTTCGCTCTGTTCTTTACACTGTTCGCCGTCTCGGGAATCTACGTGCTGCTGAGAGCGGATTTTATCGCCATAACACAGATTATGGTCTATGTCGGTGGTATATTGATACTGTTGATTTTCGGCGTGATGCTAACTACTAAAATCACTGACGTCGAACTTAAAACAAAGAACCTGAACGTCGTACCGTCCGTTATTTTCTCGCTCGGTATCGTGATAATACTCATATTCGTGATTCTGTCGACGAAATGGAACATCAGAATGGCGCCCGAAAGCGAAGAAACAGTCTCCCAGATTGGAAAGGCTCTGCTTACGACTTACCTTCTCCCGTTCGAGATAGCGTCAGTCGTCCTTCTCGTCGCGCTTATCGGCTCTGCGATGTTCGCAAGAAAAATTAAAGATTAAAAGTTTAATTATAATAAAATGGAAATTGGTTTAACTCATTATTTGGTTCTCGGCGCCGTCCTCTTCGGACTCGGACTGTTTGCCATGATATCCCGCAGGAACGCGATTCTCGTCCTCATGGGTATCGAACTGATTCTCAACGCGGCAAACATTAATCTCGTGGCCTTCGCGAGGTATAACGGCCTCGGCGTTGACGGACAGGTGATTTCGATTTTCGTTATCATCCTCGCTGTTGCCGAAGCGGCTATCGCCCTCGGCATAGTATTAAACCTTTACAATAACTTCGCTACTGTCGATATAGACGAAGCGAATACTATGAAAGATTAAAATTATCATATAATGGAATTTGCATTACAAAAATTGCCGTTAGTAGTTCTGCTGATACCGATGTTCAGTTTCCTCGTTCTCGCTTTCTTCGGGAATAAACTCCCGAGAGGAGGAGACTGGCTCGCGACAACGCTGCTGTTCCTTAACCTCGCGCTGTCGGGTTTCATCCTCTTCGTGTTCGGCATGACAGGCAGATATGAACTGAACCTCGAATGGTTCAACCTGGGGAACAATTCGTTCTTCGGCATGCAGAAGTTTTTCGCCGGTTTCCAGATTGACGCGCTTACGGCTGTCATGCTCGTGGTTGTCAACGCCATCAGTTCTTTCGTGCACCTGTTCTCCGTTAAATACATGGAAGGCGACGCGAAATACAAGAAATATTTCTCGTATCTCGGACTGTTCACGTTCTCGATGCTCGGACTCGTTCTGACAAACAACATACTTCTTATGTATGTGTTCTGGGAACTCGTCGGACTTTGTTCTTACCTTCTCATCGGTTTCTGGTACGAAAATAAGGCTCCTCAGGAAGCCGCTAAAAAAGCGTTCATCGTCAACAGAGTCGGCGACGTGGGATTCTTCCTCGGCATTTCGGTCTTGTTCCTTACAATCGGCTCGCTTACGTTCTCGGATATTTTCGCGGGCGTCGAGGCGGGTAAACTCGCGGGAGGCACGCTTACCGCGGCAGGCATTCTGCTCTTCTGCGGCGCTGTCGGCAAATCCGCTCAGTTCCCCCTGCATGTTTGGCTCCCCGACGCTATGGAAGGCCCGACTCCCGTTTCGGCGTTAATCCATGCCGCGACGATGGTCGCCGCGGGCGTTTATCTCGTCGCGAGGATTTTTGTGATTCTCTCGGCGGACGCCCTTACAGTGATTACTTTCATCGGCGTTATTACCGCTTTTATATCGGCTACAATCGCTCTTACTCAGAATGATATCAAAAAAGTCCTGGCTTATTCAACTATCAGCCAGCTCGGTTATATGATTATGGCTATCGGCGTCGGCGCTTACTCTTTCGGATTCTTCCACCTCGTGACTCACGCGTTCTTTAAAGCTTGCCTCTTCTTAACCGCAGGCTCGGTTATTTACGGCATGCACCACGTTCAGGATATCCGCGAGATGGGCGGTCTCAGAAAAAAGATGCCGATTACTTTCTATACGTTTTTAATGGCGACGCTCGCAATCTCAGGCGTGCCTCTTACTTCAGGATTCCTTAGCAAAGACGCTATACTTGCCTCGACTCTCGCTTTCGCGGATATTAACGGAGGCATAACAATCCTTGTCCCTATTCTCGCTTTTGGCGTCGCGGGACTGACAGCGTTCTATATGTTCAGACTCCTTATTATCACGTTCCTCGGCGAACCGAAGAATAAGGAAAAATACGAACACTGCCATGAATCGCCCGTGCAAATGACTCTGCCGCTTATTTTGCTCGCGGTGCTGTCATTCTTCGGATTCTTCTCGCTGAATCCGCTCAGCGCAGACCACGGCTGGTTCCTCACAATGGTCAAAATGCCCGAGTCGCTTCTCGCGGGTACTCAGGGCGCTATGTATCACATTCTCCCGCTCGAAGAATTCGAGGAGCATCTGCACCATGCGCACGGCACGGCTATGATTCTTTCTCTCGTTATCTCGGGTCTCGGAATACTTACCGCGTACCTGTTCTACTACTGGGAAAAAATCAATGCCGATAAACTCGCCGAAGCCATTAAGCCGCTCTATAATTTCTCGCTTAATAAATGGTACTTCGACGAATTGTACGATAAGACAGCAGTCGCTTTCACTATGGGAATTTCGAAACTCAGCGGATGGATTGACGCGAAGATTGTCGACGGTATCGTTAACGGCTCTGCTACATTTACAAGAGGAATCTCCAAATACAGCGGCCTGTTCGATAACATTTTCGTCGACGGTATCGTGAACCTTACAGGCGGGCTCGTCGGAGCGTTCGGTCTTATATTCAGGAAATTCCAGACAGGTAAGATTCAGACTTATATCGCGTTTCTTGTTTTCGGAATAATTGTACTATATTTCGTATTCCGCGTTTTCTAAGCGGATAGTTCTTTAATAGTTGCCGAAATGGCGGAATTGGCAGACGCACTGGACTCAAAATCCAGCGGGGCTCAAACCCCGTGAGGGTTCGACTCCCTCTTTCGGCACTTGTATAACAAAAGTAATTCATAAATAAATTTAAATTGAGATGATTGAATTTAAACTTCTTGGAATCGGGATACTGTCTTGGATGACTTTCTTACCCGTATTAGGCATGATTGTTTTGCTCTTTATGCCCAGAAGTGCGGAGAAATACATCAAGTACGTTGCGGTCGGTTTCACGGCTCTACTCGTCGTGCTCGCCGCCGTCATGCTTTCTGTCTATGATCCGTCCAAAGCAGGCGTCAATACGCTGTCGGGATTTCAGTTCGTGGAAAAACTCACATGGATTGACATTCCCGCTTACCTCTGGGACGGCAGGATTAAAATTGAGTATTTCCTCGGCGTCGACGGGATTTCCTTTCCAATGGTTCTCTTAACGGCATTGATTTCTTTTATCGGAGCTATCGTTTCCTTCAGCATAAAACGTAACGAAAAAGGCTACTACGTAATGTACCTCTTCCTCGTTACAGGTATGATGGGCGCTTTCGTAGCCCTCGATTTCTTCCTGTTCTTCGTGTTCTGGGAAATTATGCTTCTCCCGATGTACTTCCTTATCGGTATCTGGGGCGGCGAAAGAAGGGAATACGCGGCTATCAAGTTCTTCCTTTATACGTTCTTCGGAAGCGCGTTTATCCTTCTCGTCATGATTGGACTGTACTTCAGTTCGAAAGACCCCGAAACGGGACTCCATACTTTTAACATGATTACGCTCATGGACCCGAGGACAATCCCCGCGGATTCATTGCTTGGCGCCCTTAACGTTACCTGGAGGCTCATCGCTTTCGTCTCGCTCTTTATCGGCTTCGCCATCAAGGTGCCGGCTTTCCCGTTCCATACGTGGCTGCCCGACGCGCACGTCGAAGCCCCGACCGCGATATCCGTCATTCTTGCAGGCGTTCTCCTTAAAATGGGAACCTACGGAATGCTCAGGATTTCATGGTCTATCTTCCCGGACGGCGCGAGATACTTCATGGTGCCGATTGCCATTATCGCGGCGATTAACGTCATTTACGGAGCGCTCTGCGCCATGGCACAAAAAGACTTTAAAAAATTAATCGCTTACTCGTCGATATCCCACATGGGTTACGTCATGCTCGGCATGGCGTCGCTCACGACTATCGGTATCAACGGAGCGATATTCCAGATGTTTAACCACGGCACTATCACTGCCGTCCTCTTTACTTCCGTGGGCGTTATCTATGACAGAGCCCACACAAGAGGCCTTAATGATTTCGGCGGACTCGCCAATAAAATGCCTAAGTACTTCGCGGTGCTCATGGTAGCGTTCTTCGCTTCTATCGGTCTGCCGGGTCTCAGCGCGTTTATCAGCGAAACCTTCGTGTTCCTCGGCGGTTTTAAAAATGAATTCATCAGGACTGTAGCAATCATCTCAACATTAGGTATAATATTAAACGCGGCCTACATCCTCTGGACGATTCAAAGACTGTTCTTCGGAACTCTCCCTGAAAAATGGAACGAACTTACTGATATCAATCCGAGGGAACTCATAAGCACGGTTCCGCTCCTGATAATTGTCATCGCGCTCGGTATATTCCCGTCGTATATGCTCAATTTAATGACCACTTCGGTCAATACGCTGGTTAATTTTATATGGGGTATAAATTAAAAACTAAATTATACTTAAGTGTTAGAACAAATAATAAATAGTTTAAACGGCTTTCTTCCCGAAACTGCGCTGATTGTTTCGATGCTGGTCACCATTATTCTCGACCTGATTATCAGAAAAAAATCGGTCGTCGTTACTGCTGTCGGTATCGCGGGACTCCTCGTCAGCATGTACTTCGCGTACCTGCAGATTGGAGCCAAAGCGATTCTGTTCTCGGGCATGGTTGTTGTTGACCCGTTCTCGGTTTTCTTTAAGATGATTCTCGGGCTTTCGACGATTTTTGTGCTTCTGTTTACTACGGTCTCGAAAGAGATTCAGGATTCGACTCATAAGAACGAACATGTGTACCTTATGATAGCGATGGCACTCGGAGCTTTCCTTATGGCATCGTCCGTCAATATGCTTATGATGTATCTTTCGCTCGAAACCGTCAGCCTCACTTCGTACGTTCTTGCGGGTTATACAAAAAGAGTAAAACGCTCTTCCGAATCCGCGATGAAATATATCATCTACGGAGCCGCTTCGTCGGGCATCATGATTTACGCGATGAGCCTGCTCTACGGTTTCACCGGAACGATGAACATTTATGAAACAAGCATATTCCTGTCAAAGGTTAACCTTACAGGCAATCCTCTGATAGTCATAAGTATTATAATGATACTCGCCGGATTCGGCTATAAGATTTCATCGGTGCCGTTCCACTTCTGGACGCCCGACGTCTATGAAGGCGCCCCGATTCCCGTTACCGCGTTTCTTGCAGTAACGTCCTCTGCCGCAGGCTTCTCGGTTCTTATCAGGTTTATAACGAATTCATTCCTCGCCGGTGCGCTCGTTCAGAACGGAAATTTTGTCGTGATTCCCGGAGTTAACTGGAAGGAAATCATAATCGTCCTTTCTGTTGCCTCGATGATTCTCGGAAATTTCGTCGCAGTTTGGCAGACAAGCGTAAAAAGAATGCTCGCTTACTCGTCAATCGCTCAGGGAGGTTACATTTTACTCGGACTTTCGGTCGCTAATCAGCAGGGACTCGCGGCTATGCTAATTTATCTCATGGCTTACCTGTTCATGAACCTTGGCGCGTTCTACGTGCTCATCCTTATCGCGAATAAACTCGATACGGATGAACTCATCGGAATGAAAGGTCTCGGCTATAAAGCCCCCGCAGTCTGCGTCGGTATGGGAATATTCATGTTCGCGCTTTCTGGCGTGCCCACAACCGCGGGATTCGTCGGGAAATTCTATCTGTTCACCGCATTGATTGAATCGAAACTCGTCTGGCTCGCGGTCGTCGGACTTATGAACAGCGTCGTGTCCCTCTTCTTCTACATCAAGGTGCTTAAATACATGTTCCTGATGAAACCCGAAGACGGCAGCACGCAGAAACTTCAGTTCGGCGCGGGCGCGTACGTAATCATGCTCCTCCTCGCTGTCCCGACAATGTTCTTCGGTATTTACTTTACACCGCTCGTGAGAATCGCCGAATACTCAATCTCAATGTTCGGCTTTAGATAAAATATATTAATAATTGTCATCCGGCACTCGCGAAGCAGAATCGCGTATCGCCGGTGATACATAACCAAAACACAGATTTTAACTGATTCCCAAGCCTTTGCTTGGGAATCTTTTTTTGTTTTATAAGGTTCTTCGTTCCTGATTTTCACAATGTATTTTTGATTTTCACTATATATTTTATCCGCGGCGTCGGATGATATTTGATTTTTATATTTGATTTTTGATATGGTATGTGGTGTCTGTGCCTGTCCCGGGAACTCGGGATATTCACCCGGCACGCAGCCGAAGTCCTGCACCGGTAATTAAATAAATCGTATCCGGAAATCTCCCCGTTGCAGGCGCTATATCTTGACTACGAAAATTTTTTGCCCCGTTCCCAAAGTTGAAAATCAACTGTGGCTGAGCCTCTTTGGGAACGCGTAAAATAATTGGTGAAATCAATCAATAAATATTGATATATGATTTAGTCTTGTTACCCCATACATCCGTAAATTTTTAATTTTTCACTGTACTTTTGCACTTTCAATTTTACATTTTGCATTAAGTTGCAACTTTTTTCCCCTGAATTTCGTAAATTACATAAGGGAAAACAACTAAACTTACGGCTATGAAACATAAAGACAAATTAATATCATCTCTTATAATCGCCTTCGTCGCCGGCTTCATATATTACGCCTTCGCGGATTTCGATACAATAAAAAAGATTCCGTACCTTGCTTACGAAACCTTTAAATCCGCCATAGAACCTAAAGAAGCCCCGGAGGAGAATACTCCCGTCACACCTGAAAAGAAGAAACAGGAGAATTTGTATGCTTCAGAACTGAATACTCCCGTCGAAAACGGCGGCTCCGACGGTTCGGCTTTGAAAGATATAATACTATCTTATCTCCCTGATTTTTCAAAATATCTTCAGGTCCCTGACTTCGGCGGAGGTATGGCTTACGCTCCCTATGTTAAAGTACCGAAAGAGCACATGAACGATTTCGGGTTCAATTCTGACTTCGGTCCTTCGATGATAAGACTCGCCGACTACAATGGCTATGACCCGTTTGATTCGAACGAAGTTATTGTTAAATTAAAAATTAAGAGCCTCGATTCGCTCAATATCTATCTCGATGAATCGATGTCAAAACTCAACGATGCCCTGTCGAAACTCAACGAACAGTTAAACAGCGAAGAATTCCTCAAAGCCCTTCCGCATTTCGACAGCGACGATTTCAAGGTCGATATAGACAAAGATGAACTGCGTAAGGAAATCGAGGAATCAATGGAAGACTACAAGGATAACATGGAAGATATGAAGGAAAATATGAAAGATTTGAAATTTGACCTGAAAAGTATGATTCCTGAAATGAAAGGCTTTAAAATCGACTCGACTCGTATGAAATTCGATATGCAGGAATTCAAAGACTCCATGAAAGAGTTCGAGGAAAATATGAAAGAGTATCAGGAGAATATGCAGGAATACAAGGAGAACATGAAAGAATTCAAGGAAAATATGAAAGACCTCAAGAAGAAAATGAAGGACATGGACACCTCCAGAATGAAACGTATTGAAAAGGAAAAACAAATCGAAATCATCGAAAGCTAAATCTATCTAAATAATATTTTTAACCTCCAAATGGCTCCTCACGGAGCCATTTTTTATTGCTCACCGGCTTTCTTACGACGCTAATCGAAAATGGAAAATAGAAAATGGAAAGTAGAAAATGGGAAATGGGAAATGGAAAGTAGAAATCTCAAAATAGAGACTACGAAATACTCAACCACAAAATTATAGAACAAAAATATTAACCCCGCTCTTTAGAGGCTGTGTGAAAATTGCAAAAAAACATAAAAATATTGGTATAAAAAGAA
>JAJTBN010000290.1 GCA_021286895.1 Bacteroidota bacterium | reverse complement strand
GCAAGAAAAAAACGGGTCACATTGACTGACAGAATATGGGAAACAAAGAAATAAATATGAATGAAGAATATCTGTACTCCCTTCCGGACTACGTCAACGGGAAACTTCCCGACGGACCTTTGAAATCGGGAATCGAGGAGATGATAAAATCGGACGCTGTGTTCCGCGCTGAATACGAATCCATGCTGAACACGATGAAGTTCGTCCGGAACGGCTCTCTTGTAGAACCGCCCGAGCATTACTTCAACAGCCTCGTGCCGAGAATAAACGAAAGGATTGAGGCGGGAAACACCCGCGCTTCATCCAGTATTTCATGTGTGGAGATACATCGTTCCGGCGTTAACCGTCATACTCGTGATGGTAATTATTTTAAGGCCCGGAAAAGAAAATATCGAGGTAAAGAGCGGAGATACAGATAATGTTACAAACTTAATTAAGGCTATTCCCGATACTCTGATAAGTGTGAACGTTAACGACGCTGTTGAAGAACAGGCGGATACAGAGCCGGAATCCCCTGCGCCTAAGATTAAAACCACAAAAATCACAAAGACTGCAAAACAGGAAAGCGAAAGTTTCATAGACAACATATCGGAACTCCTTAACGAAAACGAAGACGCGCAGGACG
Source organism: Bacteroidota bacterium (assembly GCA_021286895.1). Classification (GTDB taxonomy): domain Bacteria; phylum Bacteroidota; class Ignavibacteria; order Tepidaquicellales; family Tepidaquicellaceae; genus CAIKZJ01. The sequence continues at coordinate 1,945 of JAJTBN010000290.1, read as the reverse complement.
AGAACGAATATTACATCTATGAAAATGATTTCAAAAATCTTTCGCCTGCCGAGCAGAATGAAGTTCTTTCACATCTTACAAACACAAAATTTTAATTATATGAACGTTATTAAAATCTTTACAGCGGCCCTTTTAGTTCTGATTATATCGGTAACAGGCGTGTATGCCCAGAAAGACACATCGGACAGGAAACTCAATAAAGTCATCAGGGAAAAACTTGTCGAGAAACTTGGTATAGACGAAAGCACGGCAGATAAGGTCATATCCCTTCACGTTAAGCACAGGCAGGATATGAAGGAAATCAAGAAACAGCAGGAAGACTACATGAAAGATATTTTGGACAATCCCGACAGCCCTGACATACAGACGAAACTGGAAACTCTGATTGACCTGGACAACAAGATTTATCTTAAAAAGAAAGAATTCTACGAAAACTTAAAGTCGTATCTTACGCCGAATCAGATAGCACAGTCCATGTCATTCATCAGAGACGTATCAAAATTCATGAAGAAAGAAATGAAGGACAAACACCACCACAAGGAAGACAACAGGTAAGAAAACAAGCATTCATAACGCGAATCCCCGTCATCCGGCGGGGATTTTTTATTTTGACAGTATAACGCGATGTGAACCACACAAAAACCGTTGAAACGGTTTTTTGTTTTATTTCGATTACCCACTGCTATCCGCCATGGCGGATGCGGGCTAAGACGGAGAGCCGAAGAATTTGCCGCTGATAATATTCGCGTTCAAGAATCGCACGGTTTTTGTTTCTCTCCATCTTTCACAGTATTCAGATCGTCACAGAGAATCCCTGAGTTGGGGAACAGAATAACTGATGCAATGGAAAAGAAACAATTGATTATTCGCGTGACGAAAGAGACTCAGCCACGGCTGATTTTCAACTTTGGGCACGAACGGAAAATCTTTGATATACATCATATCACGACATATCATGGATTTTAACTTTTTTTTGTAATTATTGCGGTAAGTTACTGATAAAACAGAATAACGAAAATTATTTTGTGAAAATACTATCAGAATGTTTCATTTTATTAAAGTCCGGGTAATCCGGACTGAGAATGTGACATACAGGTATCAGATAACGGACACTTTATGTCCCATAAATCGAAAAAAGTATCATGGAAACATTGAAAAAACAATGCGGGTACAGCAAATTTCTGAAAACGTGCCAAAAAAGTGTCAAATGAAAAGGATTTTTAATTATAAGATAATAATAATCAGCAATATACGTGCAACGCAGCATCTGACACTATAAGTTTGAGTATAGCAGTACAATTTCGGTCATGCAAATTCAGTTATATAAGTTCAGTAATTTAAATTCAATCGTGAAAGTTTAGTTCTTTGAGTTTTGCCGTGCCGGTTTTCTTAAAGTTTTGAAGTGAAAATATTTTTCGAAGATGTTCACATTGAAGATATTCACATCGATAATGTTATATCAAATTTATCCGCAAAGAAGACGACGATTTCAAAGAACAAAAATACATACAAATATAATACAGGGAACATATATTTGATTCGAAAAATGACCATTAGGCTCGTAAGTTGCTTTAAAACAATAAAATAAAAATCGTTTTTTAAATTGGAGAATAATAAAAGCCGGTTAATAACCGGCTTAATGATACGTAATATGCAAAAATATTGCTTAAGAAATACTCCAGAGAAGTTTCGTTTTAGAAAGTTTGATTAAATAATTACGTCATATTATCAACAGTCCCAATACACTTCGTTATCGGGACTACCCCGAGTACCCGGGACAAGCTGATTAAGTGACTACGTCACTTAATCAGCACCATCTTCTTAACTGCCGAAAACAACTTCCCGTTTTCCACCTGCAGCCTATAGAAATAAATTCCGCTGGCGAGGTTCGAGCCGTTGAACTCTATCGTGTATTTACCGGCTGTACGGAGTTCGTTGTCAACCA
>JAJTBN010000289.1 GCA_021286895.1 Bacteroidota bacterium | reverse complement strand
TACGGTCATCGGCCCGCTCGTCGAAGTGCCCGTGCTAATAAGCCTCGTTAACGTGGCTTTATGGATTCAGAAAAAATATTTCGGCAATTCCGGAGAGAGTGATATAAAGAATCCGGATTTGTGTCCCTGACAAAAAAATATGAAACATCTGCCTTTATTGTTCCTTATAGGTTTTCTGTTTTGCTCATGTAAAACGGAAAACAAAACGTCCTCAGCGGACGAAACATATTCGGTCTATTACTTTCATCCGACCGCACGGTGCGAAAGCTGTATTAACATTGAGAATTTCACAAAAGAACTGATTGAAACGAAATATTCTAAATCCCCCGCTATGATATATAAAGCAATCAACATCGAAGACAGGGAGAACGAACATTTCAGAAAAGATTACGGCCTGAAATTCAGTTCCGTAGTGCTGTCGAAGACAAAGAACGGCAAAGAGGAAAAGTTTAAACTGCTCGACAGCATCTGGTCATACAGCGAAAACAAGGAGGGTTTTCTGAAATACGCCGATTTCGAAATTCAGGCATTCATAAAATGATTATAAAAATTCTCGGCAGCGGGTGCAGCCGGTGCGATAAATTGTTTAAGCGCGTCAATGAAGTTGTCGCGAAAAACAGCGTTGACGCCGAAGTTCTAAAAGTCGACGATGTGAAAAAATACGCGAAACACGGAATACTGATGACGCCGGCGCTCGTAATAAATGATAAACTCATTTGCTCTATAAACGTACCTTCTGAAAAGGACATCTTAAAATATATAAATGAAAATACTTAAAGACAGAATTATGAAAATTCAGTTCGTTGCATTACTTTTGATTGTCTTTGCATTCACATCCTGCGGCAAGGGCAATTCGGGAAACATCCATAACACCGGCGGCGTCTCGGGAAAAGATTCTCTGAAATATAAAGTCGAATTCGTGGAGCTCGGCTCCGTGAACTGCGTACCCTGCAAGAAAATGCAGCCGGTTATGAAGTCGATAGAAGATAAATACAAGGGGCTTGTAAAAGTGACTTTTCACGACGTGTGGAAGGACGAAGCGCCCGCGAAGAAATACGGAATCGATTTGATTCCGACGCAGGTATTTCTTGACGCCAACGGAAAAGAACTTATGCGCCACGAAGGATTTTTCGCGGAGGAGGAAATAGATAAATTCCTGCAGTCGCGGGGGGTAAATATTCCTCAGTGATATGATAGAAGACATATTTTCATATTTGAGCACGGCATTATCCGGCAACTCTGCCATCGCTGTTCTTGCATCCTTTGGCTGGGGCATACTTTCGGTTCTTTTAAGCCCCTGCCATCTTTCGAGCATACCGCTTATCATCGGATTTATAAATACACAGGGTAAGATAACGGTAAAACGAACTTTCAATCTGTCTCTCATCTTCGCCGCAGGAATACTTATTACCATAGCGTTAATAGGAGTAATTACGGCTATGCTCGGAAGATTGATGGGCAATGTCGGGTCCGTCGGTAATTATTTAGTCGCGGCAGTATTCTTTATCGTCGGTTTGTATCTTCTCGATATAATCAAACTTCCATGGGACGGAGCGTCCTTAAAGTCTACAGACAAAAGGGGTATGTTAGCCGCGTTAATACTCGGGCTTTTGTTCGGTATAGGCCTCGGACCATGCACGTTCGCTTTTATGGCGCCTGTGCTTGGCGTTGTATTCCATACCGCAAAAACAAACATAGCGTATTCGGTTGTTTTGCTTCTCGCATTCGGCCTCGGACATATATTTGTGATTGTCGCGGCAGGAACGCTGACAACAAAAGTACAGAAATACCTTGACTGGACCGATAATTCAAAGACATCCGTTTACATAAAACGGGCATGCGGCTTTCTTGTGATTCTCGGAGGAATCTATCTTATCTTCGCCGCTCAATGATTTTTCAAAATTTTTCCCGGATATCCCCCGCAGAAATCGGATTTTTTATTATTTGATTTATTGGCTTAAATGATTTATTTTTAAATAACAGTCGCAAACCTCTATCCGGACCTATATGAATAAAGAAGAACAAAACCTGCGTTCAGAGAACGAAAAATTAAGAAAACAAATCATTGATTTAGAAATCCTCGTTAAGACAAAAGTTTACAAGGATAAATCCGTGCCGCGTAACTCGCCGTTCGAAAAAATTAGGAAGCTTAACGAATGCCTTCTCAAAAATACAAAGGACCCGATAGACAACATCAACAGGCTCGTCGGACTATGCGGGGAGATTCTTCGCGCCGATGCGGCGTTTTATAACAAACTTTCCGGAAACGACCTTGTGACTTCCGCGGTATGGAACGCGCCGAAAGGTTATCAGATGAAATTTACCGCGAAAGGCCGCGTTTGTACGGATGTAATAAAAGGAAAATTCGATGAAAATCCCGTTGTGCTTAAAGACCTGAAGAAAACTGATTATTTCAACACCGACCCGAATATCGAGAAATATAACATGAGCACTTATGTCGGCCTTCCCGTTAAATGGAAAAATAAAAACATTGGCTCCCTGAGCGCCGTGTTTGTTGGAAATAAAATACCCGACGAGGAGGATATAGAATTCGTGAATATTATATCTTCCGCCATCAGCATCGAGGAAGACAGAAAACGCGCGGTAGAATCGGCC
>JAJTBN010000044.1 GCA_021286895.1 Bacteroidota bacterium | reverse complement strand
CGCGGAGTTACCGGTTCTTTCTCCGGTTCCTACATACCAGTTGGAAGTATGGCCTGCCCTTTTGTCCTGCGCTATGCAGGTAGCAGAGTGAAGCTGTGAAGGCGTAGTTGTCAGTGTCCAGCTTGTTCCACCGTTAACCGATTTCCAGATTCCTCCGGAGATACCTCCTGCGATAATTACATTCGCATTAGTTATATCGCCTTCAAGCGCTCGTGTCCTGCCGCCGACATTATTCGGACCTCTTTCGGTCCATTCAAGCGAATTCGGGCTGTCAGTTCCGGCTTTTGGAAGTTTTGAAGCGAATACTTGTTCGAGATTATATATGTTGTCAGGGATTTTGTTAGTATTGATATCCCTTAACATTCTAAATTCCTGCTCCATGCGGGCAGCAGGATTGTCTTGGTCTCCTGTAGAATATTCAGTTTTCCTTTCATCGCTTATTCCGTGAATCAGAAACATAAAAAGGATGATTGAGGCGGAGAAGAAGCCGGCAAGTAAAATGGAGAGAGTTCTTTTCATATTTTCATAATGGTTAGTTAAATTAACCCCGATTACTCTATTACTTTTTTTAATCTAACAAATGCATTTCCAAAATAAAAGACACATTTAATGTGAATATTGTATAAAAAAAAGAAAAACATTTTTTTTGTAAAATGATTCGCTTGAAATGATGCGGTGATTAGAAATAAAAAATGCGAAACATAAAACGTTTCGCATTACAGGTACAGTTTCACGAAAACTTATTGAACTTTACGGAATTGATACATTCCGCAAACGGCTGACTGCCGTTCAGTTTACCGTCCTGAGCATCGTTTTTCCGGTTCCTTTCTGACGTTCAGGTCCTTTATCTTCTTTAAACCCCTTATAAATAAGAAAACCGATGAATGAAAAAAGAAGAAAAAAGAAAATTACTGTATAGACTAAAATTCCATTCCTGCTTTCTCCGTCAAACATAAAATTTTGACTTACCCTTTCTTATTACTTTACTTAATTGATAATATATCAGCAATTATGATGCCGTTATATTCTTAACTTATATTTCCCATTTATCGTTGGTCGCAGGGTAGTGTAGTGTTATAACTCATTAAATAGTTACACGGCTAATTGGAATAAAGATTATTGAACTAAAATTCGGAATTATTTTTAGAGATACGTAAGACGGGTATACGACATCTTATGATATATAAATTGAGATGCTTTTATAAATCTTTAAGGACGGTGAAATTCATCCCGTCGAGTTCTTCGGGATTTTCATCTATCGCTTTAATATCGAACAGCCCGATGCGTGTTCTTCTGAGAGTTTTGAGGTACGCGCCTACGCCGATTTCATTTCCGAAATCGTTTGCGAGGGATCGTATATAAGTGCCTTTTGAAACGGAGACGAAGAATTCCACTTCGGTTTCCGAAATTCTGTTCACTTTGAAATCGTTAATCAGAGCGTTTCTCGGTTCGAGAATAACGTCGCGTCCTTTTCTCGCGAGTTTGTAAACCGGTTTGCCGTTTTGTTTTATCGCTGAATGAATGGGCGGAGTCTGGAGAATTTCCCCGGTAAATTTATCGCGTGCCGAATTAATCATATCGTCAGTGACTGAAGATGTGTCTTTAATATTTTCTTCCGAAGATTCGGTATCGTAGGTCGGCGTAGTAGCGCCGATTCTGAAAGTGCCTGTATAATCCTTATCCGCTCCGATTAATTCCGTAATGATTTTAGTTTTTTTGCCTGTGCATATTATCAGAAGTCCTGTGGCTCTTGGGTCGAGGGTTCCGGAATGTCCGGCTTTTTTCAGATCGAGCACCTTCTTCATTTTATTGATTACCTTCGCTGAAGTCCAGTCCAGCGGCTTATCGGCGAGAATCACCTTATTGTCATATATGTTTTCGTTTTCCATTGCGCAAAATACCCCTTTTGCGAAATAAAAGTAATGTGAAATTTTTGATATATTGCATCGAAGAATATTGCATTTCTTAAAATCTCATTGCATTCTTCGCGTTCTTTGCGGTTAAATATTGTTTGGCTGCAAAAAAAGTTTACCACGAAGGCGCAAAGGACAAATCGCGTTCATCGGCTTTTGATTTACATACGAACAGGAATTTCGGGTTGTTTTATCCCAAGGAAAGTGGGAGAACAAAACATTGAAAAAAATATACGAAATCAGTATATTTAATGTTGAAGTTTTATACAGAGAGATGGCTGAGCGGTCGAAAGCGGCGGTCTTGAAAACCGTTGTGGCGGCAACGTCACCGGGGGTTCGAATCCCTCTCTCTCTGCGCGGATTGCAGGGCGCCTTTTTTGGCGCCTTTTTTTAAACTGACGGAAGTTCTATAGTGAACTTGCTGCCTTTCCCTTTTTCGCTTTCGATGATGAATTTTCCTCTGTGTTTGTCGATGAATTCTTTACAGAGTATCAGTCCAAGACCTGTGCCCTGCTCGTTCAAAGTGCCGGGTTTCGAATAACTCTTATCAATCCTGAGCAATCCTTCCACTGTTTCGTTATCCATTCCAATTCCGTTATCCGTAATGCTAATAAGAAGTTTATGCGGTTCCTGCTCCATAGTAATTTTTATTTCGCCCCCAGGATCAGTGTATTTTATTGCATTTGAAATCAGGTTTCTGATTACGGTCCCTATCATTTCCTTGTCGGCATATAAGGGCGCTATTGCGGGTAAATGAGTTTTCAGTGATATTGATTTATGAGAAGCGGAATCCTCAAATAAGCCTACGGCTTCTTTAAGTAAATGTACCATGTCCAGGTATTCAGGTATGAATTCCAGCCTTCCTGTTTGCGACTGTGACCATTTAAGAAGGTTTAAAAGCAGATTCAAGACTCTTTCAGAAGCCTGATTTATTAGAGAAGCGAAATTTTCAATTTCGTCTAAATTCCTCTTTTTGATTTCCTCTGAAAGGATACTGCTGAATCCTATAATGGCATTAAACGGGTTCTTTAAATCATGGGCTATAATTGAAAAAAACTTATCCTTTTGTGCCACGACTTCCTTTAATTTCTTTTCGCTTTCTTCGAGAGAGCGCAGTGCGACGTTCTTTTCTGTTATATCGTAAACAATGGAGAACAGCAACTTTTTATTCCCGATTTCTACAGGGCTTGTAATTACTTCGACTTCCCTTATTTCACCCGATGCTAACCTATGTTTAAAACAAAATTGATTTTTAGAGTTTCTGACGGATTCGTTCATTAACGACTTGACCTGTTCAGTATCGAGAGTATTAATCTCAGTCATCTTCATGGCTTTCAGTTTATCCAACGGAAATCCGTAATACTCTGCTGCCGCTTCGTTCGCATCAAATATGGTACCGTCTACCGGATCTATTAGCAATTTAACAGCGCCGTGGCTTCTGAAAATATTATGAAATAATTGCTCGCTTTCCTTTAGTTTGTGTTCTGTCGTTTTTTGTTTTGTTATATCCTGCAGCAGCGCGACGAAATAATCAACCTTCCCGTCCACTTTACGAACGCATGCCGCTGACATTATAGTCCAAACGACTTTTCCATTCTTGTGAATAAATCTTTTTTCAAGAGAATAATGGTCAATTTCGCCGGATAGAACGCGGTTAAAAAGTACAAAATCTTTTTCAAGGTCGTCTTTGTGAGTCAGGTCCGCCCATGTTTTATTTTTAAGTTCTTCTTTTGTATAACCAAGCATATTCACAAGACCGTCATTAACCTCTATCCATCCTTTGTCCAGGGACGTTATTGTCGCTCCGATTTGGGGCAGATTAAACGAACTTCTGAACCTTGATTCTGTCTCTCTTGCTAAATGTTCGGCATTAATCCGTTTAGTGATTTCTCTGGCAACCGCGAATGCCGATTTTCTATCGGGGCTTGCCTTTCCCCTCCATTCAAACCACTTAATGCTTTTGTCTTTGCAAACGTAACGGTTAACGAAATTGAAGACGTCTTTTCCCTTTAATTCTTCTTGATACTCTTTTATCGTGCGCTCGACGTCGTCCGGATGGAGGAAAGCGGTAAAAGGCTTGCTCATCAATTCTTCCGTAGTGTATCCCAATAGGTTTTCCCATTCAGGATTCAGTTCAAGAAAATAACCGTCGTTTTTTACCACACAGAAAAGGTCGGAACTCATTTTAAAGAATAATTCGATTGTTGATTCGGAAAGTAGGAGGTCTGCCTTACGCGAAGTTTTGTCCGATTTTTTTATATTCTTCTTCATGGCATTTATTAGGGATATTGTCTTAAATTATAAGCCGGATTTCTTTGATGATGAAAAGATAAGGCTCTTCGTATTAATATTATGAGTACTTTCATATCAAAATTATTTTAAAAACAAAAAAGGTTCTTACTATAGTAAAAACCTTTTTTAATCTTCAAAAAAACTTATGCCATTCTGTATGTAATCGCATTGATGTTCATTCCCGCGCCTACCGAAGCAAGTACGAGATTGTCACCCGGATTTATGCTGTGTTGTTCGAGTTTGCCTTTAAGTATAAGGTCGAGAAGAATCGGAATCGTCGCGACGGAACTGTTGCCCAACTTGTCAATAATCATCGGCATAATACCTTCCGGGATTTTAACTTTTTCGTACAGAGAGAATACTCTCTGAAGTATGGCTTCGTCCATTTTTTCGTTCGCCTGATGAAGAAGAACCTTGCTTATTTTATCCAGAGTGAGTTTCGCTTTTTCTATGCATTGCTTCACGAGCAGAGGTACGTTGCTTAAAGCGTATTCGTATAGTTTCCTGCCGTTCATTTTCAGGAACAGGTCTTCGCCTTCCTTTTCCGGATTATAAGATTTGTTCATCCAGAGAAGATGGGCTTCAGTGTAAGTGTCAGACCTTGAAGCGTGCGATAATATTCCGACAGGTTCTTCGCTTTCAACGGCCTCAAGAATGACCGCGCCTGCTCCGTCGGAATAAATCATGCTGTCCCTGTCATGCGGGTCGGAAACCCTCGAAAGAGCCTCCGAGCCTATAACCAGCGCTCTTTTCGCGTCGCCGGATTTAAGGTAGTAATTCGCCTGAATCACACCCTGCAGCCAGCCGGGGCAGCCGAATATAACGTCGTACGATACCGCCTCGGGTTTTTTAATTCCGAGTTTGTTCTTGACTCTTGCCGCGAGCGACGGAACGAAATCCGAGCGGATGTTACCGGCTCTCACGTCGCCGAAATTGTGGGCTACTATAACGTAGTCAAGCGTTTCCGGGTCTATACCGGACGATTCTATCGCGTTTTTTGCCGCCATATAAGCGATATCGGATGTCACATATTCATCGCTGAGATAACGGCGTTCGGAAATATTTGTGATTTTCTTAAATTTCTTTATTAATTCTTCGTTGGGGATTTCAAGCACCTTGCCATCGGAATCATAAAATACGTGGTTCAGAAAATCGCTGTTTGCGACAATCTTCTCCGGTATATAACTTCCGGTACCTTTTATTACTGAATACAAATTTTTAAGCATTTTCAATCAGTTTGAAATTAATTTCTCAGTATGTAAGATATGAATTTTAAAACAGATTTTCTATTTATTTTGACACTGATAACTCTAAAAATTTTTAAAAAATGAAAAGTAAATACATGTTTTTAAAAACAAAAAAACATAGTATGGAGGTTTATGTTTACTGCTTCTGACTATAAAAACAATATACAAATACTATGATATTACATAAAACTGTCTGTTTTTAAGGTTTCTATGATGTAAGGTTGGCATAAATATTGTATTATAAAAAAGAAATTAAACTATTGGGGAATAGGATATGAAAAAGCTATTTACTTTACTGTTCTTAATCATCGCGACTTCCGTTTTTTCTCAGGAGATGATGAGCGGCGCAAATATAAATTCTGATTATCCGTCATACACGAAAGCAGGTAAGGGTACAGAATCAGTGCCGAATAAATTCGGTTTCGACAAAGTAAGCGCACTGAGGCTAATGAATTATGAAAAGACCGCGACAGGAGACATGGTAATAAAAGTAAACAGAACTGATGTCAGACAGGATAAATCAATCGAGGAAAACTTCGATAAAAACAACAATTCCTGCCCGAACGGCCAGTGCGGCTCGAACTTTTTCTTGTGGGGGGCACTGTCAGTTGCCGCAGGACTGATTTCCATTCTGACACTGAAAAGTAAATAGAATTTATTATGTAAAGTTGCAAATGCGCGGTTTTTTTCATTTTGAGAAATACTCGCAAAGTTCTTTAAAACGAAATACCAGAAAATAGCACGGATTAAAGGATTTCATCCGGATTTTCTTTGGTATATAACTTGATTGATAATTAAAAGAAATAAACCCTATTATTATGAAATACTTCATCGCAGTTACAATTTTGTTCGCATTTTGTATAAGCGCGAAAGCGCAGACAACCGCCGGAAACGACGATAAAGCGGCCGGTGCGTCAATCGGACAAAATATTGGTTATTCATACGGCGTTACTTATACCGTTGTGAATGGACAGAAAGTCGAGAACGATGCGGAAAAAATCATTACACATACAGGAAGCACGGTTTCGGCTGATAAAAATATGAAGCCTGCTGATATTAATCAGAACGGAAGATATCCGTATGAAGTGATATATACTTCTACTTCGGGAGATTTAGTCCAGTCGGGCAAGAAATAAACAGCCCGGGTAAGAATACTTCATATTCATGATTTTAACCGGCAATATATTCATATTCGCCGGTTTAATATTTCTCAAAATGCAAACACATTATCATTTTGAGAAATATTTTTTTATATAAAACGTAATTTTCTTTGTTTCCGTCCCGTAAAGTGAAAATATTTCTCCGCAGAAATGGCACAGCGTTTGTTATCCTATTGGTAAGTTTTCAAATTAAAATTTTTCGGAGGCTCATATGAAATATTTATTAACAATCGCAGTTCTCATTCTGTTTACGGCCGGTATAAGAGCGCAGGAAATTGGAGGGACAAACAATGAAGGCAATGACGGCGGAATTATTGTTGCAGAGAAGGTTATGGCAAACGGCGCGGGTCCGAATACAACATACCTGAAGAAACACATGGACGAATTCAAAATCAGTTCTCTGGTATCAATGAAAGACAATACGATTCAGGGACCGAAAGTCTGCAAGGATGACGATACATGCGGAGATTCGCCTAACTCATGCCATTCAAACACTTTTCTCTGGGGGGCGATATCGCTTGTCGCGGGTCTTATAGCGTTCACAGGAATAAGGAAATAGTAAATTATTTTAATACTTGCTTTACGACAAATAGAGGCGGAGGTTTTACCGCCTCTTTTTTATTTGAATTTTATATCTTGGAAAAATTATTTTACGTAAGAAAATGTTTTAGGTTTTATTATGCATAAAGAACATCATTTTACATCAAGCGAAATTATACGGGATATTGTAATCGGCATGTCCGACGGGCTGACAGTACCGTTCGCACTTGCCGCGGGTTTATCAGGAGCGGTATCGAATAATTCGATAATCGTGATAGCCGGACTCGCTGAAATAGCCGCGGGTTCTATTGCCATGGGACTCGGCGGATACCTTGCCGCGAAAAGCGATGCAGAGCATTATGAAAGCGAAAAGAAGAGGGAAGAAAGGGAAATAGTCGAAATACCCGAAGCGGAAGAAAAAGAGATTGCGGATATTCTGACTGATTACGGAGTCGATGAAGAATCAACAAAACCTTTCGTTGAAGCGTTGAAGAAAAACCCTAAACGGTGGGTTGACTTCATGATGAAGTTCGAACTTGGTCTTGAGAAGCCCAAACCCAAACGGGCAAGAAACAGCGCCATGACAATAGCCGGCTCGTACATCGCGGGAGGAATCGTGCCGCTTTCACCGTATATTTTTGTGAGCGATTCAACGACCGCGCTTATCATATCCGTCATTGTCACTCTGATGGCTCTGGGGATATTCGGATATGTAAAGGGAAGGTTCATTAGCACGACGCCTTTCAGAAAGGCGCTGCAGACGGTTGTAACGGGAGGGCTCGCCGCGGGAGCGGCATTCCTTATCGCGAAACTGATTTCATGATGCATGGAAACCGTTTGTGCATTTCCTTTTTTCTTTATTCAATTCCCATTTCTCATTTTCATTTTTTTACTTGTACAATAAGACCAAAAATCCCCCGATGAATCGGGAGATTCCCTGAAACAGATTAAGTTAACCGCCCGGTACCCGAAGAGGAGTATTAAAGTCCGGTTTTCAATATAGGGAGCCGGTAATATCTGTTTGTGTATTTCCGATTATTGAATTTTAAATTTTTCATTAAAGTGGAACTATAAATAAATTTAAAATTGTTTTAAATACGACTATATTAGTCCGGTTTTATAAGTTAATAAATTTTCAAATGGTTAAGTTTTCAAAGAAACTCGAATACGCTTTAATTTCCCTGAGGCATATTTCAAATGCCGGAGACGAAGTAACGCGTGTCCGTGATATTTCGGAAAAGTACAGCATTCCCCATGACCTTCTTGCGAAGATACTTCAGAAACTCAAGAAGGAAAACATACTGGCGTCGAGCCAGGGAATAAACGGCGGGTACACACTCAGCAGAAAACTTGACGAGATTCCTCTTTCCGAACTTGTGAGCGTGATAGAAAACGGAACATCGATAGTAGAATGCATGCATGACGAGGACAACAACTGTCTGATTAACGACAGTTGCACTATAAAGGACCCGCTAAGCAAAATTCAGAACGAGTTTGAGAATATTCTGAAAACAAAGATGATTTCCGATTTTGTCTGACCGCATTATATATATGGATTATAATTCGACTACGCCCGTAGACGAAGAAGTTTTAAGAGAAATGCTTCCGTATTTTTCAGTGAAGTTCGGCAATGCCTCTTCGAAACATCATTACGGAAGCGAAGCCGCGGCGGCTGTTGAAAACGCGAGAAAGAAAATCGCGGCTCTAATCGGCGTATCGTCCGACGAGATTGTTTTCACGAGCGGCGCCACCGAATCCGTTAATCTCGCGATTAAGGGAATTGCCGAATCGAATTTCCGCGACGGATGCAATATCGTAACGACAGAGATTGAACATCCCGCCGTTCTGGATACGTGCAAGTCTCTTTCGGAATCGGGTGTCGAAATAAGATATGCAAAACCCGACAGGTACGGAATAGTCGGCGCGGAAGAGATTGAAGAACTGACGGACGGAAACACGATTCTCGTCAGCGTTATGACGGCAAACAATGAAACCGGCGCGATACAGCACATTCCGGAAATCGGAACGATTTGCGCAAAAAAAAATGTTCTGTTTCATACGGACGCGGTGCAGGCATACGGGAAAATACCGATAAACGCGAAAGAGTTCGGAATAGACCTTATGAGTTTTTCATCGCATAAGATTTACGGTCCTAAAGGCGTCGGGGCTTTGTACATTAATAAGTCAAACCCGAAGGCTAAAGCCGCGCCGCAGATGCACGGCGGCGGACACGAGAAAGGGCTTAGGAGCGGGACACTGAATGTCCCGGGTATAGCGGGATTCGGCAAGGCGGCGGAGATTGCGGGAATAAGGATGTACGACGATTTCGTAAAGCAGACGGTCTTGCGGGACAGACTGATAGAAAATTTGCTGATGAGGCTTCCGCATGTTTACCTCAACGGTCACAGGTCGAAGAGAATTCCGAATACCGCGAATATATGTTTCGAGGGTGTGCCGGCGGTTACGCTCATGAACAGCATTAAGGATGTAGCGGTTTCAGCGGGAAGCGCGTGCGCTTCGGCAACTTTACAGGATTCTCATGTGTTAAAATCTATGGGACTTCCCGCTGAAAGAATAAGGTCGTCTGTAAGGTTCAGCATAGGCAGAATGACGACAAACGAAGAAATAGACGAAGTAATGGAAAAATTTATTTATACAGTAAAAAAATTAAGAAACTAAATTAATCAAATATGTCAACAGATACAAAATTTGTTCCCGGCGTGTCCGAGGATATCAACATCACAGAAAAAGCATTAAGCGAAATAAGAAGAATAATGAAGGAAAACAACATTCCCGAGAATTACGGGCTGAGAATCGGAATCAAGGGCGGAGGGTGTTCGGGATTCACTTACACTCTCGGCTTCGACGGCGAGTCGAATCCCACGGATAACGTCAGCGAATTCGACGGAGTGCAGGTATTCATCGATATGAAGAGTTATCTATATCTGAGCGGAACGGAACTGGATTACACGGACGGATTAAGCGGCAAGGGTTTTATTTTCAACAATCCGAACGCCAAGCGCACCTGCGGCTGCGGCAGTTCATTCGGAGCATAAAGGAGAAAAATGGCAAAAGGAATAACGCGCAGAAAATTTGTTTTAACGTCATCCCTCGGCGCATTATCATTTTTGTTTTTACCGGGATTTTTAAAAAACACTAAAATATTAAAATCGAAAGGAGCTTTTAAAAAAATGGCTTATGAATGGAAATTCAACAAGAGGCCTTATTCAGACGAAGAGGCGAAGACTCTTCTGAAGGATGTAATGTCGCCCGAAACAACAGACTGGCACTACAACACTCACCAGAAAGGTTATGTTACTTTTCTGAACAACATTGAAAAGGAACTCGAGACGGCTGACAGGTCGAAGGCGAACGGAAACTATTCCGGTGTCGGCGAACTAAAGAGAAGAATGACATGGAACCACGGCGGCGCGCTTCTGCACGACGTTTACTGGGAAGTTCTCGGCGGAGACGGCGACCCTTCAAAAGGCAAGGAAGTTGTCGACGCGATAGTAAAAGAATACGGAAGTTTCGAAAAGTGGAAAGAAGATTTCAAGGCGACCGCTCTCGCGGCGAAACTTTCCGGCTGGGGAGTGCTCGTTTTCGACAGGCTTTACAGCGGCAGAATGCTTAACGTGCTCGTTGACGAGCATCACTACGGCGCAATATGGGGCGGCGTTCCTCTTATTCCCTGCGACGTGTTCGAACACGCCTACTATCACAAGGACGGTCCCGGAAGAGCCAAGTACATTGATAACTTTATTAATAACTTGCACTGGGGCAGAATAAATGATAGATTTATGAAATTTTGCAAATAATTTCTCTTGCCTGTGCATAAATTTTATAAGTTACTATTAATAATACTGATAACGGCGGCAGTTTCTTCCTGCGGAAAAAAGGAAGAAAAAGTAAATATTAAAACTGACCCCAATGCTACATTTAGCTGGAAAGAAAACTTAAGCGTCAGGGATATACCAGATTTTCCCGTCAGGGGATTTATAGACGGAAAGGAAATCAAGTTTGAATACGTTAACTTCGAACACTGGCGCGGGTCTAACGACAACGTTTTTAATTTCAGCGACAAGAGTCCGAAGAACAAATGCGGATTCATCGAGAACGACAACGCTTTTCACCTGACAAGAATCGGAAGCGATTTCAAGGAAGGAGAATTCGTCAAGGACGCGTTCGCGAAAAACATGGACGGATTTACGGGCGATTATAATACTACGGTAAACGACAATATGCAGAGAGTCACTCCCGCATGGAACTGCGCTCTCGTTATAACGGAGATGGATGATGATTTTGTTAAGGGAAAAATCGCGATGTGTTTCAAGGACGACAAGAAGAGCTGGGTCGCGGGTACGTTCACTGCCGTACGCTGCAACAATTGATTACAGACCCCGCTTCGATTATGAGGCGGGGTATTTTTTAATATTTGGAGAATATATGAAAAAGTTATTACCTCTTATCTTATCTTTATTCATTTTAATCAGTTTTGGCTGCGGAAAAAACCAGCCCGCAGGAGACCAGGACCAGAAGAAAACAGAAGAAATAAAGACCGATAACAAGACTCCCGATAAAGTAACCGATAATACAAAGAAGGATGAAGGAAAACAGGACGGGAACGACCTCGGGATGAAGTCGGGACTGCCGGAAGATTTTCCGAAAGATATTCCCGTTCCGCAAAATTCGACATGCCACGGTTCGATTTATAACCAATCGGAAGGAACTACGGTGACTTTCGTCGTGAAAGGAAAGCCCGCGGATATCGTCAACTTCTATAAAGCGGAAATGACGAAGAGCGGATTCATTCAGGAGCAGGGCTCAGAAGACCTTATGAACGACAAGGGAGGAATGATTAAATGGAACAAGGACAAGAGGGCGGTGGAAATGATGATGAGTTACAAACCCGAAACAAACGAGACTGACCTCGTGCTTTCATACAAAGACAAGAAATAATTTTTCCCGATGCGGGAATCATACGAGCAGTTAAAATCCAAGAAAGGGCTGAGAGTACTGGTATCGAGGACCGATAAAATCGGCGATGTCATCCTCACTCTTCCTCTAATAAACGAAATCAAACGGCTTCTTCCGGGAAGCCGAATTACTTTTCTTATCAGCAGGCGTCTTGAAAATCTTATCGAAGGTTATAAAGATTTAGATGAGATTGTTTACGCGGAAGATTTCGAAGGAAACACACTTACTGATTTGCTGAGGGAAAGAAAATTTGATATCGCGTTTTCGGTTTTCCCCCGATTCGAACTCGCGCGGTATTTTTCGAAAGCCGGAATTCCAATCAGAGCGGGGACGGGATACAGGTGGTATTCTTTTCTTTTCAACCGCAGAATAAAGGAACACAGGAAACATTCGGTAAAGCATGAGTCGGATTATAATCTTAATCTGCTTAAATTTCTAACTGAAGATATTTCGTATGAAAAGAAATTTTACTTTTCATACACCTCTTCTGAATACGATGAAGTGAAAAAAATACTTTCGGGCAGCGGGTTCGACATCGAATCAAATTTTTTAATTATACACCCGGGCAGCAAAGGTTCGGCTTATGATTTACCTGTAGAAAAAATGAGAGAACTTTCCCGGAAAATATCCGGGGAGTTCAGTGATTATAATATTGTGATAACAGGGAGCAAACAGGAAAGGGAACTTGCGGATAAGTTTGTTGAAACGGGGAAAAATATTTTCAACGCTGCCGGCTTAATCGGACTCAGGCAATTGATGATACTTATAGATAAATCAAAGTTGTTTATATCCAATTCGACAGGTCCGATACACATAGCGGGAGCGCTGAATAAAAACATCGCGGGTTTTTATCCGAATTCCGCGCCGATGAATCCGGAAAGATGGAGACCTTTGAGCGATAATGCGGTAATTATCACCCCGGAATCCGGGGATGATATGAGCACAATCGATACCGGGAGTGTAATGGAGAAAGTCCGGAGCATGCTGGTCCGGGATTCATTAATCAGATAGACATCAGAAATATTTTATTGTATCCGAGAGTCCCCAAAAGAGCGGGGAGACTCTTGGAAACGTCAAGAAGGATTCCCCTTAATGTGGTGAGAATTATGTATTTCGTAAATAAATCAATAATTTTTTGACAATAACTTTGAAACATTTTTCATAATTTAGGGTTAAAATAGAAAAAAGAAAAAATGAAGATTAAAATTGTTTTTGTACTTTTAATGACCGCTTTTATTGCCTGCGGCAGTTTCGCGCAGGACACGACCAAGGGATTCAGGAAGGTTTCGCAGAACGCTTTCGGACTGGGTGAAAGGCTTGAGTTTGAAATAAGTTACGGATTTCTGACGGCGGGAAACGTCGTAATGGAAATTGCGCCCAACTTCATAACTATAAACAACAGAAACTGCTACGACATTTCCATAAAAATAAATTCCGCCGCGAGTTTCGAATGGGTTTACAAGATTTCCGATATGTACAAGTGTTATCTCGACGCCGAAGGGCTTTTCCCCTGGAAGTTTGAGCAGTACATACGCGAGGGCGATTATACGAGGGATTTTACGGCGATATTCGATCACGAGAATCTGAAAGTCAACACGACGACGACAGTAAAAGGCGAGAAGAAACCCGACGCGGAGTACGCGATTAAGAAATATGTGCTCGATGTTATCAGCGCGTTTTATTACGCCAGAACACAGAATATAGCGTCGATGAACAAAGGCGATGAATTCACGATGAACAGTTTTTACAACGACGCCTCTTATGACCTTACCGTAAAGATACTCGACAGGGATGAAGCCGATGTTTCGGCCGGAGATTTCCGCTGTGTTATTGTTCAGCCTCTCGTTAAGGAAGGCGCTCTTATTAAAAAAGCGGAAAACATTGCCGTATGGATTTCGGATGACGACAGGAAAATTCCGGTCAAGGTGCAACTTGACGTAATAATCGGCTCGGTAAAAGCGGAACTCACTTCCTACAAGAATCTTGCCGGACCTTTGAATTCGAAAAAATGAGAATCTCAGAATTATTTTATTCATTACAGGGAGAAGGGAAGCGGACAGGCGTCCCTTCTTTCTTTATCAGGACAAATTTTTGCAACCTGAGATGCAGGTTCAAAAGCGGAAATCTGTGCGACACGCCGTACACGAGTTGGAATCCCGGAGATGAAAAAAACCTCGGAGACGTTCAGGTTGATAAAATTATTGAAGAGTATAAAAAGTCCGGAGCGGCGGACACGGTCATAACCGGCGGCGAGCCGTCAGTGCAGAAAGAAGAACTTGATATCTTATGCCGGGAATTGAAGAAACTCGGCGCGTATATAACTTTAGAAACGAACGGAACAATCGTTTCGAATTTCATTAATCATATCAGCCTCGCGAGCGTCAGCCCGAAACTTTCAACATCCGTCCCGTACGGCACCGAATACGAAAAATCCCACTCGCTCAACCGTCTGAACATTCCCGCGCTGAAGCAGTACGAAGAGAATTTCAGAAAAGGCACATTCGACATACAATGGAAATTTGTCGTATGCGGAGAAGAAGACATTGCCGAGATTAAACTACTTCAGAAAGAAGCGGGATTTTCTGACAGGGATGTATATCTGATGCCGGAAGGAATAAACAGGGAGGATATCAATAAAAACTCCGCAATAACCGCGGAACTCTGCAAAAAGTACGGATACAATTTCACCGGACGGCTTCACATCGACCTGTGGGGCGGCAGACGGGGAGTGTAACCTTTAATTCGAATAAATCAACTCAAAAGCGAAAACCGGCTGTCCAAAAATAAGTAGAATTGAAACTTACGCTTTAAATTCATAATTTAAGCAGATTTTATAATTTTACGTACAAAATTGGGTTTCAATTATTTGAAAAACATATATCCGTTTTCCAAAACGGTTTTATTTCACTACCGTAATCAAAATCAATCATATACATCATTTATATATACCTAATTAAATAATTAAAATTATGTCCGAACAAAAGAAATTTGTACCGTACATATCGGCAGAGACAAATCTGGTGGAGTTTACAATCCGCGGGTTGATAATCGGTCTGATACTGGCGGTAGTTCTCGGCGCGGCGAACGCGTACCTGGGGTTGAAAGCGGGTATGACGATAGCGGCAACTTATCCCGCCGCGGTGCTGGGGATGGCAATTCTTAAGGTATTCAAGGGCAACATTCTCGAAGAGAATTTTGTCAGAACAGTCGGATCAATCGGTGAATCAGTAGCGGCCGGCGCGATATTCACGCTTCCGGCGTTTTTCATCGCGGGTATCTGGGATCCGAAAAACATTTCAATGACAAATCACGCGACCGCGACCGTAATTCTGATTTCAGGCGGTATTCTTGGTATTATGTTCGTCGCTCTTTTGAGAAGGGTGATGGTCGAAGACCAGGATTTACTTTTCCCCGAATCGACAGCGGCAGCCGAAATCCACAAATCAGGACAGGGCGGCGGCGGCGGTTCCAAGTTCTTATTCAGCGCGATGGGTATCGGCGCGTTAATTCAGTTCCTCGGCCAGATTAATTTCTTCGCGGCCTCGTGGGAAAAATTCTACGCGTTCTTCGGCAAGGTTAAAATTCCCGGAACAAACATAAACGCCGAAGGCGGCATGCTCATAAGTTCTCCGGGCATAAGTCCGGCGTACATCGGTGTCGGTTATATCATCGGACCGAAATACGCTTCGCTGAACTTCAGCGGCGGTCTTCTCGCATGGGGTCTTCTGACACCAATAATTTATTATTTCATTTATCCGTACATAAGCGACGTAAATTTCATTAAGGAATGGGCGCTTCTTACGGGCAAGAGCGTTGAAACTCTTTCCGACCCAGCGTTTCAGATAAATCAGGTCTGGAGATTCATCGTAAGGCCTATCGCAATCGGCGGTATGCTCATGGGCGCGTCGTTCACGCTTTTCAACATGAGAAAATCTCTTTTCGCGGGTCTTAAGCGTTCAATCGGCGACGTAAAGAAAGCGGCGTCGGGCGGACACGGAACGGTTTCAAGAACAGAAAAGGATTTAAGTTTTTCATACATAATGGCGGGTATAATCCTCGTCGCAATAGTAACATTCTGCATTACATACTTCGTATTCGGAGCGGGCATAGTTCCATCTCTCGCCTCGGCGACGATACTTATAATACTCGCGTTTTTCTTCGCGGCTATTTCGGGTTATCTTGTAGGAATTATCGGTTCATCGAATAACCCCATCAGCGGACTTACGCTTACGGCGCTTGTAACGACGGCATTGATACTCGTTGTAATCGGCGTTGACGCGCAGCATGGCGGCGTAGCCTCGGTGCTCGGCGTAGCGGCAATCGTCTGCGTAGCGGCCGCGGTAGCGGGTGAAATGCTTCAGGACTTAAAAGCGGGACACATCCTCGGCGGTACGCCCTGGAAGATGCAGGTCGGCGATATTATCGGCGTCGTTGTATCGGGTCTCGTAATGTTCTACGTACTCAATCTTCTTAATCAGGCCGACATCGCTCAGGGCATTCAGCAGAACTATCAGGGCGGTTTCGGAAGCAAGAATCTTTCCGCTCCTCAGGCGGGTCTTATGGCGATGCTCTCGCAGGGTATCGTCGGCGGCAAGATGGCATGGTCGCTCATTATCGTCGGACTTCTTATGGGTCTGGCATTCATAATGATGCAGGTAAAAAGCCCGATGCTTGTATCGGTCGGTATGTACCTTCCTCTTGAAACGACATTCGCCATATTCATCGGCGGTATTATAAAGGGAATTCTTGACATGCTCGTAAAGAAGAAAAAATTAAATGAAGCACAGAAAGTAAGAATCGAAAACGTCGGGATCCTGCTTGCGTCGGGATTCATTGCCGGTGAGGCTCTTACCGGTCTCGGCTTCGCGCCGTTCAAGATAGCGGAATTCAAGATTCCGCAGATTTTCGCGGAACCGCCTTTACTTATCGGATTTGTAATTCTTGCGATAATCGGTCTTATACTTATATACATTCCATTAAGAAACGCGG
>JAJTBN010000288.1 GCA_021286895.1 Bacteroidota bacterium | reverse complement strand
GCGATAACGGAACCCGAATCAGCGATAACGGAACCCGAATCAGCGATAACGGAACTATAAATATTGAAGACTGGGATTCTTTCAGAAATGACAAAGTCTTCATCAGTGATGATGAAGGCTTTGTCAGATTTAACAAAAATATTTTGTCAGGTTACAAATTCAAAAAATGATTGCATTCGTTATTTGTCAGTAAGCGCTTCAACGCCCGGCAGTTTCTTTCCTTCAAGAAACTCCAAAGACGCGCCTCCGCCGGTCGAGACATGAGAAACTTGCTTCTCAAGTCCCGCCTTTGCTATTGCCGCTGCCGAATCGCCGCCGCCGATTATTGTAACGGCGCCGTTCTTTGTGGCTTCGGCAAGAGCTTTAGCAATTCCGAAAGTGCCCTTTGAGAAACTGTCCATTTCGAAAACTCCCATAGGCCCGTTCCATACAACTGTTTTCGAAGATAATATTTCGCCGTTGTATTTTTTTATGGTCTCTGGTCCTATGTCCATCCCCATCCACTCGTTGAATTCGTCTGTCATTTTATCAAACGCGATGACCTTCGTGTCCGCGGCATTGTCGAACTTATCCGCTATTATCATGTCAGACGGAAGAAGAAGTTCTTTCTTTAACGTCTTTGCCTTTTCAATTACCTGTTTTGCCAGTTCTATCTTGTCCTCTTCAAGTATTGATTTCCCGATATTCAGTCCCATCGCTTTGTAGAAAGTGAACATCATTCCGCCGCCTATCAGGATTTTATCCGCAATGTTCAACAGATTGTCGAGCACGTCTATCTTGCCGGAAATCTTGGAACCGCCGAGAATCGCGCAGAGCGGACGTTTCGGGTTCGTTATAGCGGCCGAAAGATATTTCAGTTCTTTTTCCATCAGATAACCCGCGGCGCATGTCTTAATGAACTTGGTTACGCCTTCCGTGGACGCGTGAGCGCGGTGAGCGGTGCCAAACGCGTCGTTTACGTATATGTCTCCGTATGACGCGAGTTTCTCCGCGAATTCAGGGACGTTTTTTTCCTCGTCTTTGTAAAACCTCAGATTTTCAAGAAGCAAAACGTCGCCTTCCTGCATATTCTCTATTACATTCGCGTTATCCGCGCTTATACAGTCATCCGAAAACAGCACAGGTCTGTTCAGAACCGAAGTCAGAAATTCCGCAACAACGTTAAGCGAGTATTTCGGATTTTTTTCGCCTTTCGGGCGGCCGAGATGGCTCATCAATATGCATTTACCGCCGTTGCTGATTATCGCTTTTATCGTCGGAAGGCTCTCCACGATTCTCTTTGTATCGGTTATGTTTCTGTTCTCGTCAAGAGGAACGTTGAAATCAACTCTTACAAGTACTCTTTTCCCCTTGATTAGATTTTTCTCTATAAGGTTCTCGATGGTTAATTTATTCATATTCTTTATGTTTGTTGACGAAGAAAAATAAAAATATCCATTACGGTAAGAATAAAAAAGGCAGTTTTTTTCAATTAGTAATTAGAGACTTCTGAAAAACTATTCAATTCAACTTTGTCATCCCGGCGAAGGCCGGGATCCATAACAGAAATGCATTTTTTGATTTTGCGCTTTTTACAAAACAGGGTTTTTCAGAAGTCTCTAATTAATAATTAGTAATTAAAAGATTCTACTATAAGACTTC
This sequence comes from Bacteroidota bacterium, assembly GCA_021286895.1. Lineage (GTDB taxonomy): Bacteria > Bacteroidota > Ignavibacteria > Tepidaquicellales > Tepidaquicellaceae > CAIKZJ01. Next base: position 979 of record JAJTBN010000288.1, on the reverse strand, counting down.
TTTTAAATAGCTTCTTTTATATAGTTTGTATTATATAGCTTCTTTTATATGAATTCTTAAATATAGTTTCTATAATATAGCTTCTTTTATACAATACTATATAAAATACTCGCGGCTCTTCAATTACTAATTACTAATTAGAGACTTCTGAAAAACAATATATTTCGAAAAAGGCAAAACCAAAAAGTGTATTCCTGTTATGGATCCCGGCCTTCGCCGGGATGACAAAGTTGAATTGAATTGTTTTTCAGAAGTCAATAATTACTAATTACTAATTACTAATTGCTAATTGAAAAAAAAAGCCCCTCCGCTTTTCAGCAAAGGGGCTTTGTAAAACTATAAGTTAATGATTACTTGATAAGCATCATTTTTCTTACTTCGTTGAAGCCGTTTGTTTCTATCCTGTAGAAATACATACCGCTTGCAAGTGTTGAAGCGTTGAATTCAACTGAATAGTATCCGGCGTTCTTAACTTCGTTTACGAGTGTCGCGACTTCCTTACCGAGAATGTCATAGACCTTCATCGTAACGAGACCTGATTTCGGCAGAGCGTAATTGATCTTTGTTACGGGGTTGAACGGGTTCGGATAGTTCTGCGAAATCGCGTATTTGCTCGGAGTTTCACCGTTAATCGGATTGCTAATACCTGTTACTATTTCTGTGAATATCTGGGTATTTGTAACAGCTGCGGCACCGGTATATCCTGACGCAACTAACAATTTCCAGGTATTTCCAAGTTTAGTGCTGCCGACATAGGCTCCGAGTACAGGTGTGGCAAGGTTAATCTTTGCTGTCCAAACATCTGTAGCAGGATTGTATGCATAACACGGGTTAGGTGTTGCAGGTGTCCACCATGTTGAACTGGATGTACCGTTTGTACCGGTTGTCGCAATAATCTGACCATTATTCCAGGGGGCTGCATCCCATTTCCACATTACACCACCAGGATAACTTAAGCCGGTAGTCCAGGTAATTGAAC
>JAJTBN010000287.1 GCA_021286895.1 Bacteroidota bacterium | reverse complement strand
TATAATGTAAAAAAAATTCTGTCCATTGATTTTGAATTTTCACACAGCCTCTAAACAGAGGGGCTCCCGTATACGAAAAGATTAAATGCGGTTACTCGACGACCGTGAATATTTCGCGGTATCCCGATTCGCAAAACGGTTTGAGTTTTTCGTACATCTCTCCCCACTTCTCGTCGGCGAATATCCTGCCGAGGTCTGCTTCAAACGAAGCAAGCGAATCATGACCCGTCTCGAAGACGAGCGTGTATGAAGGACCTGTCAAATCAATCATCGCGCGGACATGTTTCAATCCGAAAGATTTGTTGAATTCGACTGCTTCCTTGATGTGAGCTTTTGCTTCTTTGGCTTTTCCGAACTTCAGCCGGAAAACGTTGCGGACGATTATCATGTTGTTCTCCCCTTTGATTTAGAAATTTATTATTATATAACAAGCCTGACGCATTTTAGTTTCGGCACGGATAATTCCGCAAATAAACTCCTGTATAAATAAAACATTGAAATTACATATCATATGAAATTCAAATGAGGTATTTTAGGTTAAAACGTATATAAAAAAGGATAAAGTTTGACAAAAGCACTAAAAACGAACGAAAATTTAAGAAATATCGCGATTATCGCGCACGTTGACCACGGCAAGACGACTCTGGTTGACCATATGTTCAGGCAAAGCGGACTCTTCAGGTCCAATCAGGAAGTGGAAGAACGACTGATGGATAACATGGACCTCGAACGCGAAAGAGGAATTACTATCGCCGCTAAAAACTGCTCGGTGACGTGGGAAGGCATTAAGATAAACATTCTCGATACTCCCGGACACGCCGATTTCGGCGGCGAGGTGGAAAGAGCGCTTATGATGGTGGACGGCGCGATTCTGCTCGTCGACGCGTCGGAAGGACCTCTGCCCCAGACAAGGTTCGTACTGAAGAAAGCCCTCGAATCGAAAAAGAAAATTATTGTTGTCATAAATAAGATTGATAGAAAAGACGCCCGCCCCGCGGAAGTTCTTGACGAGATTTATGATTTGTTTATCGATCTCGACGCGACGGAAGAACAGATTGAGTTTCCGGTTCTTTACGCCGTAGGAAAACAGGGCTTCGCCATGCGCAGCCTGTCCGACGAAGGCAAAGACCTTAGACCTCTCTTCGAGGAAATAATGAAAGTGATTCCGGGACCGGCTCACAATCCCGACGAAACTTTCCAGATGCTCGTAGCCGACCTTGATTATTCTGATTACGTTGGAAGACTTGCAATCGGCAAAGTCGCCAACGGCACCGCGAAGATTAATGATACGCTCGTCTGCATCAATGAGGAAGGCGCGGCTTTGCCGCTCAAGATTTCGAAACTTCAGGTTTACCAGGGCGTTTCTCTCAATGAGGTCGAATCGGCTGAACCCGGCGATATTGTCGTAATGGCTGGTATAGAAAACGTACACATCGGCGATACGATATGCTCGCAGTCGAACCCGAAGGCTCTTAGAAGAGTCGCCGTTGACGAACCTACGATTTCAATGGTGTTCTCGATTAACACTTCGCCGTTCGCGGGTAGAGAAGGCAAGTATGTACAGTCGACAAAATTGAGGGAAAGACTTTTCAAGGAAACGCTCAGAAACGTCGCTTTGAAGATTGAAGACACCGACAGCGCCGACAGTTTCATCGTTAAAGGACGCGGCGAGTTTCAGATGGTTATACTTATCGAAACACTGAGACGCGAAGGATATGAATTAAGCGTCGGCAGACCGCACGTGATTTACAAGGAAAAGAACGGAAAGAAACTCGAACCGATTGAACATCTGTTCATCGACTGCGGCGAACAGTTTATAGGAATCGTCACCGACAAACTCTCACAGAGAAAAGGCAGAATGATTAACCTCGTGAATCACAGTACCGGCAGAGTCAGAATCGAATTCTCGATTCCCTCGCGCGGGCTTATCGGATATAGAAACGAATTCCTTACGGATACGAAAGGCACGGGAATAATGAACAGTTACCTTCGCGGATACGAAGAATACAGGGGCGATTATCCTTTGAGGATGACGGGCTCGATTGTATCCGACAGAGAAGGCGAAACAACGGGATACGCGTTGTTCAATCTGGAACCGAGAGGAACACTTTTTGTAGCTCCCGGCGAAGCGGTTTACGAAGGAATGATAGTAGGCGAGCATAACCGCGACAACGATATCAACGTTTACGCGTGCAGACCGAAGAAACTCTCGAACATGAGAGCGTCGAGCAAGGACGAAGGAATAATACTCACCCCCGTATCGGCAATGACGCTCGAGAAAGCGATTGAGTTCATAAATGAAGACGAAATGGTGGAAGTGACGCCTAAGAGCATACGCCTGCGCAAGTCTGTACTCTCGGCACAGACGAGGTATACTTTGTTTGGCAGAGAGTGATCCTTTAAGAACAGTGGTTAGTGGTTAGTGGTTAGTGGTTAGTGGTTAGTGGTTAGCGGTTAGTGGTTATCCCGATAAATCGGGACGCCCCGGGTACTCGGGGTAGACGCCGAACGCGGTAGTTAGAAGAAAACTCTAATTGTTAACTGTCAATAGTTAATTGAAGAGCCGGGACATAAAGTTTTCCGAGTCAGTAATTAGAGACTTCTGAAAAACGGTTCTCGTTAAAGAATTTATCGTCATTTTTTC
>JAJTBN010000286.1 GCA_021286895.1 Bacteroidota bacterium | reverse complement strand
GTGCAGGTTTAATTAAATGCAGTTTTCCAAAAACACAAAAAACTTTACAGGATCAAAATTCTGTCCATTGATTTTGAATTTTCACACAGCCTCTTTAGAGTGGGGTCAAAGAATTTCACAAATACCGGGCTTTAGCCCCGGGATTTTTATTACCAGAGACTGAAGTACTTTTGTCTGGTTTCTCTTTCATTCCGTCTTAAAAGGTGGGGCTACTAAAATAGCCTGCAAGCATTGTTTTTCAGAAGTCTCAAATTCCTAACTCCTAACTCCTAACTCCTAACTCCTAACTCCTATTTTTATCTACTTGACATTTCATTCCGCATTGCATATTATTCTATCGTAGTTAGTGAAACTATATTCTTTTTGTTACTTTTAAGGCTCCTCCGGGAGCCTTTTTTTCTTTCCATTTCAGATTGAAATTTTCTGAGTTTAAACTTATCTTGAAAATAAATCACTGTCATTTTCACCTTGGACGCTTTCACAGTAATATTGCTCATAGTCTCGTTTCTCGTGCTGTCAAGCGTGCTCCTGTCGCGCGTGTCCGATAACCTCGGCGTTCCGGCGCTCGTGCTCTTCATCGTCATCGGAATGCTCGCGGGCTCCGACGGACCCGGAAAAATATATTTCGAAGACTACAGCCTGTCGCAGGCAGTCGGAATAATCTCCCTCGTCTTCATTCTCTTTTCGGGCGGTCTTGACACTAACTGGAAAAGCACAAGAAAAATAATGTGGAGCGGCGTCAGCCTCGCCTCTCTCGGCGTCGTCATCGCCGCCTCCGTAGTCGGACTGTTCGCGTATTACATACTGCACTTCGATTTCTTCACAAGCATGCTCCTCGGCGCCGTTATATCGTCAACCGACGCCGCCGCGGTTTTCTCAGTCCTTCGCTCGAAAAGCATTCGCCTAAAAGGAAACGTCAGACCTTTTCTCGAATTCGAATCGGGAAGCAACGACCCCATGGCGGTATTTCTCACCGTAACTCTCGTAGGCATAATAGCCGGCACGCATAATCCCGGCGGATTCATAATTCTCGAAATTCTCCTGCAATTCGGAATCGGAATACTCCTCGGATATGTGTTCGGCAAACTGCTCATCTTGCTGATGAACAAAATTCACCTCCAGCAGGAAAACCTCTACGTCGTGTTCAGCATCGCCTTCGCAGTCTTTATCTTCGCCCTCGCTTCAATACTGAAAGGAAACGGATACCTTGCCGTCTATATATCGGCTATTGTGGTAGGGAACAGCGAATTCATTCAGAAAAAATCTCTTAAAAGATTCTTTTCAGGCATCGCTCTTATGAGCCAGATAGTTATGTTCCTTGTCCTCGGATTGCTTTCGTATCCCTCGCGCCTCCTCCCGGTCGCGGGAATCGGACTCTTGTTCTCCGCAATACTGATTTTCCTTGCAAGACCCCTCAGCGTGTTCGTATCCCTACTCTTCTCGAAATTCTCTTTCAGGGAAAAATCATTCATCTCCTGGGTAGGATTAAGAGGCTCGGTGCCGATTATACTATCGACATTCCCCGTGCTCGCTGGAATCGAACAGTCTTCAATGCTCTTCAACCTTGTCTTCTTCATCACAATATCATCGGCTCTTATACAGGGCTGGTCAATACCCGCGGTCGCTAAACTCTTCGGAGTGGAAGAAACAGGCGCGAAGAAACCGAAACTCCCTCTTGAAATCATCCCCGGCGCCAAAATGAAAAACGAACTCGCCGACATAACAATACCGGCGAACTCCGCAATATCGGGACTCAGCCTCGCTGAAATCAACCTGCCCGAAGGCTCCCTCGTCACCGTAGTTTACAGAAACGACGAATACATCGTCCCAAACGGAAGCACATACCTCGAAGAAGGTGACATCGTACTCGTCCTCGTCAATGACGAAAACAAGAAACAAACAGTCGAAAAACTCACATCCATAAAATAATTCCGATTATTAATCAAAATAATTACAAATTTTAAAATTTTGTCTCTGAAAAACAATAACGTACACCCCGCTTTTGACATTCATTGATATGTTTATGAGCCGGTTCCTGAAGACCGTGTTAACGCGCGTTAACCCTGTCTCTTTCGCTTTCTGATTTATATGTTATGACACATATTTCCTGTGCTATTTATTACCATTTGTATTTTTTTGCCTAATTAGTTACTTTTATTTAATTGTCGGTTTGCATAAGAAATTCCATTAACCCTTATTACTATGGAATCTAATACAGCCTCGTCGCGGCGGATTAAAAAAACTGTATATTCTAAATATTCTGTCCTGATTTACTTTCTTGTTTTTCTGACTCTCGTCTTCATTTTCTACAGATATTACGATAAATATAGAGACGAGAAAACCCGTGAAATTCAAAAAGGCCTTATTTCCGTCGCCCAGTTGAAAATCCATGAAATTGACTCGTGGCGCTTCGAACGCATTGCCGACGGCAGAGTCTTGAGACGGAATGTCATCGTACCAAGGGTTACTGAAAAAATTCTTAAAGGCATCGCGGCTAAGTCCGATATCGACGATATCCTCTCTTCTTTTAATTCATTTAAAACGGTTTATTCTTATTCTGAAATTAAGTTAATTGATACTACAGGGAATATTCTTCTCTCGGACGGCGCCGGTACACAAATCAGTTCGCATGTTAAAAATCTCATCCGGCGTGTCCTGATTGA
>JAJTBN010000285.1 GCA_021286895.1 Bacteroidota bacterium | reverse complement strand
CCTTTTCCTTTACTATGCTTTTTTAATCATTTACACAAAATTATTTACACTCCCTGAAAAGTTTTAGAATTTTTAAATTAAAACTTATCAGATCTGAAAAATGGCCGTGCGAAAACGGGGTTTTTTTGGGTTTTATTTTACTTTACTCTTAATTTTATTTTTCCAATCTTAAAGGTTTAAAGGGAGAACATATGGATTTACAATCAAAACTCAACAAAGTTCAGGGTAACGAGTCGTTTCTTGAAAGAATGAAGCGGCTTATTCCGGGGTACGACGGCTACGTCAATCGCGATAATTCGCGCGAACTCGACACAATACTCCGCAATCAACTGGCGCTGAAACTCGAATCGAACAAAACAAAAATTACCAATTCAGTATCAAACCTTTCTTCCGCTGGACGGCTGTTCGAAACCGCGAACATCGACAAGATTGACAAGAAGAATGAAACTGCAATCGCGAAGTTCAAGTCCGCCGCGCGCGGATACAGCGGCGCTTTCGACGTCGTTAAAGTTAAAGAAGATAAACTTACTGCGCTTTATAATTTCGACGAAGCGCTTCTGACAGACGTTGAATCCGTTTGCGGGTTGTTCTCGGAACTCGAGGACGGGAGCAAAACCGGCGGCAATATTCAGGATGCCGTATCGAAGATAGGCGCGACTCTTGATGGTCTTATTCAGAAATTCAACGACCGTGAGAATATCCTGAGCAATTTATAATCAAATTAATTTAAAATCTAAAATTTATAATTTAAAATTAAACGAAGATGGCTTTAATAGACGTAATGCAATTTTTCGACGAGACGGGAAGAACGATGGTTCACCGCGAACCGCAGGACGGCTCGGCGGCTTTCAGACTCGGCACACAGTTAATCGTGCAGGATTCGCAGAAAGCGTTATTCTACAGAGACGGGAAAGTTCTCGATGAATTCGAAGCGGGAAGGCATACTCTTACGACCGAAAACATCCCGTTCCTTACCAAACTCATAAGCCTGCCTTTCGGGGGCACGTCGCCGTTCCAGGCGCAGGTGTATTTCATCTCGATGAAGAAATTCATCGACCTGAAGTGGGGAACAAAATCGCCGATAAACTTCCGCGACGCCGAACTGACGTTCGTCCAGCTGCGCGCTTCTGGAAAATTCTCGATAAGGATTAAGGACGCGAGACAGTTTATGATGGAACTGGTTTCGACTCAGGGCTTATTCACAACCGACGAGATTGAAGATTATCTGAGAGACGGTATCGTATCGCGCCTCAACACTGTTCTCGGTCAGAATCTTAAAACAATATTCGACCTGGCGCAGTACTATCCGCAGATAGAGACGGCAGTTAAGGCCGCGGTTACGGATTTCTTCACCTCTCACGGAATTGAACTTACGGATTTTATAATATCCGGAATTGTTCCTCCGGAAGAAGTTCAGGAGAAGATAAACGAAAGAAGTTCAATGGGCGCGGTAGGAAATCTTGACCAGTACATGAAGTTCAAAGCGGCGCAGTCGCTCGAGAAAGCTGCCGAAAATGAAGGCGGCGGCGGAATGGCAGGAATGGGCGCGGGTATGGGCGCGGGAATGATGATGGCGAATATGATGGGCGGCATGATGAACAATATGAATCAGCAGCAGGGAGGCCAGCAGCAACAGCAGCAGCCGAAGATGTCGGCGGACGAAATTATGGCAACAATAGAGAAACTCGGCAAGATGAAAGAAAACGGGCTGATAACTCCAGAGGAGTTCGACACGAAGAAGAAAGATTTGCTCTCGAAATTATAATTTAGTTTTTGGGCTTAAGCCCAATTCTTTAAGATATGTTTTCCCCCGCCTGAAGGCGGGGGCAATTGAAAAATATAAATTTTGGGGCTAAAGCCCTATTCTTTAAAATATGTTTTCCCCCGCCTGAAGGCGGGGGCAATTGAAAAATATAAATTTTGGGGCTAAAGCCCTATTCTTTAAAATATGTTTTCCCCTGCCCGAAGGCAGGGGCAATTTTAAAAAAGTAATTATTAATTATAAATTTCTGAAAATATGTAGTTCGTATCCGGGAGTCTCCCGGTTTTAACCGGGGACTCTCGGGTGTTACGCCAAAAACCGCACCGAGAGTCCCCCAAAGAACGGGGAGACTCTCGGTAACAGAGAAAATAACATCAGGGTTTCGTCCCTGTTTTCAGAATAATTAAAAGTAATTATTAATTATTAATTACTAATTACTAATTGTAAAAACCATGCAGGAACTTACGCAATCAAAAATTGTATGTCCGCAGTGCGCGGGCGAGAACGATATACCGCCGGACGGGAGGTTTCTCGAATGCCAGTTCTGCGGCTCGGCGATTTACATCGACAAGAGCAAGGTCGTAAACCGTTTTGTGATTGCCTGCAACTTTACCGAAGAGCAGGCGGAGGGAAACCTGAGGCGCTGGATGGCGGGAAATTTTCAGGTGAAGGACCTCGATAAACTGTCGGTGATATCCGCGAAGTACTTCTATTATTTCCCGTTGTGGTACTTCAAATCGAACGCGGGCGGCGCGGACAAGATTTATCTTCAGCCGGCGACTTCCACTTCGGTTTCGGAAATCAAGAACGTACAGATTCCCGCGGGAAGCATGAAGCCTTTCAACAAGAAGGAATTCGATGCGGCTCAGTTCGTGAATCCCGATGTTTTGTACGATAACGCGCGCAACTGGCTTGAGCAGACAGGCGTTTCGAA
>JAJTBN010000043.1 GCA_021286895.1 Bacteroidota bacterium | reverse complement strand
ATATATCAGGGGCTAACTTAACCCTTTTTTATTTTTTACGTTTTGGACAGATGTGCTTGGAAATGAATAAAAACTTTGAATAGACTTATGAGAATGCATGCCGCATCGGTGTCATGAAAAGTCTTTCCGTCCTTTGGCGGACTTGCGGATACAAAATAGTTATAGTTTGTACATCAATTTATATCACGCTTTGTTATATTTTTTTATAACCGAGAATATCTCTTCGCTGGAAAAAGGTTTGGAAAGATACGCGTCAAAACCGTAACCAAGCAATTTTTCCCTGTCACCGGTCATCGCGAATGCAGTAACGGCTACGACAGGAATTTTCTCGTAATTTTTAATCTTTCGTATTTCCTTCATTGCTTCTATGCCGTTCATCTGTTTCAGTCCGATATCCATCAGAATAAGTGTGTACTTGTTTTTCTTCACAATTTCCACCGCGTCTTCACCGGAGAAAACGTGGTCATACTGTCCGATAGTTTTCAGGTACGCTCCCATCATGATAGCGTTCAAATCATCGTCTTCCACAAGAAGAATTCTCCCGTTTTCGTTTCCGGTGACGGGCGCTTCAGAATCGGGAAAAATTTCTGCTTCTGTATTCGTTGCTGCTTTTACAGCGGGCTTGAATCTCACGGTAAAAACGGAACCGACACCCAGCCGGCTGGATACTGTTATTGTACCGTTCATCAGTTCCACGTATCGTTTCGTTATCGAGAGACCGAGACCCGTGCCTTCATATTTTCTGCTCAGGCCTTCGCTGACCTGTCTGAATGGTTCGAAAATCATTTTTGTCTTATCATCGGGTATACCTATGCCGGTATCGGCAATTTTTACGAATGAGTAATTCATGTCGTCTATCGTTTCGTATCCTGTTGAAATTTCTATACTGCCTTTTTTTGTGTATATAATCGCGTTCTGTATGAGATTGTCGAGTATCTTTTCAAAAAGAGTGGGGTCAATATCGGAAAACACTTCGTTATTTAAATCGGTAATCAGAGTAAGGGATTTTCTTTCGGCTTCATTTCTGTATAGTTCGACAGTTGTTTTCGTAATTTCTGATAAATCCGTTATAACTGTGTTTAAATCAATACTGCTCGATTCGATTCTTGAAAGGTCAAGGATCATATTAAGAGTATTCATAAGCCTGTGCGCGCCTTTATTCACATAATCAGCCATGTATTTAACTTCACTGTCGTATGATTTCTGAGAAAGTAATTCCGTAAAACCGAGAATTGCTACCATCGGAGTCCTGAGTTCGTGGCTCATATTTGCAAGGAAATTTGATTTCAGGCGGTTCATTTCTTCGGCATTCTCCTTAGCCTCGATTAGTTCCTTCTCCTTTTGTTTTTTTTCTGAAATATCTCTCATTATGACCTGAATCGCTCTTTCTCCTCTTAGAATAAAAGGAGTCGCAGACACTTCAACATCGATAAGTTTACCGTCAAGCCGTCTTATTTTTTCCTCGACCAGAGGGGCTGGTCCTTTAAGACTGAGCACTTTTTTAATCCGCCTTTTAATCATATCTTTATCTTCATGGTCATAAAGAATAATAGGGGATTTACCGATAAGTTCGTCCATGGTATCAGCGCCGAAGAGTTTCAGAGCGGCGCTGTTCAGGTAAATGATTCTGTCGCGGACGTTCAGAAATATCGCGTCGGTGGAAATTTCAACAAGCGTTCTGTATTTTTCCTCGCTTTCGGTAATTAAAACATCCGTCACCCTTTTATCTTCCGCTGTTTCAAGATACTCCAGCGCATAAGAAATGTCATCCTTAATTTGTTCGAGGAGTTTGACTTCCTTAGTGTCAAAGAAACTCGGAGAGGAGGAATACATAGTCAGGGCGCCGATAATTTTTCCTTTTAAACTTATTGGCAGGGCGATTGAGGAATGGAAATCTCTTGCCAACGCGAATTCGCGCCATGGTTTCATCATCGGATTTGTGTCTATGTCGTTGCAATAAACCGCACGGTTTTCTCTTATGCAGGTTCCTGTAGGCCCGCGTCCTTTTTCGTCTTCGTTAATTGTAATATTTACAATTTCGCTGAAGTATCCGTTTTCATATCCGCTCCAGATAACTGGTTTAACGACACCCGAAGAATCATCGATTAAGCCAATCCATGCCATCCTGAACTTACCGTATTCGATACAGATATCACAGGTTTTTCTGAACAATTCATTCCTGTTTTGAACGCGTACTATCATCTGCCCTATTTGACTGATTACGGCATAGGTGCGGTTAAGATTCCGGAACTCTTCTTCGCGTTTAATCCTCTCTGAAATGTTGTCAAAAACCACACAAATTCTGTCGGTAGAATCAGTGGGCCTGTAAGCATTGCAATGGTACCATCCATTCGTCGGTTCGTGATACATTTCAAAGACTTTCGGTTTTCCGGTAAGCGCGACCTCTCTGTATGTATCTATCCATTCCTTTTCAGTATAAGGCCATACGTCGAGCACGTCCCTGCCGATTACATCTTCGCGTTTAACTCCTGATATTTTTTCATACGCATCGTTAATCATGCCGAAACTGAAACTGACGCAATTCCCGTTTTTGTCAAAAACCGAATCCCACACGACAAACGCGTTCAGCATGTTTTTAAGAATCTGTGCCAGTTCCTCCGCGGATTTTTTAGCTGCTTCAAACGCGGTTTTTCTTTCAGTAACATCCCTGATTATCATTACGGTTTTGTTCTTTCCGTCTTTGTCCTTAAAAATTGAGGAACTGAATTCTCCTTCAAACTTTGTCCCGTCTTTTTTTACAAAGGTAAGTTCTCCATTTATGAAACCCTGCTTTTCCCTCGAGCCGACGAGTACGGGAAGTCTCGGGTCGTTTATATCCACTACTTTGCTGCGCCCGCCTCTGCAAATTTCTTCCTCTGTTTTCTGAAACATTCTGCAAGCGGAAGGATTCGCCGAGATTATTCCGCCGTCGGGAGAGGTCAGAAGAATCGCGTCAAAACTGTTATAGAAAAAAAGCGAGAAACGTCTTTCGCTTTCTTTTAAATCTTCTTCCACTTTCTTGCGCTCTGAAATGTCCGTATGTGTTCCGGTCGCGCGTTTCGGTTTTCCTTCAGAGTCTCTTTCGACCACCTTGCCTCTCGTTAGTATCCATTTCCATCCGCCGTCTTTTGTCTTCAATCTTTGTTCTACCTCAAAAACTTCCGCCTTTCCGCTTATATGTTCTTCAAGTCTTTTAACAGTTTCAGGCATGTCATCTGGATGAACAAGGTCATTCCATACTTTAGCGATTTTCGGAAGTTCCTCGAATTCATAACCGAGTATCCTGCATCCGCGGGGACTCATATAGACCTTACCTGTATCCATCATTACGTCCCAAATTCCGTCATTCGCTCCTTCGAGCGCGAATCTTAACTGCTCTTCGCTTTTTAAAAGGGCTATTTCCGATTTTTCTGATTCTGTAATGTCTTTAATTTTAAAAAGAATAAAGCCGTCGTACATGAAATAAGTATCCAGTTGAAATTTCCTGTTCAGTTTTTTCGAAAAGTAAAAATCGGAAGTCTTCTGTTTTGTGTTTGATGTGTTATTGAAAAGTCCAAGAAGCAGGGAATGCAGTTCCTTGTTACCGGGAAAAATGTCAGACGCTTTTTTCTTTAAAAGTTTCTTAATCTGCGTTCCTGTCAGATATTCGAAATCTGTATTCGCGTTAAGGACTTCATAATCTGATACAGCGCCGTCATTATCGTAAATAATTTCTACATAAGCATAACCAGTTAAAGGACTTGTTATATCTGTGTTTTTCGCGGATTTCCTCTTTTGCATAAAAATATTGTTTTGTTTTGCCGTGATAATCAGATAATTTTGATATCGCTATATTTCGTTTTGATACCATTATAGATAAAATAAAAAGCAATTTGATAAAACACAAGTACAGTTTGATTAATCTTATAACTGTTTTCTCTATACTTATTTCAGGCAGGACGTCAGGTCAGATCAGAACATCAAGATTCATTCCTGAAGGATTATACGGATATCATGAATATAAACTGGTTTAAAAAAGTCCGGTTAGGAACAAAATGTCAAATATGCGTTCTTTTTTGTATTCCGTCATAATTACGTCAGCCGCGAATTTCTGAATTTAGATTATTCAATAATAATTCTATATTTGAAGACGTAAACTCATACACGAAAACTCAAACTAAAAATAATCATATGAACGACACTCCGGTTTTTGACAGCTTTAAATCCCGCCATATCGGCCCGCGCGGAAAAGATATTGACGAGATGCTCAGGACAGTAAACGCGGAATCACTTGATAAACTAATCGAAGAAACAATTCCTGAAAATATAAGAAGCGGGAAACCTCTCGGCATAGGCGAAGGGATGACCGAACACGGCTTCATCGGTAAACTCAGAGAGATAGTTTCTAAAAATAAATTATATAAAAATTATATCGGACTCGGATATTTTCCCGCGGCGCTTCCCGCTGTAATACAGAGGAACGTACTTGAAAATCCGGGCTGGTACACTCAATACACGCCTTATCAGGCGGAAATATCACAGGGCAGGCTTGAAGCGCTGTTAAATTACCAGACTGTTATAGCGGATATGACCGGTCTTCCGATTTCAAATGCCTCGCTGCTTGACGAGGGGACCGCGGCCGCGGAAGCCATGCTTATGACGAAGTCTCTGCGCAAAGGCCCGAAAGCAAATTCGCACGTGATTTTCGTATCGGAGGAATGCTATCCGCAGACAATAGAAGTCGTAAAGACAAGAGCGGTGCCGGGAGGTATTCAGGTTGTCGTTGGCGACCACAGGACTTTTGAACTGACGGAAGACGTGTTCGCGGTTCTCGTGCAGTATCCCGCGTCCGAAGGACAGATTTACGACTATACAGATTTCTTCGCGAAAGCAAAACAAAAGGGAATATTCACAATAGCGGCGGCGGATTTGATGAGCCTCGCGATTCTGAAAACACCGGCAGAAATGGGAGCCGACATTGCAGTAGGCTCGACTCAGAGATTCGGAATACCTCTCGGATTCGGCGGTCCGCATGCGGCTTATTTCGCTACTAAGGACGAATATAAGAGACATATTCCCGGAAGAATTATCGGAATCACGATTGATTCCCACAACAAGAGAGCGTTGAGAATGGCTCTCCAGACAAGAGAACAGCACATCAAGAGAGAAAAAGCCACGAGCAACATTTGCACGTCGCAGGTACTTCTCGCTATTATGGCGGGAATGTACGCTGTTTATCATGGCCCTCAGGGCATTAAGAACATTGCCGTAAGAATTCACAAATACGCCGCGGCTCTAAACGAAATGATTACCGCGGCAAACTTCGAGCAGACCAACGTGAATTTCTTCGACACGCTTAAAATCAAAGCGGACGAAAAGACAATCAAGGAAATATGGAAGAAAGCGGAGGCGCATAAAATCAACCTCAGATACGGAAACGGATTTATTGGAATTTCTATTGACGAAACTACAACACCTGAAGACATTGCGCTGCTCGCTTCTTTGTTTACAGGAAAGGAAGATACCGCGAAAGTACACGAACTCGCTTCCTTGCCCTTTAAGTATATTCCCGAAGACCTGAAAAGAAAGACTCAATATCTTACGAATAAAATATTCAACAGGTATCATGCTGAAATGGAGATGATGCGCTACTTAAAATCTCTCGAGAACAAAGACCTCTCGCTTACAGGGTCGATTATACCTCTCGGTTCATGCACGATGAAACTTAACGCGGCTACAGAGATGCTCGGCATGACATATCCGGAAATTGCGGACATGCATCCTTTTGCGCCTGCTGACCAGGTAAAAGGATACATCGAAATGATAAACGAACTCGGCAGAGACCTTTGCGAGATAACAGGATTCGCGGGAATTTCTTTCCAGCCGAATTCCGGAGCGCAGGGTGAATACACCGGTCTGATGGTTATCAGGGAATATTTTATCAGAAAAGGGGAAGCGCACAGAAATATTGTTCTCATACCAAGTTCGGCGCACGGAACGAATCCCGCAAGCGCGGTGATGGCAGGCATGAAGGTTGTTGTAGTTGCCTGCGATGAGCATGGCAATATTGACATGACTGACCTTAAGAAAAAAGCCGAAGAGAACAAGAACAACCTCGCGGGTATAATGGTAACTTATCCTTCTACTCACGGGGTATTCGAAGAATCGATTGTAGAGTTATGCGAAGTGATTCATAAATCCGGCGGACAGGTCTATATGGACGGTGCCAACATGAACGCTCAGGTCGGGCTTACGAGTCCTGCATTGATAGGAGCGGACGTATGCCATCTAAACCTTCACAAAACATTCGCGATTCCGCACGGCGGCGGCGGACCCGGAGTAGGACCTATCGCTGTCGCGAAACATCTTGTTGAATATCTGCCTTCGCATCCTTTCGTGAAGACAGGCGGCGAGAAAGGCATCACTTCGGTTTCCTCAGGACCTTACGGAAGCGCCGGAGTGCTGGTAATTCCATTCGCTTACATTAAAATGATGGGCGGCGAGGGACTGACTGAAGCGACAAAGATGGCTATACTCGGAGCGAATTACGTTAAGGACAAATTACAGGGATATTACAAAGTTCTTTACACAGGTAAGAACGGAAGGGTGGCGCACGAACTTATTTTCGATATGAGGGAATTCAAGCACGACCTGCATGTTGACGTTATCGACATCGCTAAGCGTCTTATGGATTACGGATTCCACGCGCCGACTGTTTCATTCCCCGTGGGCGGAACGCTTATGTTCGAACCTACTGAAAGCGAATCGAAAGAAGAACTCGACAGATTCTGCGACGCGATGATAAAGATTAGGGAAGAAATAGCGGAGATTGAAAACGGTACGGCTGACGCGAATGACAACGTCCTTCATAACGCGCCTCATACATGCGAAACAGTGTGCGGCGATAACTGGACGCATCCATATCCGAGAGAAAAAGCGGCGTTCCCGGTCGATTCCCTGAGAACCAATAAGTTCTGGCCGTATGTGGGCAGGATTAACGACGCTTACGGAGACAGAAATCTTGTTTGCAGCTGTCCGGCGGTGGAAGAATACAAGTAGCAATTAATTATTAGTAATTAATAATTGAAGAACGATTAAATTTGAGTCCCCTCGAGAGAGGGGATTTTTATAACCTGATTTGAAGAAGACATTTTACATATTGTCCGGAATTCTGATTTGCATAAACCTTTACTGGGTTTTCGCGACACCTTTGCTTCCGTTTATTGACTTGCCTTTCCATCTCGCGGAGGCTTTTGTCGTGAAGAATTTCGGGAATCCGGAATTCCTTTTCGGCAGGTATTACACGATTCCGACTTTCATTAAATCCAATACGCTCCACACCTTTTTCTGCGCGGCAGGCGTTTTTCATGATGTCGAAACGGGAAATAAAATTTATTACGCGGCATATGTAATTCTTCTTCCGCTATCGGTATGGTATCTGATTCGCATACTCGGAGGGAACATATACTTCTCGTTGTTGTCATTTCTCTTTACCGTCAATTACAGTGTTCATTGGGGGTTCACGGGTTACACGATGTCCGTACCTGTTCTTTTCATTCTTTTCGCGCTTTATTATATTTATTTCATTGGCGGAAAAAGCAAAGCGGGTTTTGTAATCTTTCTCCTTATACTAATTCTTTTTATGCTGCATTTCCAGACCGCGATATTCGCAATGCTCGTATTCGGGATATTGCAGATTTATTATAAAAGAAAGTCGCTTCGGCACTGGATTCAGATGACAATTATATTCGTTCCTATCCTTGTTATTATGTTTGCCGCCTACTCGGCAGACTCCGACGGAGGAACGTCGCTTTCAGGATTCCTTTTCAATTACTACATGCTGGATTATCCGGGCGCTTTCTTGAACAGACTTGGAATATTCTTCATACTTGATAATTTCTTTCTCTTCAGAGGAATAACCGGAGTGATTTATTCTCTCATCATCTCAGTTTCCATAGTACTGCTTTTCCTTTCCGGATTAAGGTTCAGGAGCATAAACGGAAATCCGGGCATGAAGTTTTTGTTCATTATTCTTTCGATATCCGCCGCCTGTTACATATTCCTTCCCGGAAATATAAACGGTCAGAATATAATATTCGAAAGATACTCGGTTATCACATTAATACTTATGGCCGTCTGCGCCTCAATGGAAATTCGCTTAGAGACGAAAGGCTCACGCAACAAAATATTTGCCGGGATATTCTTTTCGGCGATATTGCTTTTGCACGGCGCGGTAATTTCGGATTACATGAACGATTTCAGAAAAGAGTCGCGAGATTTCGGCAGAGAAATTTTCTCCGTCTGCAGCAAGTCGGTAATGGCCGGTGTTATAACGGATAATGATTTCAGAGGCAGAAAAGTATGGACTCACTTTCCCATGTATTATACTGTCTGGAACGGGGGAGTAACGACCGGTCTGATAGACTACAAATTCGGACTGATAAAAAGGAATGTTCCTAAAGAAGTACTGCCTCAATACAAAGAATGGCTTGACGACAGTAAAACAGATTTCGGGCGTTATTACATGTCCGCAGGATATATACTTACAAGAAGCACCGGCGAACCGGTTCTTAACGGGTTCACGCTTCACAGGACTTCGGGAAAATGGCGGCTTTACAGAAACGCTTATTCCGTCAGCCCCTGACGAAGTGTTTCATTTCGGTTGGAATCTCGAATGAGAATTCCACAAAACCTGAATATTCGCCGTTTATTCTGTAAGGCGACTGAAGTATGAGTTTTTTCTTACCCTGTTTCTCAATCGTGTAAACATTCCTTGTCTCGTTTTTCAGCATATCCGAAAGTTGCGTCCTCGACGGTTCGGGATGACAGTCGAGAACGCTGGTTCCAAGTAGTTTTTCGCCGCCGTCGTTTTTGAATGTCGAAAGCGCCTTATCGTTCATTGAAAGAATTGTTCCTTTTTTATCGCATACCGTCACAGCGATATCAATTTCCTTAATCCAGTTGTTCATTTAGTATAATATTTTTAAGTAGTTTCGTTGTATATTATAGATATTATAATGCTTAAATTTAATGATTATTAAAATCAGCAGAAATGAAAAAAGTATTATCACTTGCGGTTTTGCTTACGATAGCAATACTGCTTTCAACAGGCCTAAAGCCATACAACGGCAAATTATCCGAAAGATTACAGAACGCCATTAAATCATCAAAGGATGACAAATTTACAGTTTATGTATATTTCAAAGACAAAGGACCCGATGTACAGAAATATCTTTCAAATCCTTCGTCTCTCGTAACGGAAAAATCACTCGAGAGAAGGAAAAAAGTTCTTTCACCGGGAGCGCTGGTTGATTTCGAAGATGTTCCTTTGTACCAGCCTTATGTCGATATGGCGGCTCAGCACACTTCGAAAGTGCGTGACCAACTTAGATGGCTCAACTGTATATCCGCGGAAGTTACACGCGAACAAGTGAGCGATCTGGCGGAAATAAACTGCGTCAAGAATATGGACGTAGTCGAAAGATTCAAAAAGAATAAGGATGAATACCAGCTCGGAGCGGAAGAAAACAGAACTCCGGTGCAGACAGGCGACCATCCTCTTACCGACTCTCTTAATTACGGAACGGGCGCAGCGCAGATGACGATTATAAAAGCGAACCTTGTTCACAATATAGGCGTGTACGGTCAGAAGATTATAATCGGTCATTTCGATGCGGGTTACCTTAATCTGAATCACGAAGTGTTCACAACCCTTCCAACAAAGATTCTCCGTAAGAAAGATTTTCATACCGGAGATACGGTGAACATTGCGTCACATTCACACGGGCAGGCGACATTCTCTTTGTGCGGCGGCTACAAACCCGGCCAGATGATAAGCCCGGCATTCATGTCGAGTTTCATTCTCTGCAGGACTGAAGTTGACCCTACAGAAACACCGATTGAAATGGACCACTGGATTGCGGCAGCGCAGTGGGTTGACAGCCTTGGCGCTGACGTTATAACAAGTTCGCTCGGTTATCTTACATTTGATTCGCCTTACCCTGGTTATACGTGGCAGGACATGAACGGACACACGATGCCGATTACTATCGCCGCTCTTCACGCTTCGCACGTCGGTATTCTCGTGAGCAATTCAGCCGGCAATGACGGTTCTTCGACCCATAACACGCTCGGCGGTCCCGCTGATTCGGACAGCATACTTACCGTCGGCGCTCTTGACCCTACAGGAATAAGGGCAGATTACAGTTCAGTCGGTCCGACGACAGACGTACCCGCAAGAATCAAACCGGATATTATGACTCAGGGTTCGTATAATAAAGTGGCAACGACATCAGATTACAATACATTCGGCAGCGGAACATCATGGGCATGTCCTATGAATGCTGGCGTCGCGGCATGCATACTTTCAGCGAACAGAAATCTTACGCCGATGCAGGTTATCGGTATAGTTCATAAATTCGGAAGCAACTCGTCGTCACCGAACAATCTGATTGGATGGGGCACACTGGACGCTCAGCAGTGCGTTGATTCGGCGAGGAAACTCGACAATGTTCCTCCGGTTATCGTTCATACACAGCCGTTCACAACTACTGCCGACACAAGTTACAAAACATTCAAAGCCGTGATTACCGATAATGGAATTATCCGTTACACAAGAAGCGGTGAAGCCCCCAGAATTTATTACAGAAAGAAAGTCGGCGGAGTGTGGGGTTCATACACGTCGGCAAACTTCTACTATACAAATCAGGATACATTCTATTTTAAAATAACCGGAAGCGCTCTCGGTACGACTGTGGAATATTACATCGCCGCTCAGGACATCGCTCTTCCGAATGCGCTTTGCACAACTTCGCCCGCTGGCGGAAGCGGGATTAACCCTCCGGGTTCGACCGCGCCGGGAACAAGATACACATACATAGTGCAGACATCATCTGTAATTAATTTGGGTTCCGGAGTTCCGGATGAATATAAACTTTATAACAACTATCCAAATCCGTTCAATCCTTCGACGGTTATTAAGTTCGGACTTGCTAAATCTGAATTTGTTTCTCTCAGGATTTACGATATTACAGGACGTCTGATAAAGACAGCTGTTGACGAAAATCTGAAGGCAGGTACTTACGAATACAAGTTTAATGCTGAAGGTTTGTCATCGGGAATTTATATCTATCAGATTAATGCAGGTTCTTTCAAATCACAGGCAAAGATGCTGCTCGTGAAGTAAAACAGAAGTTAAAAGATTTTATATGATATTCTCAAAGCCCGCTAAGGCGGGCTTTTTATTTGCGTTAATTTTTTTCTATTTTGTCAGCACGGCTTTTTGAAGAACGTAAACGGGATAAGATTTGACCTCTTCGTTTCCCTGACCCGTAACAACCGGCGTATCGCTCTTCGCCGAAAGGACTTCGAAAACAATACTGTTACCGCTGTTGGTGTAAACTGAATTTAGAAGCGCTCCTTTAACCTCGAATATCGTGTACATCACGTTATCCGCAAGATAGATGTCTATAAGTATGTTATTGTTCTCATCGAGTATCCACTGTCCCTTTTCAGCGTCCTTCGCGTATATGAAATATTTTTTCTCAAGTGTCTTGGGGCTTTCTCCGTAAACAGTTTTCCATGTGTACTTACCCGGAGTTTCCGTTTTCGATACCTCGAGCGTCATCGGTACTGACTGCGAACTCGAAGGATAAATAATATTCAGCGTCCCTTTCCAGGTCCCGAGCCAGTTATCTTCCTTGAATTCATGATAATTCTGCGCGGAAGAAACCGCAAAAGCGGCGAACGTAAGAATAATTAATATTTTTGCTCTCATAAATAATTTTCATGAAAATCCGCATTGTAGAGGTATTTATAAATGAAAATATATTGATTGTATATTTATAATGTCATAGATTAAATTATGAGATACATCTGCCTTTTAATATTGCTGATGCTCACACTCAGGGCAGTATCGCAGATAACGGTGGATACTTCCTTCGAAGGGTCCAACGCAAGGGTCTTAAGCGTCAACAATTCCTCGAATACTCTGAAGATAGAATCTGTATTAAAACGCGGCGACGTTTACAACGTTGTATTTTACCTTAAAGTACTGAATGTCGATTCGACCCGTACTTTCAGGTTACAGGTGCAGTATTCGCAGTTATATTTTCTGCCTGTATACGTGATGTACAGTTATGATAAATCAAACTGGTACAGGCTTTCAGGTACTGTTTCCGGTAATTACGAAGAGTATTCCGGAGTCTTCAACAGGCGGGATATATATTTCTGCTACGGGTACCCGTATGTTTATTCGGATGTAATCAATCTTCAGAATTCTCTTTCATCAAATCCATTCGTGACGGTTTCGGATGTTTCGTACAGTGAGAGCGGAAGGGCGGTAAAACTTTTCAGGATAACGAATTCAACGGTATCCGATTCCGGGAAATCACTGATTTGGGTTACGGGCAGGCATCACGCGATGGAGTCGAATTCAAATTATGTTGTCGAAGGGCTTATAAATTATCTTGCCTCGGCGGATGTAAACGCCGCAAGGCTCAGAAACCAGGCGATAATTTACGTAGTGCCCGTCATGGATGTTGATATGGTTTACGCAGGGGGAACGGGCAAGGACCAGAATCCCGTTGACTTCAACCGCGACTGGGACAGTCCTTCACACTGGAATGCTGTAAGGGATGTTAAAGCAAAGATACTTCAGACAGCGGCGTCAAACAGGCTCAGAGTCTTTCTCGACAGTCATGATCCTTTTCCGGGTGAGACGGATACGAGCGGGAGGAATTTTTTCTTTTCCATGCAGGAAAGCGGCCAGAAATCTGTTAACCTAAATGCATTCAGGAATAAACTATATAATACGGGCGGCTACTGGTTCGGTCGCAAGCCGCTTTATCCGACGAGCGGGCAAACATCGACGAAGTGGGTCGATTCGATGTTCGCGAACATGGACTTTTCGGCTTCGCTTGAAACAGGCTGGACTAAAAGAACAGACGGCACTTCATGGTCGGTTTTTCTTTACAGGCTTCACGGCGGGGTACTTGGGAGAGGACTAAGCGATTATATCTATCAGTCAACCTCTGTGTCCGAAAACGGTACACCTGTTAATTTCTATCTGAACGTATATCCTAATCCTTTTAACCCGAAAGTAAAATTCGATTTTTCATTGCGGAAAAATCAACAGGTTAAATTATACATTTATGACGTAAACGGACGGGAAATCGCGTATGAGAATTTTGGTAAATTAAATTCGGGCAGGCATGAGTATGTTTTTGACGCCGAAGGATTATCATCTGGAGTTTATTTCTACAGAATTGAAACCACAGGACAGGACGGTTTACTGAAGGGCAGAATCGTGCTTATCAAATAAACATGACAAAAATAACCGTACATGTGAGCCGCTGTATGGGCGGCCGGACTGGGGAAAACCGGCGGGATAAAACGATATAATAATTCTTTTTTTTAATAAGCCCATTACTCATTTTTAACTCCATTTTACTAAAAAAATCATAGAAATTAAAAGATTTTTAGGTTAAGTTATTGTATAATCTTAATCGGAGGCATTTTGAAAAAGGCATTATTTCTTTTGTTCTTTCTTTCAATTTCTTCTGCCGTGATTTTCTCCCAGCAGGCGGGAAAATATTATATCAGTAAAACAGTTAACGGAGTTCAGAATGAAATTTGCGTTACAATACCAGAAAGATGTGAAAGCAACAATTATATAAGCAACAACCCGCCGTTTATCTCATATACGCCGTCCTCAAACGGTTCGTATGTAAGATGGCAGGCGTACGATGGTACCGGAATAGGAAATGACATATCGGAATCCGGGAACGGTCAGGTAACGGTTAACGGGTGGCTGCTCAACAATAAGCACGTGGATGTTTACGGAAACTCAAGCAGCACGCCGCAGTGGTCGTACACGACGGATCCCGCAGGATACAGAAACTGCGTCGCTGTTTCGGACACAGGAGGATTTATAGCAGTCGGTGCAAACAGACATATAATTCAGTTCGACAAAAATTCGAACGTACCAATCGCTGATTTTGACCTTGCGACGATGGGCGATACAGGAACGGCCGGCCCTCTTGCAGTTACAAGGAACGGGGCTTTTCTCGTGGCATCTGCATGCAGGAACGATTCGAGCAAGATTCTCGGATTCGCGAGAGGTTCGAACACATACGCCTGGAGGCTCTACATTCAGGGCGGCCAGATTTACGGGGTAAGGATTTCCGGAAACGACTCGCTTGCGATTGTTAATACATATTCGTACTACATGGTAATCAATACCTATACCGGCGCGATACGGTATCAGGGGGCGATTGCGAACGGCACGCAGAACGCGCAGGGAATAAGCGGCAACGGCAATCTCATCGCGCTGATAAATTATCATGGTAACGTCAACATGCTCCAATGGAACGGGTCTGCTTATACGGCTTTATGGACGTATCAAGAACCGACCGGTACTTATTACAACTGGATAAACTGCGTGGATATTTCTTACGACGGCGCCTATGTCGCGGCCGGCACTCTGAACTTCCTCACATCGAGCACTTACGACGGTAAAATAAGATTTTTCAAGGTTTCAAACGGCAGTACACCGTTATGGTCAATGCAGAACACGCTTGATGAAATTTCTGCCGTATGTTTCTCTAAGAACGGGAAGGTTCTGGCGGCTACTTCATGGGGTCCTACGGATTATTCGAAAGACAACATTTTTGTGCTTCAGGCAAATCCGGGCAACGGTGTTCCGGCATTTACGGCTAAAGCGCCCGGCTCGCCTTATGCATGCGGTATTTCCGACGACGGAACTACAGTTGTTACCGCCGGAAAACAGGTACATGCAAGGCTGATGGGGTACGGAGGGAATGTCTTTAATATCTTTGTCGATACAAATTTCACGCCGAACGGGATAAGGAATATCTCAGGAAATATTCTGGGAAGTTTCAGAATGTATCAGAATTATCCTAATCCGTTCAACCCTTCTACAACGATTAAATTCGATGTTCCTGCTGCGGATGTCGTAAGGATAAGCGTGTATAATACGGCGGGCGAACTAGTTGCATCCCCGGTGAACCAAAGACTAAACGCGGGCAGTTATGAAACCGTTTTCGACGGTTCAAAACTCGGAAGCGGTTTGTATTACGCGTTAATAACCGCGGGTTCTCATAAAGAAGTAATTAAAATGGCTTTAATAAAATAATATGGTAAAAAGATTAGTTTTTGTTATCGTAATTTCATTCGGATTTATTACCGCGGGTTTTTCACAGTTCGCGGTTTCATACAAGAACGCGAAATATAATTACGGCATAAATCTTCCCAAGAATATGGAGATTAAGCAGTATCCTTCTGATGACAGTCCTGACACCGTTGTGGTTTCAAACCGCGACGGCTCAGAACTTATCATAGCGGCGGGAAAAGACCCAACGTATAAAGGCGTCAACGCGAGCCAGCTTATCACGGGCACGTTTATGCCTTCTCTGAAATTTCAATACAAGCATGTGGAACTTCTTGAGAACGATTATACGGACCTCGGCGGGGAGCCCGCGATGTACATGAAACTTTCTTACAAGACGGATGAAGAGGAGGGATTTCTGTCCCAACTCATTATCATAAGGAATGAAAAACTGATTATTCTGCGCGTGAAAGCGAATAAAGAGAATTATGACAAGTTCTTTTCGGAACTGACAGGATATATTTTTACGTTTCAGTTTACAGAGAGTTCAGCGAAGGAATTTTACAGAAACGATATGTATTCTTTTGTAATCAATTTCCCGGGCGGCTGGCCTTTCGACAGGAATTCATTTCCTGTTCAGGCAAACAGCCCTAAGGGTTCAAGCCTTTATATCGAGGCTATAAAAAGCAACGAGTACGCCGATATGTCGGCGTATGAACTTGACCCTGATATGCTTCTTGAGGCTATGAACGCTAAAATGAGCAACATTTCCTTAATAAGCAAGAAGAAGATGAATTTAGACGGTAATCCAGTTTTGTACGTGAAGTACAGATGGGTGCAATCGGCTACGGGTAAAGGAGATGTCTTTAACATAATGCATTTTTATCTAATAAAGAGAGGCGTGCTTTATGTATTGCAGGGAATGGTCAGAGAAAGCCAGAAGGATGAAGAGAATACAATTATGCAGTCTGTCGAAACATTTCAATTTATAAAATAAATATTTAAGGGGAGAAAGTTATGAAAAAAATTGTTTTTATCGTTCTGGCTTTGCTTATATCAACAGGCGTTTACGCGCAGTTCGGCGATATACTTAAGAAAGCCACCGATAAAGTTACCAAAGTAGACCTGCTTGAGGATAAAAACGTTACTACGTCAATAGACGATGCCATTCCGGTCGCATTCTGGCTGAAGGACATCGATGAATATTATGAACCGGTAAAGCCTGAGAATTATGATTTTAATCTCGAACCCGGATATTACCAGTTCCTCGTGCAGTCATACTGCCTCAAGGCAGGCACTTACGGACCTTCCAAAGGTTCCGGCTATCTGCTCGCTCCGCTCAAAGGGAAAAGGTCCGACATTGTATATAATATCGTAGCGCGTTCTTCGAGTTATCCCGAGATTGAACAGCATGACATTCAGGTTCTCCTATGGGGTATCATTTACGGTTCGAAATTCACGGATTTCGACCTTGCGTTCCAGAACAGGGTGCGCCCGCTTCTCACTCCGGCTGAAATAACCGATCTGAGCCTCGACCTAATGAATGTTCCGAATGATATGATGCCCGATGACGTTAAGAAAGTCGCGCAGTTCTACAAGGATTTCCGCTCGAGACTTACGAACCCGAATATTACATACAACGAAGTCGAATCCATGGCAATGGTAAACGGCGTGCTGCCTGAAGACCCTTTCTCAAAGTATGTGCAGAATGGTTTGTGGGCGTATATCGGCGACGGATTTTACGGCAGGGGAATGCCGCAAAGTTATCCGAGGACCATCTTCGAAGTTTACAGACCGGAGAAGATTAACGTTACAAGAGACGCCAAAGGCAGAGCGTCAGTATTCGAAAAAGACGGTTACAAGATTGACGTTGTTTATGACGATGAGCCCGGTCGGGATGTGATTTCTTTCGGAAGCAACGGCGATTATCCAATCTGGAGGATAAAATCGATTAAACTTAAAGGACCGAAACCCGAGGAGGAATTTTCACTTGATAACTCAGGGTGGATTGTAAAGGATAAAGGCGAAAAAATTAAAAAGACCGGTCAGGGCTTCAGAGACGCGTCTCCCACAGACGACCCGGCTTACGGAGATTATACGTCCAGACTTCAGAACGGCAAGAATTCTCTCAAGAATTACGATGACTACATGAAAGAGAAAAAACTTCAACCGTTAAAAGACAAACAGGATGAATACTGGGCCGACTATCATACTATGCAGGGGCTGAAAGTCGCGACGAATCCGTTAAACAAAAAAGGACAGATGGGATGGATAGAGAAAACCCTTAAAATGGTAACGGAATGGTGGAATAACGCGGCAAGCGCTCTCGCGGGAGAAGAAAATACAAATACCGGTCCGACGAAAATTGACATAAGAAAGACACCGGCTGTGCCCGCTACGAACGGAATGCAGAGGATAATTTCCTCGCAAAGAAAATAC
>JAJTBN010000042.1 GCA_021286895.1 Bacteroidota bacterium | reverse complement strand
CATAGTCGGTACGCGGTATCCGTCGGATTACGGCAGGAAAGCGTGTTCGGACCTGACGCGGGAGTTATCGAAATTCGGAATACCGATAATAAGCGGGATGGCAATAGGAATTGATTCGACCGCGCACATGACCGCGCTTGAAGAGGGCAACAGAACATACGCGGT
This sequence comes from Bacteroidota bacterium, assembly GCA_021286895.1. Lineage (GTDB taxonomy): Bacteria > Bacteroidota > Ignavibacteria > Tepidaquicellales > Tepidaquicellaceae > CAIKZJ01. Next base: position 17,406 of record JAJTBN010000042.1, on the reverse strand, counting down.
GCTTGGCGGAGGAATAGACAGAATATATCCTCCGGGAAACAAAGCGTTATCCGAAAGGATTTCCGAATGCGGCGCGCTGATTTCGGAATTCGACACGGGATTACAGGCGGAGAGAATGAACTTCCCGCGGAGGAACAGAATCATAAGCGGAATTTCACAGGGAACGGTAATAATAGAATCCGGACTTAAGGGGGGCTCGCTGATTACCGCGGAGTTCGCGATTGACCAGAACAGGGAAGTATTCGCCGTGCCGGGAAACATAAACTCGAAGAAATCTGACGGCTGCAATAATCTTATCAAGAAAGGAGCGGCGAAACTTGTTTCTTCTGCTGAGGATATTGTTTCCGAACTGAGTTATGATTTCAGAGAATCAATCGGCGGAAAGATAAAGGGCAGGCCGGCGAAGGAACTTCCGCAGTTGAGCGTATTCGAGACGAATATATACGGAGTACTCGACGGCAAGGATGCCATACACATAGATAAAATCAGTGAAATGACAGGCTTGAATATATCGGACTGCCTTGTTAATTTATTAATGCTGGAATTCAAAGGACTAATCAGTCAGCTTCCGGGTAAATTCTTTTTAAGACGATGAGAGAAACAGAATACAATATTGATGAAAGGGTATACAGCGTGCATTTCGCATGCGACCTCGGCAAATGCAAAGGGGCCTGCTGCACAGTAAAGGGCACGCTCGGCGCTCCTCTGCGAAAAAGCGAACTTCCCGAAATCGGATACAGTTACGGTCACGTGAAAAAATACCTCAGCGATGAAAACGTAAGCGTAATAGAGCGCGAGGGTTTTTTTGTCGAGTACGACGGAAAATTATGGATGAACAACGTAAACGACAACGACTGTGTTTTTTCATATTACGACGGCGACATAGCCAAATGCAGTTTTCAGAAAGCATACAACAACGGCGAAATCGGGTTTAAAAAGCCGGTTTCGTGCGAACTTTTTCCTATAAGAGTATACGGAGAAAAAGATAACGAATTAAGATATGAAAAATCGTATTTTTGTGAGGATGCCTTAGTAAAGGGGGCGGCCGAAAAAACTCCTGTATTCGAATATGTCAGAGACGCAATAATCAGACTTTTCGGGAGGGAATTTTACAATACGCATACAAAAGAAAACACTTAGTTAAAATGTTAAAGCAGACACAATCACAGAAGCAATTACAGAAGTTGATTCCGCAGATAATACAGAAGCAGAATCTTCTTGCAATTCCCACGATTGCTCTGGAGCAAATGGTCAAGCAGGAGCTTGAACTTAATCCTTTTCTTGAGGAAAGCGACGAACTTGTCGAAGAGCAAAATCTTGAAGACGAGTCTCCCGTAGCATCCGATGCTGAAAAGGAAGAAGCAGGGGACGAGGTTTTAGAGAAAACCTCGAAAGAGGACGAGGAATTCGACACGGACGATTATCTGGAATCGGATTACGAAGGATACAAGGCGAGCGAGGATACAAGCGGCAAGGAAAAGATTAACTATGAAAACATGTGGAGTTCCAAGGTCACGATGAAGGACAACCTGCTGTCTCAGTTGCATCTTACTGACCTTGCCGAGAAAGAAATGGTAATCGGAGAGGAAATAATCTGGTCAATAGACGACGAGGGTTATTTCAGGGACAATCCCGAGGAAATAGCGGCGGACCTGATAAAGCAGAAAACCGACGAAGGATTTGAGTCGGTTTCATTCACCGCTGAAGAAGTATTGAATGTTTTGAAGGTTATTCAGACCTTCGAACCAGTCGGTATCGCTTCACGAAACCTGAGTGAGTGCCTGATTTCACAGTTACAGGACTTAGAACTTGACGAGGGTCTGAAGAAGAAATGCATAGACATACTCACAAATCACTTTGAGGAATTCAGACTGAAGAATTACGAGAAACTGATGAAGGAATACAACATCAGCATAGAGACAGTAAACAGGATTTTCGAAATTATATCGAAACTCAATCCAAAACCCGGATATATACTCGACTCATCGGACAATATATACATATATCCCGACATACTTGTTTACAAGGAAAACGAAGAATACAAGGTTGAACTGAACGACAGGTCGGTTCCATCTTTGAAACTGAACGAGATGTACAGCGACCTGATGAAGACGTCGGACAAGAAGACGAAAGATTTCATCAAGACGAATTTCGAAAGGGCCAAATGGTTTCTGGATTCGCTGCGTTCGAGAAAAGAAACGCTTATGAAGGTGATGTACGCCATTCTTTTCAGACAGAAGGAATTTTTCGACCTTAAAGGAAAGAATCTGAGGCCGATGCTGGAGAAGGAAGTGGCGGAAGACATTTCGATGGACATATCTACCGTAAGCCGCACGGTGCGCGGAAAATACGTGCAGTCGGATTTCGGTATTTTCGAACTGAAGCATTTTTTCAGTTACCACCTTAAGACGGACCAGGGCGACGACATTTCGACGAAGGAAGTAAAGAACAAGATTGCGGACATGATAGCCGGCGAAGCGGCGAATTCGCCTCTTACAGACGACGAACTGACGGCCGAACTGAACAAGGCGGGGTTCAAGATAGCAAGGCGCACAGTCGCGAAGTACAGGGAATCACTGAAGATTCCCGTTGCAAGATTAAGGAGGAAATTATAATAATGAGCGATAGGAAAGAACTGAGATCGACGACGGTCATCGGGCTGATTCGCGACGGCAAGCCTGTAATAGGCAGCGACGGACAGGTAACGATGGGAAACACCGTTCTAAAACACACCGCAAGAAAAGTCAGGAAGATTTTCAATGACAGCGTGCTTGTAGGTTTCGCGGGAGCGACATCGGACGCGTTCACATTATTCGAGCGTTTCGAAGGGAAACTCGAACAGTACAAGGGAAGTATTTAAGAAAACTTGAGGCGCTTCTCGCGGTTGTCGGGAAAGACAAAACGCTTATAATATCGGGTACGGGCGACGTGATAGAGCCTGATGACGGTATTGTGGCGATAGGTTCCGGCGGCCAGTACGCGTACGTAGCGGCAAGGATAATGGTTAAATACACAAAACTTTCCGCAAGGGAGATTGTGGAGGAAGCGTTGAAGCAGGCGGCTGAAGTCTGCATTTATACGAATAGCAACATTTCAATAGAAGAATTAGAATAAATATAAATGGGAAAAGCGGAAGGAAGCAGGGAGGATAAGTTAAAAACCGGAAAAGGCATATTCGGACAGTTAACCCCTTCTCAGATAGTCGATGAACTCGACAAATACATAATCGGACAGGAAAGCGCGAAGAAATCCGTGGCAATCGCGTTAAGAAACAGATGGCGCAGGCAGCAGGTCTCGTCGGGCATGAAAGACGAGATAATGCCGAACAACATAATAATGATAGGCCCCACCGGCGTAGGAAAAACCGAGATTGCAAGGCGCATATCGAAACTCGCGAACGCGCCGTTCATAAAAGTTGAAGCGTCAAAATTCACCGAAGTAGGTTACGTCGGAAGGGACGTTGAATCCATGATTAGGGAACTAACGGACCTGTCGGTAAACATAGTAAAAACGGAGAAGCAGGAAGAAGTCAGGGGGAAAGCGGAAGAAAACGTAGCCGAAAGAATTCTTGATATAATTCTGCCTCATGTAAGAAAAAGAAACGACGACTCGAAACCCGCGGAAGCGGAGCCGGGCCAGGAGCCCTCGGATACCGAAGAGGCGAACAGGAAAACGAGAGAGAAACTCAGAGAGCAGTTAAAAGAAGGCAAATTAGACGGAAGGATAATCGAACTCGATCTTTCGGGCGACAGCATGCCTATGCTTCAGGTACTCGGACCGATAGGTCTTGAAGAGATGGGGCTTAACCTGCAGGACCTGTTCGGAAACCTTATGCCGAAAAAATCGAGGAAGAGAAAACTCACAATCGCCGAAGCGAAGAAAATTCTTCTGCTTGAAGAATCACAGAAACTGATTGACATGGATTCGGTCATTAGGGAAGCGGTTGATAAAGTACAGAACTCCGGTATTGTCTTCATAGACGAAATCGACAAGATTGCCGGTTCGCAGAAACAGTCTTCGACGGCTGACGTTTCGAGAGAGGGAGTTCAGCGGGATTTGCTTCCTATAGTCGAGGGTTCTACCGTAATTACAAAATACGGTCCCGTTAAGACAGACCACATATTGTTTATAGCATCGGGAGCGTTTCATATTTCAAAGCCGAGCGATTTGATTCCAGAGTTACAGGGAAGGTTTCCGATAAGGGTGGAACTTAACAGCCTCAATGAACAGGATTTTTACAAGATACTTACGCAGCCCGAAAACGCGCTTATCAAGCAGTACACCGCGCTGCTCGAGACCGAGAATGTAAAACTGAAATTCAGCGATTCGAGCATAAAGGAAATCGCCAAAGTAGCGGCAGAGGTAAACGAGCAGGTTGAGAACATCGGCGCAAGGAGATTACACACTATACTGACAAATCTGCTCGAGGACATACTCTTCGACGTGCCTGACAGGAACAAGAAGGCAACGATTGAAATCGGGAAGGAACTCGTGAATGAAAAACTGAGCAAAATAGTCAAGAACAGGGATTTAAGCAGGTATATATTATAAAAAACTGAACATGAAAAAAATAATTACTGTTTTATTCGTTGTTTTATTCTCAGCGTCGTTTTCTCACGCGCAGAAAAAATCCGGCAGTTCGGGCATTTACGGCGGACTCGGTTATACGCTACTTTTCTTCACGAACGCGGATGTGACCGATGTATATCCATCGTTCGATTTCAGGAGGAATTCTCTTAAGTCTGAGGTGAATCCGTATATCGGATACCAGCCTACAAAGAGTTTCGCGTTTGAGTTTTCTCCTTCGCTTGTTTATACAAACACTAACGCCGACAAGGGATTTTACTATTCACAGACGGGATTACAGTCTGACAGGTATTATTACTATCCGAGAAATGTTTTTCTGTTCATGATGCCTATAAACGTCAAGGTGAAGATGTTCCCGTTCGCGCAGAGGAGTTATTCCGCGGCTGACGGAATATTTTTCGCCGTGGCCGGCGGTCCTATGATGATAAGGGAGGAATATGACAACGATATTTATTATGACAACACGATGCAGAACATAAAAGGTTTCGAAACGAGGAACAATACAATGTGGACAGGTGATTTGCAGCTGAGTTTAGGATATTCATCTCCGTCGCAACTGGCATACGGATTCGAACTCGGTTACAGGTTTGTACCGCTTCCTGCAGACAGAAAATACCCGCTAATGTCATCCGTAGCGGGAAACTTCAACGGAGTGATAGCGTCGATAAAGATAGGGTACAATTTTTAAATAAAAAAACCCGCCTACGGCGGGTTTCTTGTAATTGTCGGATTTTAGACTAGTCTTTAAGTAAATCCCTTGCTATAACAATTTTTTGTATTTCGCTGGTGCCTTCGTAAATCTCCGTAATCTTGGCGTCTCTCAGATACCTTTCCACGAGATACTCGCGGACGTATCCGTATCCGCCGTGAATCTGGATTGCTTCAAGCGCGTTATGAACCGCAATGCGGCTAGCGTAAAGTTTTGCCTGTGCGGCTTCCTTCGCGTATTTAGCGTGAGTGTCCTTTAAAAGAGCCGCTTGCAGAATCAGCAGACGGGCGGATTCGACGTTAACCGCCATATCGGCGAGTTTGAATTGAATTGCCTGCAGTTCGCTGATTGGTTTGTCGAACGCTTTTCTTTCTTTCGAATATTTTATAGCGGCGTCAAGTGAAGCGGATGCAATACCGAGCGCCTGAGAAGCGATACCTATGCGGCCGCCGTTAAGGGTTTCCATTGCAATCCTGAAACCAAGCCCTTCTTCACCGAGGACATTGTCTTTATGAACTCTCACGTTATTAAGACCGATTGAACACGTATCGGAACTTCTGATGCCGAGTTTATCTTCCTTTTTGCCGATTTCGAAACCCTGCAAAGTTTTTTCTACTAAAAATGTGGTAATACCTTTATATCCTTTGGACTTATCTGTCTGCGCCTGAACCAGATAATAGTCAGCCTTCGTACCGTTTGTAATCCAGTTCTTCATACCATTAAGAACATAATAATCGCCGTCTTTCTCAGCAACAGTTTTCTGATTAGTGGCGTCGCTGCCTGCTTCGGGTTCGGAAAGGCAGAACGCGCCGAGTTTCTGTCCTGTCGCAAGAGGTCTTAAATATTTTTCCTTTTGTTCCGGAGTACCCCATTTCTCGATGCCGTAACAAACGAGTGAGTTATTGACCGACATTATTACGCCTACGGAAGCGTCAACTTTTGATATTTCCTCCATTGCCAGAACATAACTTACAGTATCGAGACCTGCGCCTCCCCATTCCGGAGAAACCATCATGCCCATAAAACCGAGTTCGCCGAGTTTGGCAACGATATCGGCCGGAAATTCGGCATTTATGTCTCTTTCAACGGAACTCGGGGCGATTTCATTCTCCGCGAAATCCTTAGCCGCATCCCTTATTTGAATTTGTTCTTCAGTAAATTGAAAGTCCATTTATGTTATTTTAAAGTTATTAAATATCTGCATTAGTCCCGCAGGGGATTTATTTTGAATATTCGTAAAAGCCTTTCCCGCTTTTTCTTCCGAGATATCCCGCGGAAACCATTTTTTTCAGAAGGGGACACGGGCGGTATTTTGTATCGCCGAGTCCTTCGTGAAGAACTTCCATGATAAAAAGGCATACGTCAAGTCCGATGAAATCGGCAAGTGTAAGCGGACCCATCGGGTGGTTCATACCGAGTTTCATAACAGTATCGATAGCTTCGGGTTCTGCAACGCCTTCCATGACGCAGTAAATCGCTTCGTTAATCATCGGCATGAGAATCCTGTTTGATACGAATCCGGGGAAATCGTTGACTTCGACAGGCACTTTCTCGATTTTTTCGGTAACTGTCTTGATGGTATCGTATATTTCCTGCGAAGTAGCCAGTCCTCGAATGATTTCGACGAGTTTCATAATGGGTACGGGATTCATGAAGTGCATGCCGATTACCTTTTCAGGCCTTGAAGTGACCGCGGCTATTTCCGTAATTGAAATAGATGAAGTATTCGTAGCAAGTATTGTTTCCTTTTTGCACTCCCTGTCGAGCAGGTTGAATATCTTTTTCTTAGTTTCCGGATTTTCAGTAGCGGCTTCAACTACGAGTTCGGAATTTTTCGCGTCTGTAACATTGACGGATGTTTTGATATTGGATAGAGTTTTATTTTTGACCTCCTCCGATATCGTTCCTTTCTTCACCTGTCTGTCAAGATTGGCGGTAATTGTTTTCAGCGCTTTGTCGAGAAACTCCTGCTTTACGTCGATAAGCGTAACATTGAAACCATACTGGGCGAAAACGTGGGCAATACCGTTACCCATCGTTCCCGCTCCAATAATCGAAATATTTAAGATATCCATGTCAAAATTTTAATTATTAATAAAACAAAGCATTAATTATAAAAATTCATTTAAAGTCTTTCGATAATTACAGCGCTTGCTTCTCCGCCGCCTATGCAGAGAGTGGCGAGTCCATATTTTTTATTTTTCTGTTCAAGGACGTTAATAAGGGTTGTAAGAATTCTCGCTCCGCTTGCGCCTATGGGGTGCCCGAGAGCGACGGCGCCGCCGTTTACGTTTACTTTCGCCGCGTCTAATTTAGCGACTTTAATAACGGAAAGCGCCTGAACGGCGAATGCCTCGTTAATTTCGTAAAGGTCTATGTCTTCGGTCTTCATATTCGCTTTCTTCAGTACGTTCTGAATAGCATAAGCCGGGGCTGTTGTAAACCACTCGGGTTCCTGAGAATAAGAAATCTGTGATATGATTTTCGCAAGCGGTTTCAGTCCGAGTTCTTTAGCCTTTTCGGCTGACATTATAACGAGAGCCGAAGCGCCGTCATTTATCTTAGAAGCGTTGAAAGCGGTTATCGTGCCGTCCTTCTGGAAAGCGGGTTTGAGCGCAAGTCCTTTTTCAAAATTAGTCTTTTTGGGTTCTTCATCTTCGGAAATTACAGTAGTTCCTTTCTTATCCTTAATTTCTACAGGGACGATTTCATTTTTGAAGAGGCCTTTTTCCATGGCATTGAGTGCGCGTTTGTAACTTTCAACAGAAAAATCATCCTGTTCCTTTCGGGGAATATCGAGTTCGCGCGAACAGAGTTCGCCCGCGCTGCCCATGTGGAAGTTGTTGTAGCAGTCCCAAAGTCCGTCATGTACCATTCCGTCTATGATGGTACCATTACCCATTCTGTATCCGGCACGGGCTTTAGGGAGATAGTAGGGGACATTACTCATTGATTCCATGCCGCCTGCTACGACAATATCGGCGTCTCCGGCAATGATTGCCTGCGCCGCGAGCATTACTGCTTTCAGACCGGAACCGCAGACTTTATTGATTGTCATACACGGAACAGATTTCGGAAGTCCTGCGTAAATAGATGCCTGTCTTGCAGGCGCCTGACCTATTCCGGCTGGAAGGACGCAACCCATAATTACTTCGGAAACGTCCTCCGGTTTTATGCCTGCTCTGCTAACGGCTTCTTTTATGGCAATCGCTCCGAGATTTGGGGCGGTTACAGACGACAATGCGCCCTGGAAACTGCCTATAGGAGTTCTTACGGCGGATACAATAACAACTTCTTTCATAATTGAATATTATAAGTTTATGTTCAATATAGGATTAAGCGAAATAACAAAAATATTGAACAAAATAAATTCCAAAAAATTGCATAACGTTGTATAAAATTTGTTGCCGCCGCAAAATTATCCTTATATATTTGCAAATGAGTTATTAAATTAGGTAAAAGTATATTCATTAAATCAAAACGGGTATTTACGATGAAAAAATTATTTCTTCTTTTACTCATTTCTTTATCTTCAATCTTCATCAACAATGCGGGAGCATTTTACGTCTGTCAGGGGTTTGACAATCCGAGTTTTCCTCCTGCGGGTTGGACATTGAACACAACTAATCACTTTAACTGGGACTGGGCGTTAATCTGTTCCGGTTACGGTTCAAGTTTCGGATGCGTGAAAGCAAATATGTCTGACGCGAATACGGGATACACTTTCGACATGATAACTCCGCAGTTTACTGCGGCAGTTTCGGGAGATTCTCTCATATTCGATCACGCGTATGCTACTTACGGTTCCGCGAACGACCAGTTAAAAATCTGGTATTCGACTGATAACGGCGCTACCTGGACGCAGCTTGTTCTTTTGAACGGCGGAACGTCGGGCGAACTTGTAACTGCGCCCGCGACAGGATTGGCATTCGTTCCCACGCCGACTCAGTGGGCGACGAAGAAATTTTCTCTTCCGGCGGGAACGAACAAAATAAAATTCACCGCTATATCAGGATACGGGAACAACCTTTATCTTGACAACATAAAAATCGGTACGCCATATTCGAATGACGCCGGCGCGGCGGGATTCAAGCGCTACAACAGAGTGCTTTCGCCCGGAGTAGTCGATACACCGAAAGTTTATGTAAGAAATTTCGGGACTACCACGCAGAATATTCCAGTAACACTGACAATTTCTCCGGGCGGTTATTCGCAGACACAAACTGCGACCGGAATCACTCCGGGAGCCTTCTACGTAGTTACATTCCCGACATGGACAGTACCCGCCAACGGTACGACTGTTACGATGAAAGCTTACACAACGCTCAGCGGCGACCAGAACGTATCGAACGATACGATTTACAACACATATTATTCATCGAACAATCCGAGGAACGTGCTCATAGAGTACTGCACGGGAACATGGTGCCAGTGGTGTCCTTGCGCGAAGGGAAGAATACTCGACCTCGAAGTCTTTTACCCGAACACGATTGTTCTTGCATATCACGGCGGAAGCACGACTGATCCGTACCAGAATTTCAACGGCAACAATATTATTTCACTTATGGGAATGAACGCGTATCCGACGGGAACTATAGAGAGAACTACAACACCTTCGGAGTGCGGTTACAGCGATTTTGTCGAGAGACCGTTTACGAGATATCAGAGTTTCCCGGTATCGCCTGTTAAGATTGACATAGTTAACCAGTCATACAATGCCGGTACGAGGCAGCTTACTGTAAACCTGAACACAACCGCGTTAAGCACGCTTTCGGGACAGTATAAAATCAATTACGTAATAACCGAAGACAACCTCGTTTACACACAGAGCGGTAACTCATACTGTACAGGCGGTTCAACGTATGTTCATAAATGGGTGGTAAGAAACATGGTGAATACGGCAGCCGGAGAAAACCTGAATTCGGGCGGCACATGGACGCAGGGGCAGGTAATCGGCAAATCATTCACGACAACGCTTGACGCGAGCTGGCTTGAAGCCAACTGCAAACTTAAAATATTCGTATACAAGGACGCATCGCCGATATACAGCGCGGAAATACAACAGGCGCTGGAAACGGGAGTTACGTTAACGGGGATTAACGGACAGCCGGAAGTCCCTACGAAATTCGAACTCGGTCAGAACTATCCGAATCCTTTCAATCCTGTTACGAATATCAGGTTTGCCATCCCTAAGAACGGAAATGCCAGCCTGAAGATTTATGACGTCACGGGCAAACTAGTAGCAACATATCTTGAGGGTCATGTAAACGCTGGATATTACAACGCGGAAATAAACGGCAACGAATTATCGAGCGGAGTTTATTTCTACACGCTTAAGACGGAAGGATTTACGGAGACAAAGAAGATGATGCTTATCAAATAATGCTAAGTGTATAACTGGAATTACAAAATTGCATTTGAAAGTTTAAAGTTATAAGAGCAAAAATGAAAACCCCTCGGAAGAGGGGTTTTTTATTTGGAGATAATGTTTTATTACTTTGCCGCTTCAATGATGGTAATGAAACTGTCGGCTTTGAGAGCCGCGCCGCCGATAAGGCCGCCGTCTATGTTGCTCATTCCGAGTAATTCTTTTGCGTTCTTGTCGTTCATGCTGCCGCCGTAGAGTATGCGGGTTCTTCCCGCGATTGTCGCGTTGTAAAGGTTCTCGAGGGATTTTCTTATTTCAATGTGCATTTCTTCAGCCTGCTGCGGTGTCGCTGTTTTACCCGTTCCTATTGCCCAGACTGGTTCGTATGCGATAACGACGTTATCCATGCCGGCCGCGTTGATGTCCTTTAGACAGAGAGTGACCTGCTCGTCGACGATTTTCTTTTCGATGCCTTGTTCGCGCTGTTCGAGTGTTTCGCCGACGCAAAGAATCGGTTTCAGGCCTTTTTCAAGCGCTTTTATGACTTTGAAATTTATAAGGTGGTTTGTTTCGTGGAAATACTGGCGGCGCTCGCTGTGACCGAGTATTACGTATTCACATCCAACGGCTTTAAGCATCGAAGCCGAAATTTCTCCGGTAAATGCTCCGTCGTCCTTGAAGTGAATGTTTTGTCCGCCGTACCTGACGCTTGTTCCCGCGAACTCGTCTTTTGCCGCGGGTATGCAAAGAAACGGGGGACAGACGACTACTTCCACTATTTCGGAAGTATCATTGTTCAGTTTTGTTTTCAGTTCGTTCATAAGGGCTTTCGCTTCATCGAAAGTCTTGTTCATTTTCCAGTTGCCCGCTACGATTTTTTTTCTCATGGTTTTATCTGTGTTTATATTCTTACGGCCGAAGCCGTTTTGTTTTTATTTAATAATTGATGTAATTAATATTCCTTTTAATTTACCTGCAAAGATTCCTCCACGGCGGATGGGGATGATATAATTTAAGAAATACAGCCCACCCTGCCCCGACGTACACTGGGGCACCCCCGCCGGCGGGGGACATTTATATTGCTTTAAATTCGTTTAAAACTCTGTCTTTTACTTTCGAATGTTCCACTACCGGAAGGGGATAATCCTTTCCGATAATCACTCCGCATTGTTTTTGCTGTTCCGTGCTCATTTTATCCGGCTGATGTATGTTTTTGACCGGGACCTTTGCGAGTTCAGGAACATATTTCTTTATGTATTTGCCTTCAGGGTCGAATTTCGCGCTCTGAAGGTAAGGATTAAATATCCTGAAATACGGCTGGGAGTCGCAGCCTGTCGATGCGCTCCATTGCCAGCCTCCGTTGTTCGATGAAAAATCGAGGTCTATCAGTTTTTCAGCGAAATATTCTTCGCCCCATTTCCAGTCTATGAACAAGTCCTTCGTAAGGAACATCGCCGTTATCATTCTTAAACGGTTATGCATCCACCCTTCTTTGTACAACTGCCGCATTCCCGCGTCGACTATCGGATAACCTGTTTTCCCTTCGCGCCATTTGCCGAATAATTCCTTGTCATAGGACCATTTGATGTTGTCGTACTGCTTTTTGAATGCTCCGTTGATTACATAAGGGAAATGATAAGTGATGTTGTAATAAAACTCCCTCCAGAGCAATTCGCTTAACCAGGTTCTGACCTCATCTTTCGATTTAGTTTCCCGAAGTTTTTTCAGAGCCGCTCTGTAACATTCCCGTATGCTGACGGTTCCGAAATGCAGGTGAGGGGAGAGAAGGCTTGTCCCACCCGTACCGGGAAAATCCCTTTCCGAATTGTATCTCTCCAGACCTTTTTCATAGAATTCTTTTAAAAGTTCGAGTCCTGAATTTCTTCCGCCTCTTATGAAGCCTTCGGCGCTGTTTCTGAAAATATATTTTTCCTTGAAAACTGTTATAAATTCCTTACACTTACCCGCATTACTGAAATCACATTTGGCTTCGGAATAATGCCTTTCGCTTATCAAAGAATCGCAGCGGTTTTTGAACGGAGTAAACACCGTATATGGAAGCCCGTCAGGCTTTACAACTTCACCCGAATCGAAAAGTGCAGCGTCATCAAATAGTCTCAATTCCGATCCTTTGGTTTTCAGCAAATCATCAATTTTTCTATCGCGTTCGATGCAGTACGGCTCGATTTGCCTGTCAGCAAATACGACCGTGTCAGATACTATTATCTTTTTGAAAACATCAGTGGCATTACCCTTTAAAATATATAAGTTATAGCCTTTTTCCTGAAGTTTATTCTTTAAATCTTCAAGACACTGATTAAGAAAGTTAATTCTCTTTTCACCGTAGTATTTGTACGAGTTTTCATTTTTGATATAAAGAAATAAAATCTCATCCCAGGGTTTAAGTTCTTCCAGAAATGTCTTTAGAACCTTGTTATCCTGAAGTCTGAGATTTTTTCTGAACCAGAGAATTTTAACCATTTTCGACCTGCGGTTTCCTTTCGAGGAAGGAATGGCTTGTCAGTTTAACGAAAGTAGCTTTTTCCTGATAATCCGCGATGTTGAGTGAATTCAGGTAACTCATTGACGACTGAAGTCCTTCCCTGTATTCTTTTATAAGTTTTGAGACGATGCCTTTGTACGGAACGAGTGATTCTTCGCCTTCAATATAGTTTTTGTTTTCCTGTTTCACGGCGAAAGAAGCGCTGCCGCAATACTTTTTCCAGCGCTGGTTGTTGTATTTCAGAACATCTCCCGGCGCTTCTTCCGTACCGGCGAGAACACGTCCGAACATAACCGCGTCGCATCCGAGGGCAATAGCCTTGCACATCGCGCCGGGTGTGCTGATGCCGCCGTCGGCAATGATTTTAACGCTGCTTTTCAGTTCGTCTTTTGCTGAAAGAGCGCGCATTATCGCATCGACCTGCCCGATGCCTATGCCTGATTTGATTGAAGTCGAGCACATCGCGCCGTTTCCTATACCGACACGGATAGCGTCAACGCCGAGGTTTATAAGGAATTTTGTTGTTTCCGCGCTAGCCACGTTACCCGCAATAATCTGTAATTTGTATTTATCGACTACGGATTTTATTGATTTAAGATATTTTTCTATCATTTTCGAACCGCCGTTAGCGATATCGATACAGAATATCTTAACGCCGTAATCGGCGAGTTTTTTCAGTCTGTCTATATCGGTATTCGAATTTATTCCTACTGCTGCTGATTTGTATACCGAACCGTTCAGGTTATTTTCCTCAAATTCCTTTATCTGTTCTTCGACGGTATTAAATCGATGGATGATGCCGAGGCAATCAAGGTCAGAAAGAGCTTTTGCCATCTTACCTCCGCAAACGGTGTTCATCGGCGATGCGATAATCGGAACGGCGAGTTTAACGCCGCAGAATTCGATGGAAGTGTCGCAGTCAGCGCGATGTTTGACTTCCGATATCTGGTCCGGAAGCAGCGAGACGTCGTCATAAGTGAGCGAGTCGTCGACTAATATGTTTTTGTATGACATTTTGTATTCTTTTAATCAATCAAAAAGGGAAAGACAAGAATTATCTTTCTTTCCCTCTGAAATATTTAAACAATTTCTAAACTGCAAGAGCCTGTGTGACCTTATCGGCCGCGTCCTGAAGCGTGTCTGCTGGGATAAGGTTAAGTCCGGAATCATTGAGAATCTGCCTTGCTTCTTCTGCATTCGTTCCCTGAAGCCTGACGACCACGGGGATATTCACGTTAAGGTTTCTGGAAGCCTGAATGACTCCGTTCGCAACGCGGTCGCAGCGAACGATACCGCCGAATATATTTATAAGAATCGCTTTAACATTCGGGTCGGTCAGAATAATCCTGAATCCGTTTTCTACTGTTTCGGCAGAAGCCGTCCCGCCTACATCGAGGAAGTTGGCCGGTTCGCCGCCAGCGAGTTTGATAAGGTCCATTGTACCCATCGCGAGTCCCGCGCCGTTCACCATGCATCCGACGTTGCCGTCGAGTTTAATATAGTTAAGATTATATTTTGACGCTTCGATTTCGAGCGGGTCTTCCTCGTTCAGGTCTCTCATTGCTTCGAAGTCTTTATGCCTGAAAAGGGAATTATCGTCAATGTTTATTTTCGCGTCGAGAGCGAGTATTTTGTCATCGTTCGTGATTATCAGGGGATTGATTTCAAGAAGCGACGCGTCGGATTCGAGATAAGCCTTATAGAGCGCCATAATGAATTTCGTGAAATCCTTGAAAGCGTTTCCTTCGAGATGCAGTCCGAACGCGAGTTCTCTTGCCTGATAACTCTGAAGTCCGATGGAAGGTTCTATCCACACTTTAATTATTTTCTCGGGTGTTTCCTCTGCGACCTTTTCAATTTCGACTCCGCCTTCCGTGGAAGCCATAATAACGTTTTTTGAATTCGACCTGTCGAGTAGAATTCCGAGATAGAGTTCCTTCTTGTAATCGAGACCTTCGGCAATAAAAAGTGTCTGGATTTCCTTGCCTTCCGCGCCGGACTGGTGAGTTACGAGAATGTTTCCGAGAATTTTCGACGCGTATTCTTTCGCGCCTTCAACGTTCGTGCCGAAGAACTTGACGCCTCCGTTAACTACAACTTCGGAGCGGTTATGCTTGTTGTAGACTATGCCTTTGCCTCTTCCTCCGGCATGAATCTGCGACTTGACGACGAACTGCTGAACGCCTCTTTCCCTAAGTGTATTGACAGCGTTGTCAAATTCATCCATCGATTTGATAGCAATACCGTCCTGCACGGCGACGCCGTATTTTTTCAGGATTGCTTTTGCCTGATACTCGTGTATTTTCATTAATTATTGGTTTAGTTATCTATTTTTCCTTATCAAGTTCTTTTGAGAGCGAATCAAGTTTTTGCATCGTTTTTTTAAGGGAGTCGATATTGGCTTTATTAAAAGCCGAATCGACCTTCTGCATATTTTTATCTATGGTTTCGTCGATTTTCTTGTTTACCCTTTCGGAAACCTTTTCAGTAACTTTGCTGCAGCTAAGCACGCCGATTAAAACCGCGATGGCGAGAAAAAACTTTATATAGTTCATGCTATTTAATTATTTTCTTACTTGTTGATTTCGCCTGCATAAAGAGAAGCAGATAATCCCTGCCGCCCGCTTTCGAGTCGGTACCGCTCATGTTGAAGCCGCCGAACGGCTGAACGCCGACGAGCGCACCGGTGCATTTTCTGTTAAGATACAAATTTCCCACGAAAAATTCTTCATCCGCTTTCTGGAGTTTCTTTTTATTCTTTGAAAATGCCGCGCCTGTAAGTCCGTACTTCGTTCCGTTCGCAATCTTTAACGACTCGTCGAAGTTCGGTGATTTTATAACTGCGAGAACAGGACCGAATATTTCTTCCTGCGCGATTGTATCTGTCGGCTTTACATTCCTGATAATAGTAGGCTCGATGAAATGCCCGCCCGGAAGGTCTCTGCCGCCGTGAATAACCTCGCCGCCTTCCTGAACGGCTTTCGAAATGTATCCCATGATTTTTTCCTTCGACTTCGCGTTGATTACAGGTCCGAGGTTGGGATTTGTGTATGATTCTCCGACTCTGAGCGCCGACGCTTTTTCAGCCAGAGCATTGCAGAATTTATCGTAGATGCTTTCATCAACTATGACTCTTGAACAAGCGGAACATTTCTGTCCCTGGAATCCGAACGCTGAAACAATCGTGCCCTGAACCGCGTCGTCGAAACTGTGAAGTTCCTTATCTACTATGATAGCGTCTTTGCCGCCCATTTCCGCGACTACTCTCTTTATCCAGATTTGACCGGGCTGAGATTTAGCAGCGAGTTCATTTATTCTCAGACCGACTTCCATGGAGCCGGTGAAGGAAATGAACCTTACAAGATGATGCTGAACGAGAGCGTCGCCGATAGAGCCGCCGCCGCCCGTAACGAAGTTAAGAACGCCTTTCGGCAGTTTAAGTTCTTCCATGACCTCGACGAACATCTGCGCTATGGCAGGGGAGTCGCTCGAAGGTTTCAGAACGACAGTGTTGCCGGAGACTATAGCGGCAGTCGTCATTCCTACGAGAATAGCGAGCGGGAAATTCCACGGAGGAATAACGAGTCCTACGCCGAGAGGCAGGTATTCGACCTTGTTCTTTTCGCCCGGATATTTCACAACGGGCTGGTCGCCGCTGTACCTGTGCATTTCGCGCGCATAGTATTCGAGGAAGTCTATCGCTTCCGCCGTATCGCCGTCCGCTTCGGCCCAGTTCTTTCCTTCTTCATAAACCATCATCGCGGAGAAGAGATGTTTTCTCTTGCGCAGAATCTTCGCGGCCTTGAATAGGAATTCGGCTCTTTTTTTAGGAGCGACTTTCTTCCATTCGGCGAATTTCGCGTGCGCGGTTTCGACCGCTTTAAGAGCGACTTCAACGTTTGCTTTCTGGAACGTGCCTACTATTTCCTCGGGTTTCGAAGGATTGTAGGAATAGAGTTTATCTTCGGTATAAATTTTTTCTCCGCCGATAACAAGCGGGAATTCCATTGAAAATCTTTTCTCTACTTCTTCGAGAGCGCTTTCAAACGCTTTCCTGTTCTTCTTGTCGGTAAAATCTGTGAACGGTTCGTTCTTGAATTTTGAGTTTGACATAATTTTGATTATTTATTTGTTAACGTTTTTATTATTAAGTTATGCAGTTCAGGTCTGACTTCTTTTATTCCGTTGTTATCCCTTGAAGGGTAAACCCTGTTTGTAAGAAATATAACTATAATATCC
>JAJTBN010000041.1 GCA_021286895.1 Bacteroidota bacterium | reverse complement strand
AAGCCGGGCGACATAGACGGAGATTCGATTACCGCGGCGTATCTCAGGGGCAAGAAAAGCATAGTCGTGCCCGCGAAAAGAAGAGTCGGAAACGGAAAGACACTTAAGCTGAAAGGCGCGAGCGGAAACAATCTTAAGAAAATAAATCTCAATATACCTCTAGGCAAACTGATTTGCATAACGGGAGTCAGCGGTTCGGGGAAATCGACACTTATTAACGATACGCTGTTCAGGATACTTTCGAAATTTTTAATGAAAGGTCTTGAAAAACCTCTTCCATATTCTTCGATAGAGGGACTGCTTAAGAAAAACGGAGAGCGCACGGAAAAGATTATTGACAAGGTAATAGAAATCGACCAGGCGCCTATAGGCAGGACGCCGAGAAGCAACCCCGCGACATATACGGGATTGTTCACGCATATTAGGGATATATTCGCTTCACTTCCCGAATCGAAAATCCGCGGCTATAAAGTCGGGCGGTTCTCATTCAACGTGAAAGGCGGGAGGTGCGACGAATGCGAAGGCGACGGGGTGAAGAAAATCGAGATGAATTTCCTGCCTGACGTTTACGTAACGTGCGATTCGTGCAACGGAAAGAGATACAATCCGGAAACGCTGAACGTTCTTTATAAAGGGAAATCAATTTCCGAAGTACTCGACATGACGGTCGAGGACGCGGTTGATTTCTTCGAAGCGTTTCCATCGCTGAAAAGGAAACTGAAGACGCTTTTCGACGTCGGGCTGGGGTACATACGTCTCGGGCAGCAGGCTACGACGCTTTCCGGCGGAGAGGCGCAGAGGGTAAAACTCGCGACGGAACTTTCAAAAGTTCAGACGGGAAAGACGATTTATATTCTAGACGAGCCTACGACGGGACTTCATTTTGAGGATATAAGCATGCTATTGAAAGTGCTCAACAAACTCGTCGACAAAGGAAACACGGTGATTGTGATAGAGCACAACATGGACGTGATTAAATCGGCGGACTGGATTATCGATTTAGGTCCCGAGGGCGGAAGCAAAGGCGGAGAAATAATAGCCGAGGGCACACCCGAAGAATTCGTAAAAAACCACACTGACATATCTTACACAGCGGGATTCCTAAAAGAGGAATTATCGAAGAAGAAATAATTATTCGTTGTCGGTGAATCCAAAACGCATCTTATCTTTTTTAAACACCGGCTTTTCGTCTTTTGGCTTTTCCTGCTTTTTTTTCTCATCATTGCCGCCTATGAACTTAAGGTCTTCTTCGCTTTTCCGGGACTCCACAACCCCGCCGGTATCGTCGAAGAAAATTTTCTTCTTCGGGATTTCATAATCGGGATTGCTCTTTATCGAGCTTTCGCCGCTGAAAACTACATCCTCATACATAACGATGCCTTCGGTTATATCCGTAATTTCCTCGACGTTGAAAACGTTTCCGAAAACATCGTCCTCATCCGCGAGTGTATTGATGGGCGATACGTCTTTCTTCGTAGCGACTACCCTGAACTCACTTTCGGAAATTACGGCGTTGTCATCTTTCGGAGTGTACTGTTTATCCTCGTTACCCGTGGTGATAATAATTTTTCTTTCTTCCTTATTCGCGGTGGACAGTTCCTTTATGCGTTTGCGCATAAGGTATTTTTCCTTGAACTCGTAGTACTTTCCGACCTCGATTATTTTCTTCGCGAGGGCGGAAGTATTGGCTTTCATCGTATCGGTATCGAAAAGTTTGCTGCGGTAATCGCGCCTTATCACGTTGCCTTTTATGATTATATCCGAGATATCTTTTGAGTCGAGATTTTCGATGATATGCTCGGCGACCTTTTCCGATGAAATGTCGGGCGAAAGGAAATAATTTCTCAGGTCGGAAACGTCGAACATGACGAGGTTCGCAATCTTGTTTTTTTCAATCGAGCCGTGGGTATCGAAAACGTCGAACATTCTCGCTGGGTTTACGACCGCCATTTTAAGGAGCGAGCGGTACGAAAGGCTGCCCTTTTTCGCGAGATGGGAGCAGAGTTTCACTTCGGAGATAATCGATGTTCCGAGATAACCCGTCCCGAAACTTATGTTCAGGCCGTATTTCAGGAGTTCAAAACTTTCGAGTTTCTTTTCGCCGAGTTTTACGATATCGCTCGGGCAGAGGATGATGTTAACCTTCTTGTCCGAAAGATAATCAAGTTCATCTTTCTGTATGTTGACAGGATTCGCGAAAATCAGTCGGCTGTCGAGGAAATCGTTTTCGCCGAGAACCTTGAACAGCGATTTTGAGAATGTGCGGCGGATATGTTCCTGACCCGAACTTTTCTTTAGAATATCGAAATAGATTTTTCTCTTGCCTTCCTTCAGGGCTTTCGCCGCCGACGTCAGGGAGTAGTTTGTGATTTCCTCTTCGTCCGTAACCGCTATGCAGTGGAATTTCTTGATTTCATTAAGGTATCTGCTGAACGCTTCGCTGAAAGAGGTATACACAATATCCTGCACTATCAGGAAATTATACTTATGGAATTCCTGAAGAAAATCTTTTGAGAGATAGCCCGAAGTCTCGTTCAGGAAGAGTTCGCCGTTTGAAAGCGCGCGGAAGAAGCTGAAAGTAATAAGGTTCTTCAGGTCCTGCTTGTTTTCGGGGCTTGTAAAGTACTTATCAAGAAGCGACAGGGAAAGATTATCCTGAAGTTTGTCGTAATTAATTCTTTCGAAAAAGACTCCGCTTAAAGCGTAGGAGGAATTAATGTTCGCGTTGAACATCGCGGGAATAATGATTTTATCCCTCGCGTCGATAATGTTAACGCCCGGATACTTCGTATAGATGCTCCTGTCGGAGACGAGGTCATTGTAGTAGTCTATCTGGTGGATGATGTTATTCTTTATGACAATATTATAATACCCGACATTGTCGTCCTTGTCGAAAGTAAGAACAAGCGCGTTTTTAAGTATTAAATATCTGTCCATCGCTGAATATTATAAATCTTCTATAATATATTCTTCGTCGATTAAAAATTCACTGTCATACAGAGTATTTTTTCCGTTTTCGAAGACGGCGTACTGGAAGCCGCTTCTTACGCTGTAAGCGCCGTGCTCTCCCTTGTTATTGAGGGCGATGAATCCGACCTGGAAGATGTGGTCGCGGTTCTTGCTTGAAAGCAGATTGAGTTTCACGACTCTCTGAACCGCCACTCTGCACGCTTCTTTCGGGCTCAGCCCCATTCTCATCATTTCGACGATGAGGAAACTGCCTACGGCGCGTATGCATTCTTCTCCCCTGCCGGTTGAGGCGGCTCCGCCGACTTCGCCGTCGACGTAGAGACCGGAGCCTATCATTGGAGAATCGCCCACGCGTCCGTGCAGTTTCCATGCCATGCCGCTTGTCGTGCAGGACGCGGAAACGTGACCGTTCTTATCGACCGCGACCATACCGATAGTATCGTGGTTGCCGTCTTCGTTTATTTCCTTCTTTGTTTTTTTCAGAATGAAATCGTCAGTATGGATTTCTTCAGGACCCTTCTTGTTTGAAACTTTCCAATCGTTATATCTTTTGAGTGAATTTTCAGTCATCAGGTTCTGCGGTTTGAATCCGTTTTTAAGGGCGTAGTCGTACGCGCCGTCGCCTGCAAGAACCATGTGTTCCGTATTTTCGAGTATGAGCCTCGCGAGGCTGATAGGATTCTTGATATTCTCAACGCAAATAACCGAGCCAACTCTCGCCTTCCAGTCCATAATAGCGGCGTCGAGTGTAACTCTGCCGTCCGCGTCGGGAAGGCCGCCGTAGCCCACGCTTAGAACAGTCGGGTCGTCTTCGGATACTTTAACGCCGTTCTCTACGGCGTCGAGCGAGTTGCCGCCTTTCGATAAAATATCGTATGCCGCTTTATTAGCATCTATGCCGTGTTTCCATGTCGATATTACTACAGGTTTCATTTTATCTTTAAATCTTTCTTTGTCGTTATTTTAATATTTGTAATTTCGCCTTCGATTATTTTTACATTAAAGCCCGCTTTTTCCATAAGAGATGCTTCGTCGGTGCCTGTAAAATTCTTTTTCGCGGCGATTTCAAAAGCTTTCATGAGTTTGTCGTACCTGAACACCTGCGGGGTCTGAACTCCGCGAAGCGTATCCCTGTCGATAGTTTCGACCACATAGCCGTTTTTATCGACGCGTTTAATCGTATCGTGAATTTTAATTCCGGGAATCACGCAATCCTCGCCTGCCGAAGCGTCCATGAGGCGTGTGATGAGTCCGGCTGAGAGAAACGGTCTTACGGCGTCGTGCACTATAATTCTGTCAGACGGTTTGCATTTGATTTTCCTCAGCGACTTATAGACCGATTCCTGTCTTGTGGCGCCTCCTGCGGAAACTACAAGCGGTTTTTTATAAGCGCCGAGTTTCTCGAGGAAACTTTTGTTATTCAGATAATCCGGATGAATCGAAAGAAAGACGGAGTTCACGCGTTTGCACGAGGCGAACCTGTCGAGAGTGTGAAAAAGTATTTCTCTGCCGCGGTATTTCAGAAACTGCTTCGGAATGTTCGAACCGAACCTGACCCCTGAACCCGAAGCGGGAATCACCACATAAAACTCCATCGGAAAAAGTTTTAAATTTTAAACAACCATCATGGCATCGCCGTAAGCGAGGAACTTATAGTTCTCCTTGATGGCTTTTTTGTACGCTTTCATTACGTCGTCTCTTTCCGCGAGCGAGCAGACGAGCATGAGCATTGTGCTCTGCGGCAGGTGGAAGTTAGTAATGAGTTTATTCACGATGCTGAGAGTCTGGGGCGGATGAATGAATTTATCCGTCCATCCCCTGCTCGGTCTGACGTTCTTTCCTGTAATCACGCTGGATTCAAGTGCTCTTGTAACGGAAGTACCCACGGCGATTACATTTTTTCTCTTGTTGATGGAATTATTGATAAGGTCTGAATTTTCCTTCGTGATTTCGTAGAATTCGGAATCCATGCGGTGTTTGGACAGGTCCTCGACTTCCACAAGCCTGAACATTCCGAGTCCCAGATGAAGCGTAACATAAGCGATGTTAACTTTTTTCTGATGTGCTTTTTTAAGAAGTTCCTTCGTGAAATGCAGTCCTGCCGCGGGCGCCGCCACCGAGCCGACGTTCTTCGCATAAATAGTCTGGTACATTTCCTTGTCCTTATCCGTCGGTTCTCTTTTTATGTAATAAGGCAGAGGCGTTTTTCCGAGCTTTTCAATCTGCTTTCTGAAATCCTCTTTAACGTTGAATCTGACAATCCTTCCTCTTGAAGTTGTGTTGTCAATCACCTCGCAGAACACATTCTTGTTGAAAAAAATCCTGTTGCCGATTCTGACTTTTCTCGCGGGATCCACGACAACGTCCCAGATGTTCTCCGTTTCGGAAAGCTGCCTCAGAAGAAAGACTTCTATTTTCGCTTTCGTCTTTTCCTTGTTGCCGTAAAGCCTCGCGGGAAAAACCTTGGTATCATTGAGAACAAGCACATCGCCTTCATCCATGAAATCTATTACGTTCTTGAACTTCATCGTGCGGATTTCTCCGGTATCTTTCGAGAGCACCATGAGTTTGCAGTTATCCCGCGGTGATTTGGGACTCTTTGCAATGGCGTTTTTCGGAAACGTGTACTTAAACTGGGATAGTTTCATTTTTTTACTTTAAGTTTTTAAATGCTTTTTTTCCGGGGAACACGGCTCTTGAGCCGAGTTCTTCCTGAATCCTCAGAAGCTGATTGTATTTCGCGATTCTGTCCGTCCTTGAAGCGGAGCCCGTTTTAATCTGGCCCGCGTTTGTAGCCACGGCGAAATCCGCGATTGTAGAATCTTCCGTTTCGCCGCTGCGATGGCTGATTACGGTAGTGTAGCCGTTTGATTTCGCGAGGTTGATGCAGTCGACTGTTTCAGTAAGAGTGCCAATCTGATTTAACTTTATGAGAATCGAGTTGGCGACTGATTTCTTTATTCCTTCGGCGAGGATTTTCGGATTTGTGACGAAAACGTCGTCGCCCACCAATTGAATTTTTTTTCCGATTTCCTTCGTAAGGTTTTTCCATCCGTTCCAGTCGTGCTCGGAAAGTCCGTCTTCGATTGAGATGATGGGGTATTTTTTTACGAGACCCGCGTACATCTTAATCATTTCGTCGGACGATTTCGAAGGAATGTGAGATTTATAGAATTCGTATTTTGCTCTTTTGCCGTTTTCGGGTTTGATAAACATTTCACTTGCCGCGACGTCGAGCGCGAGGAAAACATGTTTTCCCGGTTCGTAGCCAGCGTTGGAGATAGAAGCCATAATAACTTCGAGCGCATGTTCGTTTGATTTAAGGCTGGGCGCGAAGCCGCCTTCGTCGCCGACGGAAGTGTTATAACCTTCTTTATTGAGAACGCTTTTCAGCGAATGAAAAACTTCCACTCCGCATCTGAGCGCGTCGGAGAATTTTTCGAAACCCGCAGGAACAATCATAAACTCCTGAAAGTCGATATTATTGTCAGCGTGTTTTCCTCCGTTAAGAATGTTCATCATCGGAACGGGAATAGTCACGGAATCAAAATCGCCGAGATATCTGTAGAGGGGCATTTTCGAGTAAGCCGCGCTTGCTCTTGCGGCAGCCATCGAGACGCCGAGAATCGCGTTTGCACCGAGTTTTCCTTTATTGTCGGTACCGTCGAGGGCTATGAGTTCATTATCGAGTTCTTTCTGATTGAACGAGTCAAATCCCTGAAGCTTTTTCGCGATAATGTTATTTACGTTATTTACCGCTTTCATTACACCTTTTCCACCGAATCTTTTCTTATCGCCGTCACGGAGTTCAACGGCTTCCTTTTCGCCCGTCGAGGCGCCGGAGGGAACGATTGCTCTACCGAGCGTACCATCGGCAAGTAAGACATCGACCTCAATTGTGGGATTTCCTCTTGAATCTAAAACTTCTCTGGCGTGAATTTTTATAATTTCAGGCATTTTTCTATGTTTTTTCAGGTTTTGAAACTTTGAATATAAACTCAAAATTACGGTTTATCAATGCAATAAATTTGGGGATTAGCATTAGGCCTCTAAAACATTGATTTACAATGATTTACGGGTGAGGATTGCGACTTCATATTCATTTTTAACTTGTATTTATGAAATATATTAAGAATATTTCATGTTTATCTTTTAAAGATTTGTCAAGTTAAGGATTTATGGACAACATGATAGTTACAATTGACGGGCCTTCGGGCACCGGAAAAAGTATAACTTCGAAGATACTTGCAGAGAAACTGGATTTGATGTACTTCGACAGCGGTTCATATTACAGGGCTGTTACGTACGCTGTTCTGAGAAACAACATAAAGCAGAACGATTTCAACGCGATATGCAAGACGGCCGCGGCAATTGATTTAGAGTTCATTGAAAACACTGTTCTACTTGATAAGAAGGATATTACATCCGAGTTAAAGGCTCTTGAGATAACGAACAAGGTAAGCCATATAAGCAGGATTAACGCGTTAAGGCGCATGGCCTGCGAAAGGCTGAAGAAAATCAAGCAGGAAAACAGGGGTTTGCTTATGGAAGGAAAAGACATCGGAGTCACGGTATTTCCGGAAGCGAACTTCAAGTTTTACCTCGTCAGCGACATAAGCGCGAGGATAGCCCGCAGGCATCAGGATTTTCTCGACCTCGGACAGAAGATATCAAAGGACAAGATAGAGAAGGAACTGAAACTGAGGGACGAACTCGAAACGAGGAAGAACCCTATGGTACTAAGGAAAGCCGACGACGCGGCAGTTGTTGACACGACGAACATGATAATAGAAGAACAGGTGAGTTATCTTTACAGGATAATCACAAACCCAGACACTGAATAAAAGAAGCCTCCGCGGTTACGCGGGGGGATTTAATAATTAAACTTCTGCCGACCTTCCGGCCGGAAGCAGAAGAAAACAAGACCGGAAGTTAAAATTATGCCACAAGATTTAAAACGCCAGGCCGAAGTCAAGACAGACGCAGCCGAAAACGAAAAAATCTCCACCAAGTTCATCTCCACAGACTACAACGAGGATGAATTCCAGAACATGCTGAAACTTTACGAAAAGACATTCAACGTTATAAAGGAAAACGAACTCGTAAAGGGAAAAATAGTAGCGATACACGGTGAAGACGTACTGATAGACATCGGTTCAAAATCAGACGGAAGAGTATCAATCAACGAATTTTCAAATCCGGAGGAACTTAAAGTAGGAAACGAAATCGAGATATTCCTCGAAAAGATTGAAGACAAGGAAGGACAGCTTGTTCTTTCGAAGAAGAAAGCGGATTCGATTAAGATGTGGGACAGGATTGTGGACGCACAGAGAGACGGCACGATAGTAAAGGGAAAATGTCTAAGGAGAATCAAAGGCGGATTCGTCGTTGACCTCAGCGGTCTCACGGCATTCCTTCCTGGTTCGCAGATTGACACGAAGCCCATCAGGGATTACGATGAATACGTAGGCAAGGTAATGGATTTCAAGGTAATCAAGATTAACAATCAGATTGAGAACATCATAGTATCGCACAAGGTACTCATCGAAGAATCGATGGCGGGACAGCGTGAAGAACTTCTCAAGACAATCAAGAAGGGCATGACGCTGAAAGCCACCGTTAAGGCAATCACCGACTTCGGCGTATTTGTGGACCTCGGCGGTTTAGACGGCCTCATTCACATTACAGACCTTTCATGGGGAAGAATCAATCATCCTTCGGATATCGTAAAACTCGACCAGGTTATCGACGTTTTCGTCATTGAGTTTGACGAAGAAAAGCAGAGAGTATATCTCGGTCTTAAGCAGTTACAGGCTCATCCGTGGGACAACATTCAGGAAAAATACAAAGTCGGAGACAAAGTATCCGGCAAGGTCGTATCGCTTACCGATTACGGCGCATTCATAGAAATCGAAAAGGGCATCGAGGGTCTCATTCACATCAGCGAAATGTCATGGACACAGCACATTACGAGTCCGAGCCAGATGGTAACGATGGGACAACTGGTTGACGCGCAGATTCTGAACATTGACTTCGAAAACCGCAAACTTTCACTCGGGATGAAGCAGTTAACGCCGAACCCGTGGCAGAGTCTTCTTGACAAGTTCCCGGTCGGAACGAAACAGAAGGGCAAAGTCTGCAACATTACCAATTTCGGTATTTTTGTAGAACTCGAAGAAGGCGTCGACGGGCTTGTTCACATTTCGGACCTTTCATGGACGAAGAAGATTCTTGACGTAAACGATTTCGTAAAACTAAACGAAGTCGTGGAAGTCGTCATTCTCGGAATTGACGTTGCTAACCAGAGAATTTCGCTCGGTCACAAGCAGTTATTCGAAAATCCGTGGGATTCGCTCGAAGCGAAGTACAAACCCGGATTTGAAACCGAAGTTAAGATTGTGAAGCCAATCGAAAAGGGCATCATAGTCGAACTTCCGGACGTAGTCGATTCATTCATTCCCGCGTCGCAGCTTTCTGTTGCGCCGGTAAGGAATTTTTCGGAACTCTTCAAAGCGGGCGAAACTGTCAACGCGAGAGTAATCGAATTCGACAAGACGAACAAGAAGATAGTTCTTTCGGTCGTCGAATACTTCAAGGACAAAGATCAGGAAGCGATAGACGCATACATCAACAAATTCAAACTGACACGCAAGTTCACGGTGAAGGACGTTCAGGAGAAATCCAAGACGTACGAATCCGAGCAGATTGATTTCAGGATTGAAGACATCATCGGCGACGAAGTTCAGGCGAACGAGGTTCCGCAGCAGGAAGCTCCGAAGGCTGAAGAGAAGCCGGCTGAATAGCATTTGTTTGTTTTTTAGATAATAAAACCCGGGCTTTGCCCGGGTTTTTCTTTACACATACCATATTTTTCCGAAATTTTCTCTCACTTTTATGTCTGTAACAACGAACATTTATGAATTATTTTCTTTTATATTGCTTTTTATTGTTATATAGAATAAATTGTTTTACTTTATACAACACTTATTGGAGTATTATGTCAAAATATAATAAGTTAAGTGCCATTTCGGAAGAATTAATAATTGAAAGATTAAAATATGAAAACCCCTGGTGGATTTCAGGCAAAATCGAAGACGAATTTGATGAAATGAAAAGACGTCTCTATTTTTCACTGTTTTTTCCATTGGTTGAAGAAACCGAAGTTAAAAGAGCTTTAGTATTAATGGGGCCAAGAAGAGTTGGAAAAACCGTTATGATGCATCATGCGATTCAAGGACTTTTGGAAAAAGATGTAAATCCGCAAAAGTTATGCTTTATAAATATTGAAAATCCAATTTACAACAACATTTCATTGTCGGATTTATTTGCCTACGCGAGAAAAGCTAACAATGATATTGAAAAGAACGGATGGTTTGTTTTCTTTGATGAAATACAATATTTAAAGAACTGGGAAGTTCACCTGAAAATTCTTGTTGATGATTTTCCAAAGTCTAAATTCATAGTCTCGGGATCGGCCGCCGCGGCTTTAAAAATGAAGAGTCTTGAGAGCGGAGCCGGAAGGTTCACAGATTTCAAATTACCGCCATTAACTTTCAATGAGTATATTGATTTAAAAGGATTTAACAATTTAATCACGCCAACAGAAATAGATTGGGAGAACAATAAAATAAAATTTTTCTCTACAATAAATATAAATGAACTTAACAAACTATTTATAGATTATATTAACTTTGGAGGTTATCCTGAGGTTATCTTTTCGGAAAAAATTAAATCAAATCCGGGAAGATATATCAGGAGTGATATCGTTGACAAGGTTCTACTTCGAGACTTGCCGAGTTTATACGGGATTAATGATGTTCAAGAATTAAATTCCTTATTCACTACCCTTGCGTATTATACGGGAAATGAGGTATCTCTCGATTCTCTCAATAACCGCTTACATGTTGAAAAATACTTAATAAAGAAATATCTTGATTACCTTGAAGCAGCATTTCTGATAAGAATAGTAAAAAGAATTGATGAAGCAGGAAGAAAATTCAGACGGGATAATTTCTTCAAAATATTTTTGACCAATCCATCTTTACGAAGCGCCTTATTCGCACCGATATCGGTTACCGACGAAATGATGGGTAATTTGGTTGAAACTGCAATATATTCCCAATGGCTTCATAGAGAAACATTTACTCCTTATTATTCCAGATGGCAAAGAGGCGAAGTGGATATTATTGGGCTGGATGAAAAAAAGCTAAAGCCGGTATGGGCCGTTGAAATTAAATGGTCAAATAGATATTACAATAAACCTTCGGAATTAAAGAGTATTATTCAATTTTGTAGAAAGAACAATATTTCATCCGCATTAATTACTTCTATTGACAAAGAAGGAAAACAAATCGTTGATGGAATTACATTATACTTCATTCCTGCTGCAATATACGCGTATGTTGTAGGGAATAATACTTTGAATTTGAACTCAACATCTATTTGGTAAATTTTTCATTTAATTTTTTTTAAACTAATTTTAAAATGGCTGGTTTCCCCAGCCTGTAGAGTAAGTTGAATTTGCCGGATGCGCCGGCGCGTCAGGTAAATATCCCGAGTTCCCGGGACTTGCAATAACGCCACACAATTATTCAGTACGTTTTACAAATTATTCAGAACGCTTTACAAATAGAATTTTAAAGATAAATTGCGTAATTTTAAAATAAAAAATTTGGATAAAACATTATTATACGAGGGCAAGGCGAAGAGGATTTATTCATTAAAGGATAAACCCGGTTTATACATACAGGAATTCAAAGACGACGCAACTGCCTTCAACGGCATAAAGAAAGAACAGATAAAGAACAAGGGCGTGCTGAACGCTTCGATATCATCCGTTATTTTCAATTACCTGATAAAGAACGGAATCCCCACTCACTTTGTCCAAAAGATTTCCGATACGGAAATGCTTGTAAAGAAAGTGAAAATTGTGCAGGTGGAAGTCGTATGCAGGAACGTAGCGGCCGGCAGTCTTGTAAAAAGATACGGATTCGCGGAAGGGACAGCGCTGAAAGAGCCTATCGTCGAATACTACTACAAATCGGATGAACTGGGAGATCCGCTTTTTACAGAATCCCACATTTTCGCGCTCGGAGTAGCGACGGCGGAAGAGATGAATTACATCAGGGAACTCGCGCTGAAGATTAACGGTCTGCTCACAAAGTTCTTCGCGGAAAGAAAACTGAAACTTGTCGATTTCAAACTGGAATTCGGCAGGGACGAGGAAGGAAAAATCATTCTCGCGGACGAAATTTCGCCCGACACATGCAGGCTGTGGGACGCTGAGACCAACAAGAAACTCGACAAGGACAGATTCCGTTTCGATCTCGGAGGAGTCGAGGAGGCGTACGAGGAAATAAACAAACGCCTGTCCTGAAATAAATTAAAATATCAGAATTGTTCAAGATTACAAATTACGGAAAAGACGTTGTATTAAAGGTTTTGTTTGTGACGCTGGCGATTGACGCCGCGGCATTTATAGTAAATATCGCGGAGGTAAAGATTATTCTTCTGGGACTTTCGCTATTCCTGCTCGTGTTCACGCTTTATTTTTTCAGGGACCCTGTAAGAAAACTCCCTGCCGGCGTTACGCCCGATACGATAATATCCCCTGCCGACGGAAAGGTTGTTCTCATTGAGAAAATCGCGAACAATTATCCCGGATTTTTCGAAGGGAACGAACTTACACAGGTAAGCGTATTTCTTTCCCCGCTAAACGTTCATGTGAACTGCTATCCGGTCAGCGGAACGCTGAAGTACTTCAATTACATAAAAGGGAATTACATAGTCGCTTTCAGCCATAAATCTTCGGAGAAAAACGAACGAAGCGAAATCGGAATAGAGACAAAGAAGGGAAAGAAAATTTTATTCAAGCAGATTGCAGGATTTGTGGCAAGAAGAATAGTAGTCGACCTTCGTCTGAACTCGACCGTGAAAGCGGGAGAGAAGTTCGGAATGATTAAATTCGGGTCGAGAGTGGACATGCTAGTACCTATGGATACAGAAATTAAGGTAAAAATAGGCGATAAGGTTACGGCGGGAATCTCTGAAATAGCAAGGTTCAGATGATAATTTCCAAAAAATTCATACCGAGTCTGTTTACGATACTGAACGCGTTCTGCGGGTTCATGTCGGTGATAAATTCATCGCATTCGGAATACGAGCAGGCTGTACTTTTCATAATCTACGCGGCAATATTCGACGTACTGGACGGCATGGTGGCGAGGATACTGAACACATCGTCAGATTTCGGTGTGGAACTTGATTCCCTTTCGGACGTTGTATCGTTTGGATTTGCACCGTCGTTCCTGCTTTACAACTTTTTCTTTAAGGATTACAACGCTGTAGGAATAATCGTCTCCTCATCGGTTCTTGCTTTTGCCGCGATAAGGCTCGCGAGGTTCAACATAAGTCTTACGGGTTACACAAAGGACGTATTTTACGGCATACCCGTACCGATGGCAGCGCTTGTATTATGCTCATACATACTTTTCTATCACGACTCGGTTTTTTCGAGCAAAGTCAGTGAAGTGGCGATATTCGCGATTACGATATCGGTGTCGCTGTTAATGGTAAGCAAGTTCCGTTATCCCGCGATGCCTTCTATGAACAAAGCCTCGCTGAAATCAAAGCCGTGGCTGGTTGCGGCGATTGTACTCGGAGTTATAATTTCTATCGCGACGAAAGGTTATGGTATATTCCCTGTCACTGTAATATATATTCTTTACGGAATAGTCAACACATTCATACCACAGAAGGTTAGACCTAAAATCAGGCACTGATTTTAATTTCTTCTATTTCCTTCAGTTATTCAAACGGCAAAAACCGTTAAAACGGTTTTTCGCTTGTTATTTGCATTTTACCAACGGTTAAAACCGCGTGCTACATTTTTCATTTAGTAATTAGAGACTTCTGAAAAACAATATATTTTGAAAAAGGCAAAACCAAAAAGCGTATTACTGTTATGGACACCGGCGTTTAAGAGCGAACCATTTCGCGGTTTCGCCGGGATGACAAAGTTGAATTGAATTGTTTTTCAGAAGTCAATAATTAATAATTTGGAAAACTGAAAATATATAATTCGTCTCCGAGAGAATCCTTGTTTTCACCAGGAACTCATGGATGCCACACCAATAACCGAACCGAGAGTCCCCCAAAGAACGGGGAGACTCTCGGTTACAAATTAGAGGCGTCGTTAACAGAAGATAGGCGCAGGTTAAGAAGTTTAATTAGTAATAAGGATTTCCTTCAGCGCCGAAATCAATTTTACGGCTTCTTCTTCCGTATTAAAACGTCCGGCTGATATCCGAACTGACGACTGCGCTTTTCGTTCTTCCAGACCGATTTCAAGCAATACCTTTGAAGGCTTTAGGGAGCCGGAAGAGCATGCTGAGCCGCCTGACACAGATATACCTTTCAGGTCGAGTTTCACGGGCAGGAGTCCTTCGGGAACATTAAGTTTTTCGTGATTGAAAGTAACGTTCAGGATATTCGGGACGGAATTTTTTTCCGGCGTATTAAAACTTACGTTTTCACCGAATGTATCTGTCAGTCCTTTTCTAATGATGCCTGTAATATGCCTGTAATGTTTCAAATCGTTCTCCATGGTATTCCTGAGAATCCCGACTGCCCTGCTCAGACCCGCGACAGAGGCTACGTTTTCGGTGCCTCCGCGCATATCGCGTTCCTGACCGCCGCCGTGAATGTACTTATCGATTCTTACGTTTTCATCTTTGAAAAGAATACCGACTCCTTTAGGACCGTAGATTTTATGAGCCGAAAGAGTCATGAAATCCAGACCAAGTTCTTTTGGTTTCACATCCGTCTTGCCGACGCTCTGAACGGTATCGCTGTGAAAATAAATATTGCGCGACTTGCATAACGCGCTAATCGCTTTAACGTCATTCAGCGACCCGACTTCATTATTCGCGTGCATAACGGAAACGAGCAGAGTTTCCGGGGTTATAAGTTTTTCAATTTCCCCGGGATGCACGAAGCCGTACCTGTCAGGAGCCGCGAGTGAAATCCGGTAACCGAATTTTTTAAGATACATGAATGAATCAAGCACTGCGGGATGCTCAATCGCGGAAACAATAAGGTGGTTTTTTGATTTATCCTCATTGGAGAAAGCGAGCCCTTTGACGGCAAAATTATTCGCTTCGGTGCCGCCGCTTGTAAAATAAATTTCCTTAGGTTTTACGCCAAGGAACGCGGCTACATTATCGCGAGCCTCCTCGACGAGCACTTTAAGGTATTTTCCTTCCTTATGAACGGAAGAAGGGTTGCCGTAGAATTCGGTAAGGTACGGCAGCATGGCATCGACCACAGACGGGTCGATTCTTGTAGAAGCGGC
Organism: Bacteroidota bacterium; assembly: GCA_021286895.1. Taxonomy (GTDB): domain Bacteria; phylum Bacteroidota; class Ignavibacteria; order Tepidaquicellales; family Tepidaquicellaceae; genus CAIKZJ01. The sequence continues at coordinate 2,322 of JAJTBN010000041.1, read as the reverse complement.
ATTATCAAAATAAATATTCATACGCTAAATTAAACAGTAATATTAATTTAAAAAATCTAAATAATATGCTTTTATTTTTAAATAATTTTATTAACTTTAATAAGTAGCAGTTTTTATAATAATTAATTAATGAAAAAAGAGTTCCTTTACATATCGAATCTATTGTCATTATTGAGGATGGTACTTGTTATTCCTCTTGTATATTTTGTGATATCGGGCGGTTATAAAACTGCAGTAATCATCATTTTAGTTCTGATGTACATATCCGACCTGCTCGACGGTTTTCTTGCGCGCAAGTTGAATGAGGTTTCGGAGTTAGGCAAAATCATCGATCCGCTTGCCGACAAAATCGCGGTAGTCTCGGTTGTTATCGTATTATTTTTTCTGGGAAGGATAGAGACCTGGTTTTTCATAGTTGTAGTATTAAGGGACGTGTTGATATTATTGTTCGGGTTATACCTGAAGTCGAAGAACAAAGTAGTACTGATGTCGAACTATCCGGGCAAAGCGGCCGTATTAAGTATAGGAATAATAATACTTTTGTGCGTACTGAACGACAATAATTCTGAACTTTTAAAAAAATTCATAGGTTATCTTTACTATATATCAGTAATATTAATAATTTATTCATTATATTTATACTATAAACGGTTTTCAAAATCTTTAGGAGAAACAAATGGACGAAAACAACCAGAAGACGAGACCGCAGAGGATAATGACTCTCACTCGTAAAGACGTCGAAAAAAAGATGGAGGAAAAGTTAATCGGAAAGCGCGTGACGCGCAAGTTAATCGTTGACTCGCTTTTCGAATCCCTTCGCGAGCTCATCATGTCCGCGGATCCTGTAATAAGGATTGAGATAAGGGAATTCGGCGTATTCGAAGTCAAGAAGACAAAGCCCAAACCCAAAGCGAGAAACCTGAAGACCGGAGAATTTGTATTCGTACCCGGCAGAAGGAAAATGCATTTCAAACCCGGAAAGATTCTCAAGAATTTTCTCAAGGAAGTAATCAGCGAATAAACCACAGTTTGAACGGAGAAACCAAATACTTAGGTATTGATTTTGGTTTAAAACGGATTGGGATTTCGGTTAGCGACGGAACAAAATCGTATGCATTTCAGAGGGATTATCTGATAAACGACGCCGGTCTAATGAAATCCCTTCTTGCGATAATCAGGACGGAGAACATAGAAAGGATAATTATCGGTTATCCGACAAAATTCAGTTCAGAAAAGACGCACATTACGGATGATGTCGAAAAATTTTCTTCCACTCTGAAAGAATTTCTGGCTAAAGAAAGCACTGCCTGCGAAACAGAGTTTTTTGACGAGCGTCTCACGAGCAGTCTCGCGCAGTACAATCTTTCGAGTTCGGGACTTTCAAGAAAAAAGAGAAGGGACAAGGGAAATATAGACACGATATCCGCGCAGATTATACTACAGGATTACCTCGATTATAAAAAGAACAAAAAGTAATTTTCTCCATGTACACCGTCGAACTTTACAAACTCATCGAAGATGGCGAGGGTTCAAAGATTGAATTCAAAAGAAAGTTTTCATCACCCCGCAAGATAGCGAAAGAGATGATAGCTTTCGCGAACACAAGCGGCGGATACATTATATTCGGAGTTGACGACGACAGGACAATCGTCGGAGTCGAAAGCGAGAAGAGCGAACTTGACCTGATAGACACCGCCGCGAAATTCTTCTGCGAGCCTGAAGTTGATTACCGCACAGACATTGTCCCGATAAAAAGCAAAGACGTCGTCGTCATTGAAATTCCCGAAAGCAGGAAAAAGCCGCACAAACTTGTTGACGAGGAGGATATGGATTCGACGCGCATATACGTGCGTTACAACGACAAGTCCGTTATTGCATCGAAAGAAACCGCGAGCATACTCAAGTATTCGAACGTTGACTCGCCTCCTATGATAGTTTCCCTGGGCGAACTGGAAAAGATGCTGATAAGATACCTTGAAGAGCATGACAACATAACAGTCAAGGGATTCAGGAAACTCGCGAACATATCGGAAAGGCGGGCGAGCAGAACGCTCGTGAACCTTGTAAGAGCGGGATTGATAAGGCATCACAGGATTGATAGGAAGGAGTTTTATACAATTAGTAATTAATAATTAGTAATTAGTAATTAGTAATTAGTGTCTCGTCCTAAAAAAATAAATTCTGTGGCTAAAGCCGGGTTTTATACTATTCTTTCACCCCACTCTAAAGAGTGGGGTTAGTATTTCTGTTTATAAATATCCTTTGTCCGTTTTTCAGAAGTCTATTATTAATTAGAGACTTCTGAAAGACCCTGATTTGTAA
>JAJTBN010000040.1 GCA_021286895.1 Bacteroidota bacterium | reverse complement strand
TGGATTCTTCTTTACCCCACCTTAAAAGGTGGGGTCACTAAAAGAGCAGATAAGCGTCGTTATTCAGAAGTCTCCAATTACTAATTATTAATTAGACTTCTGAAAAACGTACAAAGGAAATTTATAAACAGAAATACTAACCCCACTCTTTAGAGTGGGGTGAAAGAATAATATAAAATCCGGCTTTAGCCACAGAATTTATGTTATTTAGGACTAAAGTCCTCTTATGTGGATTCTTCTTTACCCCACCTTAAAAGGTGGGGTCACTAAAAGAGCAGATAAGCGTCGTTATTCAGAAGTCTCCAATTACTAATTATTAATTAGACTTCTGAAAAACGTACAAAGGAAATTTATAAACAGAAATACTAACCCCACTCTTTAGAGTGGGGTGAAAGAATAATATAAAATCCGGCTTTAGCCACAGAATTTATGTTATTTAGGACTAAAGTCCTCTTATGTGGATTCTTCTTTACCCCACCTTAAAAGGTGGGGTCACTAAAAGAGCAGATAAGCATCGTTATTCAGAAGTCTCCAATTACTAATTATTAATTACTAATTACTAATTGTCAAAGAGCATTATCCTCCGGATTCACATCCGGTATATACTTATTCCCGAGCACAATCGTCTTCACCTTTCCCGTTGTCTCTATCGTGAACCTGTACTCATCCGCGCTCTTCCATACTTCCGCCGTTCTGTTATGCGTTACGATGCTGCCGTCTTCATACGTTATCGTGACCGCCACAGGCACGGGCATACCGCCCTTGTTCTTTATCTTAACATCCATTTTCTTATCGCTTACCATCGCAGCCGATATCGAAAGGTCAGGCACTCCGTATTCCATGTACCATTTTCTCCAGAACCAGTTTAAATCCTTTCCGGTAAAATTATTGAACGTGAAAAAGAAATCGTAAGGTGTCGGATGCTTCCCGTTCCATCTTCCTATGAACTCACGAATCGTCTTAGCGAACAAATCCTCGCCGAGCATGTCCTGTAACGTTTCGTAAACAATAGTCGATTTGGCGTACGCGTTGAACCTGTACGGTGTCGAGGAAAGGTGGTTCGACGGAGCAAGCATCGGAATGTCGTTCATGGTTCCGCTGTTTCTCAGATATCCTTTCGTAATGTATTCCCTCTGGTCCTGCCTGTCCTCTTTTTTCGTAGCGTTGTCGGGAGCGAATCTGTTCATTTTCGTCTGAAAGTCTATAGGAAGAAAAACAGCGAACCCTTCGTCCATCCATGCGTACTTCCTTTCATTAATTCCCATATAAAATGGAAAATATGTGTGCGATATTTCGTGCGAAGTCAGATAAATAAGCGACCCCCAGTCGTCCTCGTCTCCGTCATTCACCATCATCGGAAATTCCATGCCGCCTTCGCCGTTGAAAACCGTCATCGACGGATAGGGGAAAGGCACTCCCGGCATTACTGTCGAAAGATACTGTATCGTTTTCTCCGCTATAGTCAGCACGTCGTATTTCAGCGAAACCGCGCCCGGCCTGAATGCAGTGTTGAGATTTGTATAATGTCCCTCGGCGGTTTCGATTTTTTTCATCTGCCAGTCGTAATGGTCGCTAACCGCAAAGGCGAAATCCGGCACACTCTCAGCTTTTATGTGCCATGTGTTTCGTCCGTTGTTCTTCGTAATCTGATTTGACGCGTCAAGTTTTGAGCAGTCGACATCAAGTTTCGTGCTTCCTGACTGCGCGTCATTGTACTTCGGTAGAAAATCAGAAGTGAAAACTTCCCCGGGATTCTGAAGTATGCCCGTTGACCAGACTATAAGATTCGGCCTGTCAGTTTTAAGCCTGACATCGAAATTGCTGATGTCGTTGTAAAATTCAACCACACCCTTGTAATCTATCATGTCCCATCCGTCTATATCGTCGTATACCGCTATCTGCGGATACCAGTATGCTACCATGTATGAAGTCGAATCGTACATTCCCATGCGCGGAAAATGCTCGGGTATTTTGAAAGACCAGTCTATCTCAACAGCGTTATCCGTTCCTGACATTATTTTACTGCTTCCGAGGTTTATTATCATGTTCGTGCCCGGCCTCGTTACGTCTTTCCCCGACGGATCAAAAGTAATTCCGTTTATTGTAATTCTGCTTATTGTCACGCCGTCGCTGAAATCTTTCGGGTCGGTTTCCCAGTCGCGTGATTTTCCCGGTCTTGAAAAATCCTGGTAAAGCCTTATTACAAGTTTTGTAAGGTCGAACGGGCTTTTGTTGTGATACGTGATTTTCTCCGTGCCTTTCAAGATTTTTTCGAAAGTATTAACTTCGGCGTCTATGAAGTAATCCGAATAGTTCTGCCAGTATGAAGGACCCGGCTGTCCGTCAGTCGTTCTCGTGTTGTTTGCAAGCGCTTTCCTGAATTCCACGGGCATGTATATGTCCTGAGAAAATGCGTATGACGCCGTGAGAATTATACCCAGCAGCGCCGCGTATATTGCTTTGTTCATTGCTTTGTCTTTATTATTATAACAATTATACGGATAATTATACTACTTGTTTGCCTCTATTATCTCTTTTGCCCTGTTTATGACCTCTGTCTTCAGTGACTGGGGTTTTATAACTCGCACAAGTTTGCCCCAGCCGAGAATCCATGAAATGAATTCGTTCGATATCTTCACTTCAGCCCTGAACAGTATCCCGTTATCCGTGTCCTCGAATTCCTGATTGTTGATGAAAATCCTGCTCTTGAGAAATTCGCACGATTTGTCGAACTGCAGTTCGACTTTCTCCAGTTTCCCGTGCGGGTAAATCCCCCAGGTGCTCGTCAGAAAATCGTGCATGGACGGAATGTCCTTTAACGACGATTTCCTGTTCAGAAAATCGATGTTACGGATTTTTTCTATAAGGTAATACCTGATTCTTCCGAGGTCGTCGTTCTCGCATCCCGCGAGTATGAACGACCTGTTCGTCTTGAAAAATCCGAACGGCGTGACAACCCTCCTTATCGGCTGCCCGTGCGCGTCCTGCTCGTACTCGAACCTGATTATCATTTTCGAGTTTATTGATTTCACAATTTTCACGAACGTCGATAATGTCCTGTCTCCGAATACGTTTGAAATTTCCTTCAGGTTCTTTATCGGCTCCGTGTCGTTCAGGGCGAGATAAGTGTTGATTAACTTGTTGAGCGTTTTAACGTCGAACTTCTGCTGGTCTATGTCAAGACACCTCCTCGATGAGTGTATCGGGATTCCCATGCCCCTTATCTTCGCGAAATCCCTTCTGATGCTCGGCAGACTCTCCCCGAATATATCCGACAGTTCATCCTCAGAATAGAAATTCCGCTTCTCAAGAACCATCGAAATAATCTCTATCTGCCTGATTAATTCCTTGGATATTTCTTGCGACATAATGTTGTTTTTATTTTATGTTCTGAAAAATATTGCGGTTCGATTTTGAAATATTAAAGTACTGATAAAAACTCCGTTCCCGCAAAATATAGTTTTTTTATGTAAGAGAGAATATGAAAAGTTTGTGTTTTTTAGGAATTAATGAAAGCCAAAATATGAGAACCCATTAACAATTAACAATTAATAATTAATAATTAATAATTATTAATTAGAGACTTCTGAAAAACGTACAAAAGAAATTTTTAAACAGAAATACTAACCCCACTCTTTAGAGTGGGGTGAAAGAATAATATAAAACCCGGCTTTAGCCACAGAATTTATGTTATTTAGGACTAAAGTCCTCTTATGTGGATTCTTCTTTACCCCACCTTAAAAGGCGGGGTCACTAAAAGAGCAGATAAGTGTCGTTTTTCAGAAGTCTATAATTATTAATTAATGAATACTAATTAGTAATTTGTTTTGGATGATTTGAAATTAATAAGCCCCGTAGGGGCGAAACCGAATAGCAAAAAGAATGGTAAAAAAAATAGCCCCGTAGGGGCGACACCGGGAAAAACAATAATTGCTCTCAATTGCACATTGTAGATTGAAGATTGAAGATTTCTCTTCCGCTATTCGAAAACAACAATAGATTCTTTCCCAACTCCGTTCACGAAATCCGCTGCCTTCATCGCTTTCTTTCCCTCAGGCTGCAACTCCAGAATCTCCAGAACCGCGTCTGCCGCGTTAACGTACAGAGATTTCCCCGCGGCATAAGCCTTCCCGGGTTTGCCGTTTGTTTTCTCGCCCGTCATCTTTGTCCTGTAAATCTTCATCGTCTTTCCGCCGTATGACGTATGCGCGCACGGAACGGGTGAGAGACCCCTCACAAAATCGTGAATTCTCCCCGCCGGCTGATTCCACTCAATTCCGCATTTTTCCCGGTATAGTTTCGGCGCCTTCGACCATTCGAGATTGTCCTGCGTGGTTAAATTGTAACTTCCGCTGACAATCAGTTCGATTGTCTTCATCACCAGCGCGGGACCTTCTTCCGACATTCTGTAATAAACTTCACCGAATGTATCGTCCGCGCCGATGCTGACTCTCTTCTGAAGGATTATATTACCCGTGTCGACTTTCTCGTTCAGGAAAAATGTCGTAAGCCCCGATTCCTTCTCTCCGTTTATTATCGCCCAGTTTATCGGCGCCGCGCCCCTATACTTCGGCAGTAATGAAGCGTGCAGATTGATTGAACCGTACCTTGGAATGCCGAATACTTCCGCTGGAAGTATCCTGAATGCTATGATTACAAAAAGGTCGGGCTTTAATTCTTTTAACTGATTTATGAATTCCCCGTCTTTGAGGCTCTCTGGCTGCAGCAGCGGAATGTTCTTTTCCAGCGCGAATTTCTTAACGTCCGAATACTGTACCTTAAGACCTCTGCCTTTCTGTTTGTCCGGTACGGTAACGACGGCGGGTACAGTGTAACCGGCGTTCAGTATCGCCTCGAACGACGGAATGCCGAAATCCGGCGAGCCCATCAGCGCTATTCTTAATCCCTCCTGCGGCATTATGCTGTTATGAATTGATTGTGTTGGCGTATAACGGATATTCCGTAAGCACCTTGTTCTTCTTAATTTTCCTGAGCATGCTCGCTACCTTCTTTTTCTCGTCCTCGTCGAGCAAGTCCGTGAACAGCACGCCTTTCAAATGGTCCATCTCATGCTGAACTACTCTCGCGAAAAATCCTTCGAATTCCTTCGTCGCTTCGTTCATGTCGAAATCGTTATACTTCACGAATATCTTCTCGGCTCTCTTTACAACTCCGCGCACTTCGGGTATGCTAAGGCATCCTTCATCCTTGAAAACCTCTCCGTGCTTGTCAACAATAACAGGATTAATCAGAGTTACGGGCTTTTCCTTCTTGTATTCCTCAAGGCATGATACATCCACTATGCAGAGCGAAATATTTTCATTCACCTGAGGCGCGGCTAATCCGACACCTTCGGCATTATCCATAGTATAGAACATATTCTCAACAAGCCTTATGAGGTTCACGTCGATTTTTTCGACGGGAGCCGTCTTCTTTCTGAGTATGTCCATTCCGTATGTAGTTATAGGCAATTGTTCCGGCATATCTTTACTTTTTTAATAATAACAAAAAATATTCATTAATGGTTTTAATCCTTCTTTATGAACTCGTAATACAGCGGGTCTATAAAGTCCGACCCTTTTATCTTGATGCTTACTATCCTTCCGCTTTCCGCATGAACGGGCGCGAGACATCTGCCGACCATAATGTCGTCGAACTTGCATATAAGAGTGTCGTTTCTCCAGTGCCTGAATATTCCCTTCGTGTCTGGCCTCGTCGAAAGCGTGAATCCGTAATCGCTGCCGGTCTTTGAAATAGTAAGCGTTCCTGCCTGCTCGTTGTAATATGTTCCGGTGAGAGATTCCATCTCAAACGAAGGCTTCAGACTCGGGTCCTTTCTGTCTCTTAAACCTTCCCAGTATACTTTGTCGGGCGGCTGTCCGTTCTCCGTTACTAATGAAAATATAACACTGTCCCAGTTCATGCTTTGATTTCCTAATTCGTAATCGAATAACTGGTACATGAGCGACGATATCGCCTCGTTCTGGTCGTTGTTCGTAAGTATTACAAGCCCGAATTTCTTTTCAGGCATGAAAGCCGTTCTCGATACCATTCCGTCGTAACCTCCCGAATGCTCGAGGAAAAGTTCTCCCCTGAAATCCGCGATGCCCCAGCCGAGTCCGTATGTCCTGAAATGCCTGTAAACTCTGTTTCCCGAGCCGTGCGATGGCGAAGAGATAAGATTGAAAGGCGTATGCGTTCTCAGTATTACTTTCTTCGGTATTATTTCCTTTCCGTCAACCGTTCCTTCGTTTATCTGCATCGTTACCCATTTTGCCATGTCTGTCGCCGACGATATCAATGCGCCGCAGGGTCCTATGTTGTCGACATTCCTCCACGGTATCGGCGTCATACTGTATTCGTAATTATCTGTGTGCGGCGTTGCCTTGTTGTCAGTCGATTTAAGTTCGGTAATGCTGCTTACAGTGCTCGTCATTCCGAGTGGGGTGAGTATGTTTTGCTTTACGTAATCGCTCCATTTCTGACCTGTAATCTCCTTTATTACTTCACCCGCTATTACGTATCCCATGTTGAAATATCCGTACCCGTTCCTGAAATCATAAACGGGCCTGATGTTTCTGAGATTGTGAATCAACTCGGTTGTCGTTACGTTCGTTCCCCAACTTATGAAATCGCCGTGAAACGTTCCTATACCGACTCTGTGAGTCAGTATATCCTTTATCGAAAGCAGTTTGGTCGTCTCGGCGTTGTTGAAAACAACGTCAGGGAGTAACGCGCTGACCCTGTCGTCGAGTTTTATCTTGCCCTGACTTTCAAGAAGCGCGATAGACGTTCCGATGAATGCCTTCGTGTTTGATGCGACCGCGAACAATGTGTTCTCGTCAACCTTATCGCTCTTACCGAGTTCCTTTATTCCGTAACCTTTAATAAAGGTGACTTTGCCGTTTTCGATTACAGCAACCGACATCCCGGGTATCTGCCACCTCGCCATACATTCACTGACGTAATCGTCAATATTTTTCCCCGCCAGAGTAATCTGCGCGAAGGAAAATTGCTGTAAAAACGCTAAAAACAGCGCAAGAAACAGGTATTTATATGTCTTTTTCATAGAAAATCTGAGTTTTTAGAACTGCTTATTTATACTGCTTCCCAAGCTCCGGCTTGGGAAGCCAAAATAATATTCTTAATTCCACATTCCCAATCTGGAGTTTGGGAATGAGAGTGAAATATTCAGCATTTACCTTAAATTAATAATAACTTATGATATTAAAAAGTGGCTTTAATATCATATAATCAATTATTATCTTAATTGTTTACATCATTTTGATTTTGAAAACCTTAAAATATAAGCAAGCAGGAGATAAATCTTATGCCGGATTATAAATCGGAACAAATTAGAAATATCTCAATCATCGGTCACGGCAGCTGCGGAAAAACCATACTTTCTGAAGGTATGTTGTACGCTGCCGGTGTTATAAACAGGTTCGGTAAGATTGAGGAAGGTAATACAGTCAGCGATTACCATAAAGACGAAGTCGAGAGACAGCAGTCAATCAATTCGTCATTGTTAAACTGTTTCTGGAAAAACGCGAAAGGCGAAGCGGTTAAACTTAATATAGTCGATACCCCGGGCTTCATGGATTTTCTCGGTGAAGTCAAATCGGCGCTGAGAGTCACGGAAACCGCGCTCGTTGTCGTCGATTCATTCAAAGGAGTTGAAGTCGGTACGGAGGCTTGCTTTAAATTCACAAAAGAATCACTAAACAATATAATTTTTGTTATCAATAAACTCGACGCGGAGAACGCCGTGTTCGAGGAAACAGTCGAACAGTTAAAGGAAAGTTTCGGCTCGCAGGTCGCGGTGGTTCAGTTCCCGGTAAATCACGGTGTCGGATTCAACGAAGTCATCGACGTCATAAAGATGAAGATGTTCAAGTTCAACCTCGACGGAAAGGGCGAATACCAGACACTCGATATTCCCGCCGAACTGAAAAATAAAGCAGATGACTATCACCAGAAACTCGTTGAAGCGATAGCATCCGAAGACGACGCTCTTATGGAAAAATTCTTCGACAGCGGATCGCTATCGGAAAACGAAATCACAAACGGCCTTAAACTCGGACTCAAGGAAAGAAGACTCTTTCCTGTGTTCTGTGCTGCCGCTACTACAAACGTAGGCGTGAAACCACTCATGGATTTCATCGCCGAATACGCCGAATCACCGGCTGACCAGGCGCCCGAAAAAGGACACAGACCGAATTCGGACGACGTTATAGAAGTGAAACCCGACATTAACAGCGATCCTGTCATGTTCATTTTCAAAACTATCTCTGAAAAGAATATCGGCGAACTTTCTTTCTTCAGAGTGTATTCCGGAAAAGTTACTCCGGGCATGGACCTTATAAACGAAGCGACCGGCAAGTCCGAACGCCTCGCTCAGACGTACACGATGAACGGCAAGGACAGAAAAGAAATCTCCGAAGTCATCACGGGCGATTTCGCGGGCGTGGTTAAACTTAAAGACTCGCACACGAACAATACGCTCTGCTCAAAAGCGTTTCCTGTAGTCCTTCAGCCGATAAATTTCCCGACGCCTAACATGACGCTTGCAATCGCTCCTTCGCGCAAAGGCGAGGAAGACAAACTCGGTACGGCTCTTCATTCATTCCACGAAGAAGACCCGACATTCGTTATGAACTACGACCCGGAAATCAGCCAGACTCTCATTCACGGTCAGGGCGAAATCCATATCAACACTATCATCAACAGGATGAAAGCGAAATACGGACTCGACGTCGTGCTGTCTGAACCCAAGATTCCTTATAAGGAAACTATCAGAAGAACAGTAAACGAAATAGAATATAAGCATAAGAAACAAACAGGCGGCCGCGGACAGTTCGGTCACGTCGTAATTAAAATTGAACCCCAGCCGCGCGGACAGGGATTCGAATTCGTCAACGCTATCGTCGGCGGCGTCGTTCCCGGAAGATTCATTCCCGCGGTCGAAAAGGGTATAGTCGAAACTATGCAGTCGGGCGTTATGATTGGCTGTAAAGTCATCGACGTAAAAGTCACTCTGCATTTCGGTTCTTTCCATACGGTTGACTCCGACGAACTTTCGTTCAAACTCGCGGCTTCGCAGGCGTTCAGAAAAGGATTCAAGGAAGCAAGCCCGGTTATACTCGAACCGATTTATGAAGTCGAAATATTCTTCCCCGAAGAATTCATGGGCGCCGTATCAGGCGACGTCTCCTCAAGGAGAGGAAAAATTCTCGGAATGGAATCCGAAGGCAGACTTCAGGTTATAAAGTGCCACATCCCGTTATCCGAAATGAGCGGCTATTCATCAAAACTCCGTTCATTCACCCAGGGACGCGGAACCTATACCAGAGAATTCTCTCACTACGAAGAGGTTCCCAAGGAAGTCGAAACAAAAATCATCGCCGACTACGAAAAGAAGAAAGCAGAAGAACAGAAGTAATATTAAAAAAGAATACAGACATTCTCATATTCAAAGGGAGCCGCATCGCGGCTCCTTTTTTTATCTATATGCCAATCTTAGACTTCTCTACCCGCTTTTTGCCTTGCTTTTTCCGCACTATACCCATAATTTATTATGGTAATATTTGTTCTTTGAAATTACCGTAATTATTAGGCAGGTAATCCCGGAAAACCACCGTAATATCATGATTTTAGAAATTATAATTACTGTGTTATCAATATTTTAAGCCCTCAATACTTTAACAAAATGAAACATTCTGATAGCATTTTCACAATCTTTTTCCTCTCTTCTTGTTTTTTCAATGACTTAATCGGTAAATTACAAAAAAAAGTTAAAATCCATGATATTTTGTGATATGATGTATATCAAAAAACCGGTTAAAGCATTTATTGTTTTTTCCTTTGCTCTTTCTGTTTCCTTTGTGTTTCTTCGTGAACCGCTCTTATAAACTTAATTGTATATTTATTGTTTTAAAAATAAAATAACTATGCTGAACAAAAATGTTGTAATAGTAGAGCAATTTTATAACTCATCGCCTGAAGAAGTCTGGAAAGCGATAACCAACCTGTCCGAAATGCATAAGTGGTATTTCCGTGAACTCGAATCTTTTAAACCCGAGACCGGATTTACTACCGAGTTCACTATGAAGTTCGACGACAAAGTTTATCCGCATATATGGGAAGTAACAGAAGCGGTGCCGGGAAAGAAAATTGCATACCGCTGGCAGTACCGCGGCTTCGCTGGCGATTCGGTTGTCTCGTGGGAACTGTTCCCAGAAAACAGCGGTACGAGACTCGTGCTTACACATACAGGAATCGAAACCTTCCCGAAAGACAATCCTGATTTCTCTTACGATAGTTGCAGCGCGGGATGGAATATTATAATCCGTGAAAATCTTAAAAAATATCTTGAAGAAAAATAAATTAAACATTATGAACACAATAGCGTACTTTGAAATACAGTCGTCAAATCCTGAAAGGGAAGTGATGTTTTATGAAAAACTGTTCGGATGGAAATTCGAAAAAGTCGAAGGCATTCCGATTGAGTACTACAGAATTACAACAAAAACCATCAACGGCGGCCTTCTGAAACGTCCGGCGGCTGTTCCTCCTGCGGAGCACGGCACGAACGCGTACACATGTTCCGTCGAAGTTGATAACTTCGACAGGGTGAGCGAACTCATTATTAAAAACGGCGGTACTATCGCGATGCCGAAGTTCGCAATCCCCGGCACATGCTGGCAGGGATATTTTATCGACCCCGATTACAATACATTCGGTATAATAGAGATTGACAAAAACGCGAAATAATAGCGTGCAAAGGAGGAGAATCTGTTTTTAAAACTACAAAGGAGAATTCAAATTGGGGAAAATAACCATATCCGCGAATATCTCGGCGCCCCTTGAAAAAGTCTGGGATTACTGGACTTCGCCGAAACACATAATAAAATGGAATAACGCCAGCGATGACTGGAACACGCCGCATGCCCAGAACGATCTGCGCGCCGGCGGAAAATTTCTCGCCAAAATGGAATCAAAGGACGGCAGCATGGGCTTCGATTTCGAAGGAGTCTATACCCGTGTCAGAAACCATCAACTCATTGAATATATGCTCGTCGACGGCCGCAGAGTCTCCGTTTCTTCCAATCCGTACTTTCTGTGTTCTATATAAATAGAAATAATATCTGTGCAAATCTGTTAGCTCTTTGTCATTCCTGCATGCTCTTGGCAGAAACGCTCTTTATGTGTTCTATAAAACAGGCATAAAAAAAGAGCGGGATTGCTCCCGCTCCTTCCGTGAATGATAAAAATAAGAATGTTACAATTATTTATTGTACAAATTCCATAGTCTGCTTATTTCCGTATCGAGCGCAGGACCCAACAGTGCCGGGTCGTCGGTCTTCGACGGCATATTCTCGAATATAACGTACGGAACCTTTACTCCGTTTATCTCTAAAAAGTCCGTCGTTCCCGCTATCACTTCGTGGAAATCGACTTCCTTGTACATCTTCTCGAGTTTCGAATCCGGCAGACCGTGTTCCAGTATGCTGTCCGGCTTGTCGGGATTGAATCTCTTTCTGTTCTTTCTCAGTGATTCCTCGAACGGAACGTTAACGTAAAGTATCGCCGCGTTCTCGAGCGTTTCCTTCGAAAGATGCTTGAATGCCGTTTTGTATCCGCCGTGCTCAGTGCCTCTCGAAAATTCTATGAGATGCGTCACGCTTGACGCCTTATCTCCAAGGTCTCTCTTGCTCTTTTTGTAATCAAGACAGATTCTTTCTATAAGCAGATGCCAGAGATACTCCTCCAGGAAATATCCGTCGGATGTCGAATGAAGCCTCGGCTTTTTGAAAACTTTTTCAAGTATGTCGTCCTCTTCAAACCATGTCCATAACATAGGGAAGTCGTCTATTTCCACCAGTTTGCCGATGTGAAATCTGTTCCGTCTCTCTTCTTCAGGCGTGTTCTTAATGTAATTTATGACTTCGGATTTTCCTGACGCGGGTCTGCCAAGCAAAATGATTTTTTCAAACAGTTCTTTCATGCGTAATTTTAATTTTATTAATGATTTGTACTCTAAATGTAGTGAAAAAAAAGGAATTTTTATAGGACTAATTTACTGAAAAAATTGTTATATAGAATGCCGGTTCAGGATTCCGGCGCTGAAAAATAAAATTTAAAAGGAAAAAGTTAAAATTGAAAATTGATGACCTTAAACCCGAACAGCGGGAAATGATTTCCCGGTTCGGCGTGAATACATGGTATGTTCTTGAAATGCTCGGCGAGTACGAAAAGTCTCCCGATAACGTTAGCGATTACTGGAAGGATTTCTTCGGCTCCATGAATGCCGGGACAAACGGGAAAAAAGAATCTAAATCCGCCGCGTCAAAATTATTTTCCCGAAACCGCTCGCCGGAGATAACGCCGTGCCGATTCGCGGAGCGGGAATCAAGATAATCGAAAACATGGACAGCTCCCTGTCCATTCCCGTCGCTACATCCCTCAGAACCGTTCCAGTTAAGGTTCTTGAGGAAAATCGAAATTTCATAAATAATCATTTTAAGAAAAGAAATCTCGGAAAAATATCTTTTACGCATATTATCGGCTGGGCTATTGTCAAGGCGCTGAAAACAATACCCGTTATGAACAACGCCTATACAATTATCGACGGCGAATCGGTGATGATTAAAAGGCATGACGTGAATATAGGTCTCGCAATCGATATAGTGAAGAAAGACGGCTCGCGCTCTTTGATTGTACCGAATATAAAAAAAGCCGACTCGATGAATTTCAGGCAGTTCTTCGACTCGTACAATAACATAATCACTAAGGCAAGAACGAATAAGATTGAAGTCAGCGATTTCATGGAGACTACAATTTCACTCACCAACCCCGGCACGCTCGGCACTTCTTCATCAAGTCCGAGGCTAATGCTCGGGCAGGGATGCATTATCGCTACGGGAAGCATCGGTTATCCTCCGGGATTCGAAGCCTCGAGCAATAACGTGGTTTCTTCGCTCGGACTCAGCCGCGTTATGAACATAACAAGCACATACGACCACAGGATTATTCAAGGCGCGGAATCCGGTCTCTTCCTTAAGAAGATTCATGAACTTCTCGCGGGAGAGGATAATTTCTACGATGAGATTTTCGAAGACCTCGGTCTTCTCGTCAAACCAGTGAAATGGAATCCCGACAGCGATACCGACGATTTTGATTCATCTCTGAATATCAAAGAAGTCGAGAAATATGCTCGCGTGATTCAGTTGATGAACATGTACCGCGTTAGAGGACACCTGCTCGCAAACCTCGACCCGCTGCATCCCAAAGCGATGTACCATCCCGAACTCGACCCCTCTTACTACGGGTTTACAGTCTGGGATTACGACAGAAAATTTTTCTGCGATGGTCTCGGCGGTTACAAGGTGGCGTCGCTTCGGAACATTCTCGACATGCTCCACCAGACGTACTGCGATAATATCGGTGTCGAGTACAGGCACATTCAGGACCCTGAAGAAAAACAATGGCTTCAGAACAACATGGAAGCGGTCCGCAACAAACCGCAGTGGAACAACGATTTCAAGAAGAATACACTTTATAAACTGATTCAAGCCGAAACTTTCGAAAAGTTTATAGACAAGAAATATCTCGGGCATAAAAGATTCTCTCTCGAAGGCTCCGAAACCCTTATACCCGTTCTCGATTTTCTTATAAACGACGCGGGCAACGACAGAGTCGAAGAAATTGTCCTCGGCATGGCGCACCGCGGCAGGCTGAACGTACTCGCTAACATCATCGGAAAACCTCTCGAATCTATTTTCTCGGAGTTTGAAGATATCGTTGACCTGAAATCCACTCAGGGCTCCGGCGATGTGAAATATCATCTCGGCGCTGCCGGATTGTACAGGACAATCAGCGGCAACGACGTGCGTGTTTCCGTCGTGTCAAATCCCTCGCATCTCGAATTCGTCAATCCTGTCGTCGAGGGAATCGTCAGGGCTAAACAGAAAAAATCCGGTGACGAGGAAAAATCTAAAATTATTCCGCTGCTCATACACGGCGACGCGGCTTTCGCAGGCGAAGGCATAGTTGCGGAAACCCTCAATCTCTCGCAGTTGACCGGCTACAGCACAGGCGGCACGATTCACGTAATCGTGAATAACCAGATAGGCTTCACTACTCCGCCCGTTGACGCGCGCTCCACGGTTTACGCTTCTGACGTTGCGAAGATGATTCAGGCGCCGATTTTTCATGTGAACGGCGACGACCCCGAATCATGCATGTGGGTGGCTAAACTCGCCTATGAGTTCAGAATGAAATTCGGCAAGGATGTCGTGATTGACATTTTCTCATACAGAAGGCTCGGACATAACGAGACCGACGAACCTGCGTTCACACAGCCTGTCATGTACTCTCTCATAAAGAAACACGCTTCGGTCAAGGAAATATACGGGAAGCAGCTTCTCGGTTCCTCGGTCGTTACAGATGATGAAATTAAAAATATGGAAAATGAAATAGTCGCGAGAATGGATACGAATTATTCGAATGTAAAGAAAGACGAACTCTCGGGGAATAAGGATTTCAACGAGATACTTATGACGCATGACAACGAGGAAGTAGAAAAAATTCGCGGAGGTTCCGGAACTTCGATAAGCAATGATTACATCGAAACAATCGTGAACAGCCTTACCCGGCTTCCCGAAGGATTCAACCTTCACCCCAAACTGAAAAAGTTTCTCGACGCGAGAAAGGATTTCCTCGAAAAAGATTCAGGCGCCGACTGGGCGACAGCGGAAGCGCTTGCTTTCGGCTCGATGCTTCTCGACGGCATTCCGGTACGGCTCAGCGGTCAGGACGTTTCGCGGGGCACTTTTTCCCAGAGACACGCGGTTCTCACCGACGTTAACAGCGAAAAGGAATTTATTCCCCTGAACAGCCTCGGTACGGAAGCGAAGATAGAACCCGTAGACAGCCTTCTTTCGGAAGCCGCTGTGCTCGGGTTCGAATACGGCCATACAACGACCGACCCTGTTACAATGGTAATCTGGGAAGCGCAGTTCGGCGATTTCGCTAACGCGGCCCAGGTTGTCATAGATAATTTTATCGTGAGTTCTTTCACGAAATGGAAATTGCAGAATCATCTTGTGATGCTCCTTCCGCACGGACTCGAAGGACAGGGCTCGGAACATTCAAGCGCGAGACTCGAAAGATTTCTCACTCTCTGCGCCGAGGATAACATGTACGTTTGCAATCCCACGACTCCCGCGCAGTATTTTCATCTGCTCAGAAGAC
This sequence comes from Bacteroidota bacterium, assembly GCA_021286895.1. Classification (GTDB taxonomy): domain Bacteria; phylum Bacteroidota; class Ignavibacteria; order Tepidaquicellales; family Tepidaquicellaceae; genus CAIKZJ01. The sequence goes on along the minus strand of JAJTBN010000040.1, from coordinate 2,431 downwards.
AGGCTAAATCACCCGTCAGAAAACCGATGGTGATTCTCTCGCCGAAAAGCCTCCTCAGGCATGCAGAAGTTAAATCGTATATTATTAATTTTACAAACGGTAAATTTGAAGAAGTAATCGATGACAGTTCAGTGGCGAAGGATAAGGCCGTGAAGATTATCCTGACAAGCGGGAAAGTTTATTACGACCTGCTCAAATACAGGAACGATAACGGCATCAGCGATACTGCGATTGTCAGGCTCGAACAGTATTATCCTTTCCCGGACGGAAATCTGAAGAATATTCTCGCGGAATATAAACACGCGAAGGAAATCAGATGGGTCCAGGAAGAACCGGAAAATATGGGAGCGCTCGGGTTCGTGAGAACAAAGATTGCAGGCGTTACAGAAGACAATCTTAAATTTTCTTATGTGTCCAGAAAAGAAAGCGCCAGCCCCGCGCCCGGCTCTTACAAGGTTTACGCTGAAACTCAGAAAATAATAATTCAAAAATCGTTTGAATAATATCATGAAGAAATTAGTATTCGTTATCGCGGTGCTTATCACCGCTGGCGCCGCGCTCGCGCAGCCTTTCAAATATCCGCAGGCGGGAAAAACAGACCACGTGGACAACTACTTCGGCACGAGCGTCGCCGACCCTTATTCCTGGATGGAAGACCTGAACAGCGCCGAACTTAAAGAATGGGTAACGCAGGAAAATGAACTTACTTTTTCCTATCTCGATATGATTCCTTTCAGGGAGAAAATACGTTCGAGACTTAATGAAATCTGGAATTACCCTAAATATTCCGCGCCTTTCAGAATAGGCGATTACTTTTTTTTCTACAAGAACGACGGGCTTCAGAATCAGAGCGTCCTTTACCGCATGAACGGCATCGGAGGAACCCCGGAAGTGTTTCTCGACCCGAATACATTTTCTGATAACGGTACAGTCGCGTTGTCAAATTTCTCCGGCTCGTTCGACGGCAAATACGCGGTTTACGGAATCTCGAAAGCCGGTTCCGACTGGAATGAATTCTTTGTAATGGACGTCGCGTCTAAGACAAAACTGCCCGACCATCTTCAGTGGATTAAATTCTCGGGTGTCTCATGGTATCAGGACGGCTTCTACTATAACCGCTACGACGCGCCGGAAGAGGGGAAGGAACTCTCGGGTAAAAACCAGAGCCCGAAAATTTATTATCATAAAATCGGTACTGACCAGAGCGCTGATGCCCTGTTCTACGAAGACAAAGATAATCCCGATATGTCATTCGGCGTGTGGGTTACACGCGACGGAAGATTTATGTTTCTCTCCAAAGGACGCAAGGGAGCCGAAGGTAACGAACTTTACTTCAAAGACATGAGAGCGATGACGAGGAACTGGCGGACAATCGCCGAAGGCTTTGACATTGATTACAGCGTAATCGGCAACGAAGGCGATTTCATCTATATTAGCACGAATAAAAACGCTCCGAAAAACAAGATTGTGAAATTCAACGTTTCCAGCGGCGAATTTACCGGCGTAATTCCCGAAAAGAATGAAGTCCTCGAAGGCGCTTCGATAGCGCAGTCGAAAATACTCGTTCAGTACATGAAAGACGTTACTGACAGGATTTATACTTACGACCTTAACGGCAATCTTATTAAAGAGCATGAACTTCCCGCTTTAGGTACTGTCTCTGGTTTCGGCGCAAACAAAGATGATAAGGAAATCTATTTTTCATTTACATCTTTTCTTTATCCTTCGGTTATTATGAAGTTCGATATCGTCAAAGGCGAAACGTCGCTCTACAGAAAATCGGACGTGAAGTTCAATCCTGACGATTATGAGACTAAACAGGTCTTCTACGAAAGCAAGGACGGAACGAAAATCCCGATGTTTATAGTCCATAAGAAAGGCATAATCCTCGACGGAAATAATCCCGCTCTGCTCTACGGATACGGCGGATTCAACATCAGCCTGAAGCCGTCATTCAGTATTTCGAATATCATACTTCTTGAGAACGGCGGAATTTACGCGATGGCTAACCTAAGGGGAGGCGGCGAGTACGGCGAAGAATGGCATCAGGCAGGTACGAAACTTAACAAACAGAATGTGTTCGACGATTTCATCGCGGCTGCGGAATATCTGATTAACAACAAATACACTTCGCCCGAGAAACTTGCAGTCGAAGGCGGCTCCAACGGCGGCCTGCTTATCGGCGCCGTCATCAATCAGAGACCTGAACTCTTCAGAGTGGCGTTTCCTGCCGTCGGTGTTATGGATATGCTTAAGTTTCAGAAGTTTACTATCGGCTGGGGCTGGACTACCGACTACGGTTCAAGCGATGACGAGGAAGGCTTCAATAATCTTTTTAAGTTTTCTCCGTACCATAATATCAAATCGGGTCTCAACTATCCGGCGGCACTTATTACGACATCCGATCACGACGACCGCGTCAGATCGGAAG
>JAJTBN010000039.1 GCA_021286895.1 Bacteroidota bacterium | reverse complement strand
CTCTTACAAAGGAGAGTACGCGCCGGGTTACATACACAACGGAATTCCGGATACGGTTTCAAATTTTAAACTGTATAAAGTATCTCGCGGCGACGGACCGTCAAATCCTGACTGGGAAAACTGGTACAGAATGATTCCTTACGGCGCGCCGTATTACGATGTAAACAACAACGGCGTTTTTGAACCGAACATCGATACACCCGGAGTGAAGTTCGCGACGCAGACCGTTTTTATCTGCATGACGGACGGATTTGCGAACACACATAACCAGAGCGAGGGTTTTTCGGGAGGAACGGCACCGCTTTTCGCTGAAATGCATCTTACAGCGTGGGGATACTCGAACACCGAATATTCTGATATGCAGTTCTTAAAGTTTGAAATCATAAACAAGGGAGCGAATATCTGGGACTCGACTTACATGTCCGTAATTTGCGACCCTGATATGGGGGACGCGACTGATGATTATATAGGCTGTGATACCGTCCGTCAGATGTGTTATATCTATAATTCGGATAATTTTGACGGGACGGGAAATCCTCCGAGTTACGGGGCGATACCTCCCGCGGCCGGATTAATATACCTTAAAGGAGGCAGGATAAAAGGAAGCAGTCCGAAAGATTTGTACCTGACCTCGTTTCATAATTTTGACGGTACCGGCGCAGGAGGAATCACATGCGAACAGGATCCCTCTCAGGCATATGAAGCTTATTATTATCTGAAAGGGCGGAAAAAGGACGGCTCTTACTGGATGGACCCTTTAACGAAACAGAGAGTATTAATTGTATATCCCGGCGACCCGGAAACAGGTGCGGGCTGGACAGAGTTCGGTTATAACGGTATAGCGACACTGGCTCATATAAAAAACTGCGCGGGCGGCGATACTGTCACTGCTTTTCAGAGTCCTCCGGGCGACAGAAGATTCTGCATGGGTACCGGCGCTCCGGATTTTATCGTGAGCCCAGGCGACACGCAAAAGATTTTTCTTTGTCAGTTAATAGCGAGAGGCTCGAATAACCTTAACTCCGTTACGAAATTAAAACAACTCGCCGATATCGCGAGAAATCTTTTTATTAATAATTTTAATGTCGGAATTTCCTTAATACAGGGCGAAGTACCGTCGGGTTATGAACTTTTCCAGAATTACCCCAATCCGTTCAATCCCGTCACGAAGATTCGTTTCAATGTTGCAGAAAACGGAAAATGGAAAAGTGATAACGGATTCGTAACGCTAAAGGTCTATAACATTCTCGGCATGGAAGTCGCTACGCTTGTGAATGAAAGGCTTCAGCCCGGTACGTACGAAACTGCGTGGAACGCCGCGGGTATGAGCAGCGGAATTTATTTTTATTCTTTGCGGTCGGGGAATTTCTCTTCAACAAAACGAATGATTATTTTAAAATAGTATCATGAGAAGACTGACTCTTCTATTAATAACGATTATTTTCGTTCAGTCCGCCTATTCGCAATGGACGCAGCTGAACGGACCTGTCCGCGGCGAGGTGCAATCCGTTTTGCCGAAAGACAATTACCTCTTCGCGGGAACGAACGTCGGCATTTACCGTTCTTCAGACAGGGGCGGCAACTGGGTTTTCGCCGGCAGCGGGCTGTCAGGGAAACCGGTTAAATATCTCGCCGTGTATAACGGAGTTATCTATGCCGGTCTTACAGACGGATTTTACAGTGAAGTTTTCTCATCCGGCAATAACGGGAATACCTGGAATTCCATTACGGGCGGTCTCAATGACAAGATAATTACCGGACTTGCAGTAAATTCAAGTTTCATTATTGTATCGACCACAAACGGGATTTTCAGGTCAGGAAACAACGGCTCGAACTGGCTTGCCTCGAATACAGGAATTTCAAGCACTATGATTAACTCCCTGTGCGTGTCAGGAAATACGCTTTGTGCCGGTACCGACAACGGAGTATCACTTTCAACGAATAACGGTAATTCATGGATTGCATACAGTAATGAAATTACGGGTATGAACGTCAGGTCGGTTGCAAAAAAAGACGACTATATATTCGCCGCTGCTAGTTACAGTCAGAATTATGTTTCAACCAATAACGGAATAAACTGGTCTAACCTAAGCAACGGTCTTGCCGGCAACGTCTCCGTCTTTTTTACAGACGGCCAGAACGTTTACGCGGGAATGATGTACTATTCAGCGCTGTTCTTTAAATCAACCAACTACGGCGCCTCATGGATAAGAGGAGATACTGTGATTAAAAACGGATACGTAAATTCCATAATCTCAGACGGAACGTATCTGTATACCGGTACATCGTTCGGATTCTTCAGTTCGGTTAACGGATTAAACTGGACTCCCGGAAACAACGGCATGAGGTCCCAGACAGTCGGTTCAATTTTGTTCAGCGGAAATAAGATTTACACAGGCGGAGAAGCCGGAGGATTTAACATTTCGACAGATGACGGAGCAACATGGACCGCGCGGTATTCACCTACTGGTACCGGAATTACGACAAAATTGATGACAGCCGGGAATTATATAATTTCAAATGTAAATTATAATTTATACAGCGTCAGTTCAGCCATGTACAGAACTTCTGACGAAGGTTTGAACTGGACTTCCATTAATCAGAATTACTATAATTTCCTTATCGGAGTGAATAATAACATACTCTATGCTAACAGTTGGGCATTAAGATTATATTCTTCTACCGATTTCGGATCCACATGGACGCTGTTTTCATCAGTCGCGGACTACGGTACAGCAAAATCAATTTTATTCCTGGACAACATGAGAATTACAGTCGGCTCGACAAGAGGCGTGTTTTACACTTCGAACAACGGGCAGAACTGGATTTCCACCGGGCTTTCGAACAGGGAAGTATCGAACGTAATCTTTAACGGCAGTTATTATTTTGCCGCATCCACGGGAGGAATCTTCCGTTCGAACGATATTATCTCAGGATGGAGCCAGTGCGGTTCCGCTGACAGGATTGTTTATGATGTACTCGCCGTGAACGGGAAAATCATAACCGCTACTGACATAGGCATACTCGTCTCGTTTGATAACGGCGAGAACTGGACTGTAAAGAACCAAGGATTTACAATTACCCCGCGAGTCAACTGTCTCCAGGTCAAAGGGGATTATATTTACGCCGGCACATCGGGGCAATCTTTATGGAAAGTTCCGTTGTCTGATATTATAGGCATAAGAAATTTATCCTCGGAAGTCCCTGCTTCGTTCTCGCTTTATCAGAACTATCCCAATCCGTTCAATCCTGTTACGAAGATTCGGTTTGATATACCGGAAAACGGAAAATGGAAAAGCGAAAATGGTGTTGTGACATTGAAGGTTTATGACATTCTCGGGAAGGAAGTTACGACGCTGGTTAACGAGAGACTTCAGCCCGGTATTTATGAAACTGCGTGGGACGCTTCGGGATTCGGCAGCGGGGTATATTTTTACAAATTATCCGCGGGCGAATGTGTTCTGTCGGCGCGGAAAATGATTCTGCTGAAATAAAAATTATGTTTGCTAACTGATTTTATACATATTATTATTTATTTAAAAAATGAATTTTTAAATTAATTTCCCTGAATTAAAAGTTAAGGAGTGATTTTGAAAAAAAGAATTTTACTTTCTGCAATACTATTATCATTGAGCCTGTTCCTTTCAGGTCAGGCATTTTCACAGGCCACAAGAATTGTGCTTTTTGAGGAAGCAACGAGCTGCAACTGCGGTCCGTGCGGTGCAAGCAATCCTATACTCGATGCGTGGCTTCTGGCGAATCCGACAAATACAAACGCCATAAAATATCATCCGAATTTCGGAGCCGACCCGATGTATCTCGCGAATACTACGCAGAACACTGAGAGAGTGAATTACTGCGGTATAAACGCATATCCGACATGCAACGCGGATGGTCTCTTGTATGACTGCTGCTGGCCTTTCTCGGCTTCGTGTTTCAATAATGTCCTCGCGACTCGTACGGCTGTATCGACGCCGCTCAGCGTTACAGTGACGGATACAAGAGTGCCGGGTGATTCAATCAGGTCGGTAATCGTTCTGAATCTTTCGTCAGGGTTGCCCGCAGGAACTTACAAATTACGAGTAATGGCGGTGGAAAACCGCGTGCATTATACTTCCGCTCCCGGCTCTAACGGCGAGACGGATTTCTATAACGTGTTCAGATGGGCTTACCCGAACACGACGGGCGTAGATGCTCCGACCTCAGCGGGAACCTATACGTACACATATACTTACAAACGTCTTTCAACCTGGGTTGATACTTCAACATATACAGTAGCGTTTGTTCAGAACGACGTGAATAAGGAAGTTATAAATTCCGGAAAGGGGCATTTCATAGCGACATGGAATAACCCTATAAGTTCTCCCGTTCCTGATAATTACACACTGTCACAGAATTATCCGAATCCTTTTAATCCGGTTACCAAAATTTCGTTTGGTATCCCGAAATCGGGATATGTTTCGCTTAAGGTTTTTGATATAACGGGAAGCGTTATATACACACTCGTAAGCGGGCAGATGAACGCGGGCAGATACGAATACGATTTTAGCGGGGCGGATCTTTCTTCGGGAGTTTATTATTATAAACTTGAATGCAACGGATTTACAGAAACCAAAAAGATGGTTTTGATAAAATAAGTCCGGAATGATTATAAAAAAACCCGTTGATTGAAAAACCAACGGGTTTTTTGTTGCTTTTCACTATTACTATTTCTTACGCAATCCGCACTGGCAGTCAGTGCCCGACGCGGTCACATTTACAGTTACGGACTTATCTCCCGTCAGAAAGTTCATAGTCCCCGCTCTGTTACCGCAGCATCTGACGCAGATTGTGTGGCTGTCGGCCGCATCGCCGTATTCGGCTGCGAAAGGATTAGAAGGAGCAGGCATTGACATTCCGCCGTCAACGCAGTAGGTGATATCTTTGCAGCCTTCACATCCAACAACAAAAACCTTTATCTGGTTGACATTCGGCTGATTTATTGCTTTTTCCGGATTAATTAGAATTACCGTGAAAATAATCACGGCGGTAAATAACAATCCCGTTATTATCGATAATTTTTTCATGGTGTTATTTTTGATTTTTTTGATTATTACTTCACTGTATTGCATTTGCAGTCTGCGCCTATTTGCGAGACTTCAATTGTTACCTCGCGCGTCGAACCGCATTTAATTGTCGCGGTACCTGCCTTGTCGCCGCACTTGACGCATATCGTTTGTACGACTGCTCCTGTCGGGTCGCATTCGGCGTAGAAATCGCACGAACCCGGTTTCTTGGGATTTCGCCCGTTCATGCAATAGTACAAATCCTTGCAGTTATCGCATCCCTTCACAATTACATGAAAAGGATCTGATGCAGGTTTATTTTGCGGTGTATCCTGTGACTGTCCGAATGTAAAAGCAACTATGAACAATATAGCCAGAAGAATACCCGATATTATTGATGGATTCTTCATTTTGTTTTTCTCCTTAATGACTTTTTAATTTTGAAATGCGTTGGGGTTGTTGTTTTCCATTTAATTATATTTGCCGCCGGCTTTCGCCGGCAGCGCTTATACTTACTGTAGGTTGACAGTCTTCTCAGGGCAAACATATAAATTATATAATTAATAAAATTATGCCGTCTCGATATGCCCTAATATTCTGTTATTGAGGATAATAGATTGTAAATAGCAAATAGATGTATAACTATTATTAACGTAATGGATAATTTTTATTAAATCAAGTGTTTTTGTAAATTATTTCGGGGCTTTTATACTATATAGAGGCTTCTGAAAAACTCTGTTATGTAATAAATGCAACTTCAAAAAACGCATTTCTGTTATGGCTCCCGGCGTTTAAGAGCTAACCGCTTCGCGGTTTCGCCGGGATGACAAACATTCAAGGTATCATTTTTCAAATGTCGCTATATAACAAAGATAAGATAATGCCGGGAAAAAGGTTGAGATGCCGGTTCTTCGGTGCGCATAAAAAAAACCGGCAGCCGGAAGCTGCCGGTTTATAATTATTATTCAGTTCGATTCAGGATTTTATTTTATTCCTATATACTTCAGAAATTATACGTGAGCGAAATGTGTCCGAGAAAATTCTGCAGACTGCTTTCGCTGTTGTTGTATTCCGACGCTACCTGATGCATATCGCTTCCCGTTACCTTGTTCTTGAATCCGTATTCAAGCGCAAGGTGCAGTTTGAGTTTCGTTAGCAGGTCATAGCTGCATCCCGCCATGAGGTGATGTTCGAGCACTGCGGGCATTATCGGAATAACAGTTTCTGACGGAACCGGGTTCGTTGTATATGAATAACCCGCCCTCAGAGTGAATACCTTGCTAAGGTCGACCTCGCCGCCGAATTTAAGTATTACTGCGTCTTTCCATTTCATCGGGAAAGTGATGACAAGGTCATTCTGTCCCGCGCCGCCGCTTCCTATCATTTTATTGATGTTGCCGTTGCCGCTGTTCGAGAGAGTGATAGTCATGTTGTCAAACGCTTTCGACCAGTTCAGCCATTCGAAATCAAATCCGAATCTCAGTTTCGGCATCGGCGAATACATTATTCCGAATCCAGCCGACTGAGGAGTCTTGAACTCGTTCTTCACGTCGTATGTCGCTGTGAAACCTTCGTACGGATGAATGCCGTTTGCCGCGAAAAGCGCCGAAACAAGCCTTGCGGCGGAGTCTATTGAAATATGGTAAACGTTGACAAGGTTCATTGCCGCGATTCCGGACGCTTCGCTGAACTGTGCCGACATATCCATAGTCGCGGTTCCGTTCTTGAAGTTTAAAGGAATCGAGAGGCAGTAGTTTACGCCTACAGAAAACCTTTCACTGTATTTATACGCGATACCGAATTTTCCGCCGAATGAATATGATTTAAGTCCCGTCATTTCCGCTCCCGCGGTCATTTCCGAATAACCCAGACCCATAGGTCTCGGAGCCGAAAAGTAATTTCCGAACGTCGTGGGTCCCTGAGTCGTTACAAGCGTTCCCTGAAGAATTGACGGGGGAAGGCTGAACGGCTGTGAAATCTCAAGAGTCGAATATACGAATTCTCCGGTCGCTCCGATTGAAAGATTCGGGGTTATCATGTACGCGCCCGAAATCGCGCTTTCCACAATCGCGAATCTTGAACGGTACTTGTAGTTTGCGAGCGACGGCGAAAGAAGGCTGTGCATCAGTTTGTATTCCGTTCCCATGCCTCCGGTAGTGAATACCCCCGCGCCGAGGGTGAGCCTGCTGTCGGGGAAATTGTGAACATAAGAAAGGCTCGGAAGAGCGTAAAGGTTTTTCTCTCCTTCCGCGTCGTTGTATACCGTGGTCGTCGTTTTTCCGTTTGCGTCTTTTGTATAATTCTTGAAATGGGGAACAGGAACCATGAAGATAGTGTTAGCGTCAAGTACCGGTTTCTGTATGAATGACATACCCGCCGGGTTCGTAATCATCAGCGAAGGACTGTCGAAGAAGCCTATTTCTGTGCCGCCTCTGCCTACGGAGCGCGTGTTGTAGTCAACCGCGCGTATGCCGTTCTGGGAATAGACATGAGAAACCGACACAATCAATAGAAAAATTGCGGTAAAAATACTTTTCCTCATATGAAGTTGTTTGGTTAAGGTAAATTTATTGGAAAATGAACAAAATTATTTAATAATTCAATAAACTTATCTTAGTATTGAATTAACACTACGATAATTTCAATATTTACAGTAATCAAATCCCGCAGAACTCAATTTGAGTTGTAAATGTACGGTCGAATAAATAATTTGCAACGTCCGGAAATTATCTTTCCGGATACGCCGTAAGGTTTTTAAAATTAAGGCGGAAGAAAAATTCTTCGGACAAAGTATTATCTATTTTGAATAATTAAAACGGGGCATTCAATATGCGCAGACAAATTTTATTTTTTTTAATTTTAATTTTCACATCACAGACAATGTATTCCCAGTATAGCGTAAAATCCAGGGTGGAGAGTTACAGGAAAGTCAAACTTAACGCGGACCTTTCATGGCTTAGTAAAAAGGAAAAGGAAATAATTCCGCTTTTCATAGAGGCATCAAAACTTGCGGACGATATTTTCTGGATGCAGAATTTCGGCGATAAGAACGCGCTGCTTTCTAAACTCACGGACGAATACGAAAAGGAATTCGTAAGGATAAACTACGGTCCATGGGATATACTGAATGACGAAAATCCTTTCCTTTCCGGTTACGGCGACAAACCGCTTTGCGCCAATTTCTATCCGAAGGAAATGACGAAAGAAGATTTCGCGAAAATCAGCGACCCTAACAAGTCGAATCCTTATTCGATTATAGTTAAGGAAAACGGAGGATATAAAGTTGTGCCGTATTCCGTTGCCTATAAGAAAGAAATTGACGGTATTGCGGGACTTCTCAGGAAAGCCTCGGGTCTCGCTGAAGACCCGGGATTGAAGAAATATCTTTCGATGAGGGCGGACGCGCTTCAGACAGACAATTACCAGCCGAGCGATTTCGCCTGGATGGATATGAAATCATCGAACATTGATTTTGTCGTCGGTCCGATTGAAAACTATACGGATAAATTATTCGGATACAGGACTTCGTTTGAAGCGTACGTCTTAATCAAGGATCCGGAATGGAGCAGTAAACTCGAAAGATTCACTTCGCTCCTTCCCGGCTTGCAGAAAGGCCTTCCTGTGGATGAGAAGTACAAACAGGAAAGCCCCGGCTCGGAATCCGACCTCAACGCTTATGACGCGATTTATTACGCAGGCGACTGCAACGCGGGAAGCAAGACGATTGCAATCAACCTGCCCAATGACGAGGAGGTGCAGATTACAAAAGGCTCAAGAAGGCTTCAGTTGAAGAACATCATGAAAGCCAAGTTCGATAACATAATGCAGCCCATTGCCGATTTAATAATAACCCCCGAACAGAGAAAATACGTGAAGTTCAACGCGTTCTTCGAAAACACCATGTTCCATGAAGTCGCGCATGGTCTCGGGATTAAGAACACTATCACGGGCACAGGGACTGTCAGGGACGCTCTGAAAGAGCAGTATTCCGCTCTTGAAGAAGGGAAAGCGGATATTCTCGGCTTGTACCTTGTGACGAAACTGTACGAAATGGGCGAACTCAAGGAAGGCGAGGTGATGGATAATTACGTCACGTTCCTCGCGGGAATCTTCCGCTCCTGCAGGTTCGGAGCGGCAAGCGCGCACGGCAAGGCGAACATGGTCAGGTTCTATTATTTTCAGGATAAGGGAGCGTTCACGCGCAACGCGGACGGAACGTATTCCGTAAACTTCGATAAAATGAAAGACGCCGTCATTTCGTCATCGCAGCAAATCATAAAAATACAGGGCGACGGCGACTATAACGCAGCGAAAAGCGTAATAGAAAAAGACGGATTCATTAAGGACGAACTTAAAAAGGACCTCGACAGGATAAATAACGCGGGCATTCCTGTGGATATTGTGTTCGAGCAGGGGATGGATTATCTGAAGTTCTGACTTTAATTTAAAATTTAAAATGCAAAGTGCAAAAGTACAGTGTAAAGTTTAAAATTATAAAATTGTAATTTCCCGTTTCCAACTTTGAATTTTAAATTGTAATTTTGCACTTTGCAATTTACATTTTACATTGAATCGGTTATGGATCCCGGCCTACGCCGGGATGACAAAGAAATAAATTAATTGTCGTATGTGAATTTCACTCCGCTTTCTTCAATGAAAGTAAGAATTACAAGTACTTGGTACTTAATCCTGTCCTCGAGCGGCAGAGTCCTAAGTGTCTCGACAGTGTATGAAGGTATTTTAAGTTTGTCAATGATGTTGTCCATCGAATGGTTCGGTTTGAAAGGGAAGTACTGAATGTGAAATTTCAGTTCCTGGTTAGGAATAAATTTATTCACGTTAAGGTTCGCGCGGACTATGAAATCCGAAAACTTTTCCGAATTCGTGATAAACGTCTGTCCGAAAGATTTGTCTTTCTGCCTTTCGTACATGTTCTCGTCGAACTTGGTCCACGCTTCATGCAGGTTAATCACGTAATCGGGGTCAAAGTCGCGGACGAAATCCATGAAATCGCTCGCAAGCCTTTCTTCGTAGATTTCGCCTTTTTTATTTCCGGGAAAAACCTGATTAAGGTCGACGCCCACGCCCCTTACTTTCTGATTGAATGCCTGTATGTTAACTTTCGGCAGGAATCCCACGGTGCCTTCCTGAACGTTTATGTATTTCATCACCGTGTCGCACGCGTAAATACCCGCGACCTCGTCTCCGTGTATTCCCGCGTCGATTAATATCTTTGGATATTCCTTTTCGGAGCGGAGTATGTAATACGGAGTTTCGTATTCCGTGTTTTCGCCTATGACGTATTGAATAACGAAGTGATCTTTTTTTGCGGAAGTGCTGTGCTGCGCGAACAGTACGTTCGCGGCAATCAGAAGAAACAGTATAAAAAACGGAATTTTCATCTAATACGATAACAAAATATTTCCGAAAAAATTCTATTTATCGTCATCTTCTTATTCTTACCGCTCCCGAATAAATGCACGCGAATATTGCCGCTATTTTAAGTTCGGCGCTGACTCCGGAGAGTTCGTCGGATATGTTCCAGTCGCGCCACGCGCCCGAACCGCCGAATCTTGTGTTCACTCTCATAGTGCCGTTTCCCGATGTTATGTTCCAGTCTTTCCACGCGTCGTCGCCCGAATAAAGTGTGCTGACTCTCAGTGTGTGTTTGCCGTCGGAGACGTCCCACTGTTTCCACGCGTCATCGCCGCTGAATACGGTTCTTATCGTGCCGCTCACGCTGCCGATGCTGAACCTCCATTGCTTCCATCCCTCATCGCCGCTGAAGACCGTTTCAATCGTGCCGTCCGAATTCGGAGCGTTCACTCTCCACGATTTCCAAGCGTCGTCTCCGCCGTAAAGAGTGCTGTAAGAGCCTGTTCCTTTGTCGGTGGAAATATTCCAGTCTTTCCAGGCGTTTTCGCCCGCGTAACGCGCGGATACCGAACTAATCTTAACGTCCTGCGCTGATGACATCAGGGCAGTCAGGAGAATAAGCAAAACCGAAATTGTAATTTTTCTGCGCATACTTTTTTCTTTTTATACTGCGTTTAACTCCGTTTTGTTCTGTGAATCGTCAGATTCACAAAACCCTTTCCGCTTTTCAATTTCTCATTTACTTCACCAGAATCATCTTCTTCGATTCGGAAAAACTTCCCGCGCTTAATCTGTAAATATACGTCCCGCTCGGGAGTATATTTCCCGCGTCGAACTGCACTTCGTATGTTCCCGGCTGCAGCCTTTCGTTCACAAGAGCCGCGACTTCCTTTCCGAGCATATCATAAACCCGGAGAGTTACGTTGCCATTTTCGATTTTCGATTTTCCGTTTTCAGGTATCGCGAATTTTATATTCGTCGTTGGATTGAACGGATTCGGATAATTCTGCGAAAGTGAAAAGTCCGCGGGCACTTCCGTATCGGTTTTTCTTATCCCTATCGTGGAAATATTTATTATCGCGGACCATATCTGGTATATGCCCGAGTGGTCGTCCATCCAGTAAGCGTAAAGATTGTTGCCGCCCGATTCAAGCGTTATGAAATCACCCTGATAACTCGAAACCGCTCCGGCTATGGGTTTCGGCTTGAACCTGTGCTCGCTTACTACAAATTCTCTCCACGTGTTGCCGCCGTCCTGCGAGCGCGCGAGAAAGACCTCGGCCGAATCCGAAGTCGTGTTTCTGTCATCGTAGAAAAGCACGTTGACACCGCCGGTCGAATCCACGCTTACTGAGGGGCAGTACTGTATTTTTCCGTTGTTGAGAGCATCCTGATTTACCCTTATTCCCGCCGACCAGTTGAGTCCGTTGTTGGTAGAGCGGTGCAAAATTATATCGGGATCTGTGCCTGCCGGGGAAAGATTGTATTCCGCCGTAATCATGTAAATCCATCCGTTTCGCGGACCGCCCGATTTATCTATGTCATATCTCGGCAGTCCGTTAACCCTGATGTTTCCCTTTGCAGGCAGAGTGCCGTTTATTCCGTTCATCTGATACGCGTTCTGAACAATCGTCCAGTTTGCTCCTCCGTTTGTAGAGAAACCGAAACCTGCGAAATTCTCCGTGAACGGAGAAGTCGAAGAGACACCCGCCCACGCGTTATAAACCGTGCCGTCTTTGCCTGTTCTTATATATCCGCCCGAGCACCTCTGCGGCGGCGGGGAATTTATCGCGAAAGGCGCGGTCCAGGTCGCGCCGCTGTTCGTTGTGTACGCGACGAGAACGGGGAACGGATTAACGTAGTTAACCCATGACGCGTATGTTCTTCCGTAATAAGGGCTTGAAGAACTGCCGTCAGTCGCGCTCGAGCCTTTATCCTCCGGCTGCGATGTAGTCAGCGCGTAGGCTGACGACCACGTCGTTCCCATGTCGGTGGAATAATGGCTGTAAACGCCGGCTACAACATTCGGGCTACCGATATGCGTTATTATGAATACTCCGTTTTTATCTATCGAAACGCCCGGGTCACCGCCGTGGTTGAAAATGTTGTTGCCCTTGCATGTATCTGTGCCGGTCCAGTTGTATCCGCCGTTCGTGCTGACGTAAACACCTTCGCTAATAAACCCGTTCGTTGTGTTTATTGTGTACGCGCTCGCGAACATCATCTGCCTGTTGTTCGGATTGAAACAAACTATCGGTTCCGTCTGCGTCACTATGCTCGGGAATATCCTGAAATTCGGGAACGCGAGCCTGTACTGGGCGTTCAGGCTTCCGGCCGCGAACAGCAAAAGAACCGGAAAAATCCGGAATGCGTTTCTAAACATTTTCGTAATTGTTAAAATTTGTAACTAATATTTAAACCCGAATAGACGCTTCTCGGTTCACCCGTTTCATAGTACCTTCCGAAGAAATCGTTTATGTTAATGTATCCGACGTATCTTTTGTCAAAAATGTTGTTCGCGCCTACGTAAAGAATCGTGTTGAACTTGCCTGTTGTTATGTTTATTCCCGCCATCACGTTTCCGTAGAAATATCCGGGAGCGACCGCCGTGTTCTTGTCGTCCGCGTACATCTTTGTCAGATAGTCGCAGTCCCACTGCAGCAGTCCGTTTATCTTGTCGGTTATTTCGTATTCGTAATTGAAAATGAAATTGAATATGTGTCTCGGAATCGAAGGCACGAAATTGCCGTTGTAGTCTTCCGTGTAATCTCCAGACGGTCCGTGTATTGTCGCGTGATAATCCGTGTACTTGAAATTTGTCAGAGTGTAATTTACGACGAGTTCCGTTTCCTCGAACGGCTCGCAGAAGAAACCGCATTCAAGCCCGAGACGGTTTGTCCTCGTGGCGTTCCTGAAAAACGTGTTCTGATTTATCGTAAAAGGAATAATTTCGTTCTGTATAGAATAATTAAAGAACGTCACCTCGAATTTAACCTTGCGCATGAACTCTTCGCCCTTGTTCAGAATGTTGCCCTTGATACCGAATTCGAAATTCTGCGAAGTCTGCGGCTTCAGGTCGGGATTCAGAGTGTATCTCGTGTTCGATGTCGTGTAATTGTTGTCGAGTTCGCTGACAGCCGGAATATCGACGCCGATGCCGTATGAAGAATACAGCGCTATGTACGGGGTGAGTTTGTAGTTGATTCCGATTTTCGGAGTGAAGTTATTGAACACTCTCGACGTGTCCGTGAATCCGTGGAACTGCATCGAGTTCTTCGAAAGCGTAACCATGTCGTATCTCGACGAGAAGAACAGGTTTGATTTGTTTTTAATAATTTCGTAATGGTCTTCCGCGTAAAATCCGAGACTGCTCTGTAAATCCTCGAACTGGTCAGTAACAGTCAGACCTTTTCTCCCGTTGACGTTTTCGAAAAGAGTTCTCGGTCCCGACTGGTAAGCGAAGTCCATGCCGACCGTGAAAACATTGTCCATCTTCCCGATTTGCGACCTGTTCGTGAATCTCATCAGCGCGCCAAGAGAGTTTCTGTTTGAAATCATGTAACTCTCGTCGTCAGTTTTCATATAATCCTTTATCCCGCCGTAGCCGGTAACTTCGAGTTCGTTGTTGTTCGCCTTTCCGAACAATGTTTTAAACCTTACCGCGAGGCGTCCTTTCTTGCTTTCGTTCCTGAAGTCCTGTGAAATCGCTATATCGCGCGCCTGCATCGGGTCGGTGTCGAACTGCGCCTGAGTCAGCGAGCCGGGAATTCTGTTGATACCGCGGACGTAATTACCGTAAACCGAAACGGTAGATTTCGTACCGAGATAGCCTTCGTAAACAGCGTTAACGAGATGTCCGTATTCGCCGCTGTGGTCTCTATATCCTTTGAGATTCCTGTAATTGTAACTCATGAAAAACCTGTAGTCGTTAGTCTCGTAACCGACCTTTCCGCCGTTCTGCAGAAACCCGTAACTGCCGTACTGGTTGTTCGAAGTCACGTACGATTTCGGGAAATAAATATCCGAAAGGAAGTTAACGACGCCGCCGGGCGAATTGCCGTAAATCGAGGAAAGGTTTCCCTTGACAACTTCCACTCCGCCGAGCGAAGTGAAGTCAACCGCGTCGACGACAGTTTCGCCGTCAGGTTCGGATTCGGGAATTCCGTCCTGAAGAATCTTTACGCCTCTGACGCCTGTATTCGAGCGCGTGCCGTAACCTCTTATAGTCACTCTGATATCCTTGTTCCCGTATCTTGACTGAAGGAAAAGTCCGGGAACGTCCGCGAGTACGTTCTTCGCGGAAACCTTCTTGCCGAAGTCGAGTTCTTTCTTATCGACTCTGAAGACGGAGAAGGGGATATCAATGATTTTTTCGTACGTTCTTGTGCCCGTAATAACGAGTTCTTCGGTCTCGTATTTCAGGCTGTCGCGTTCCTTTTCCTGAGCAAAAGAAACGGCGCATGTGAGCAGAAATATGATAAACAGTAATCTCGAATGCATATAATAATAAGGTTTATTTATGTTTAAACTTAATGTAAATCGGGATATAATAAAAGATAAAAGGGATGTATATAAAAGTCCCGGAATCTGCATTCCGGGACTTTTTTTATAACGGGATTAATGAGAAATTTCTTATTACAGATTGATTTTCAGGTTTCCGAAGAACTGCCTTCCGGCGCCCGGCTGGTATGCATTCCCGCCCGGATCGGGTTCGGAGAACGCTACGTATTTCTTGTCGCCGATGTTCGTTACGCTGAATGATAACTGACCCGCGACTGTCTTGAGATTCCAGTCGTAAACGAGTCTCGCGTTGAAAAGCGTGAATCCTTCAACGGCTTCCGCTTCGACGTTCGCGCCGTCGATGTATGATTTCGAAAGCGATTCTGAACTGAGTCCTACGTAAAGATGCGGTAATATTTCATACTGCGCGTCAACGTATAACTGATGCTGCGGCGAGTTCGGCAGCCAGTTTCCGTCGCTCGCGTATTTGTATATCGATGTATCGTCCATGACGATTCTGCTCGGTGTTTCGTTCGTGTACTTGAAATTTGAATAAGTGTACGCTAACTGAACCATCAGGGGTTTTATCGGTGTGAACTTGCCGTAAACTTCAAGTCCTAACCTTCTGCTCGAGCCTTCTGTTTTGTAGAATGTTTCCTGATTGCGGATGGGGTCGTTGTTGAGTCTGTATCTGTCGAAATCGTTCTTTGTCGTCAGATAGAATCCGCCGATATCGTAATAAAGAACGTCTTTCACTGTTCCTCTTACGCCGATATCTTCGCCTACCGATGTAGCCGATGAAAGATGCGTATTGAATCCGCCGAAGTTATCGGGGTTCTGCGCGAGTTCTTCCGTCGCGGGCGGCAGGAAGCCCTGTCCGACGTTCGCGTATATGTTCACGTTCGGAACCGGTGTGTATGTGAAACCGACTCTTGCCGTTGTCTGGTGGAAGTTCGCGTCGCCCGACGCGTCGTATCCGATTTTAAGTTTGTCGACGAGGCTGTTCTTGATGTCGTCGTATCTTACGCTCGCCATTACGTTGAATTTGTCGCCTACGTCCACTCTGTCGATTAAGAACGCTGAAAGTCCGCGCTGTTCAATCTTCTGGTCGGAAAGGAGGTCTATGCCTCTTATCGTATGGTCGTTAGTCACTCTCTTTTCAAGAATTGTCTGCCACTGCATGTCTGTACCTACGCTGATGTGATTCTTAAGGCTTTTCCCGCCGAAGTGTATGTTGTACTGTACGGACGCTCCCGGAGTAACGATGTTTCTGTCGTTGAATGTATGGTTGTTCGCTTCCGTGAAAAGAGTTTTCTTTGTATAGATGTTAAAATTGAAATCGTGATTCGCGTTGATGTTCACGTTTCCGACGAGTCCGCCGTATATCCTGTTGGTTTCAAGATATTCGTTAAACGGAATGGCGTCGGGATTCGACTGCTTCGGGTCTTCCTGATACTGCTGAAGGTTAATGCCTTCGGGGTTTTCATGATACTTTTCCGTGTAACTGAGTATCGGAGTAAGAGTTATGAACTTGCAGGGATTGTAAGTCGCTTTACCGTAGATGTTGTTGCCATAGAAATGCGTATGGTCGCGGTAACCGTCGCCGTATTCCCTTGAATACGAAAGGTTGTAGTTAAGGTCTTTAACCTGTCCGCCGAACTGACCGTTGCCCTTGAAGAAATTGTTCGAGCCGTAAATCAGCGAGCCCGTGCCTGTAAGCGGTCTTGAGCCGCCGTTCTTCGTGATGATGTTAAGAACGCCGCCCGATGAACTGCCGCCGTATAACGACGCGCCCGGACCTCTTAACACTTCGACTCTTTCGACTGTAGCCCAGTCAACATCGTAGAAATCAGGCGCGAAACCTGTCGGGTCGTTTACGGGGATTCCGTCGAGTAAAATCTTTATTCCTCTTATCCCTCTTTCTGTCAGAATGCCCTGACCTCTTATCGAGAGATGCATTCTTTCGCCGTTTGCCTGATTGTCTACCTTAACGCCCGGAACGAGTTTCAGGGGCTCGTCAGCGCCGATTGTCTTCGGCATTGTAGAAAGGAAATCGTATCCGACGATTGTCGTCGCGAAACTGTTTTCCTTGAGAGGCATTGTTAATCTCGGGGCGGTAATAAGTATTTCGAGAGGATATTTGTATTCCTTTTTTGCGCTGTCCAGTGTTTCGAACTGCGAAAATCCGTTTGATGATGCAAACACTAATAAAACGATTAGTAAAATCAGCTTTTTCATAACTTTTCATTTAGATTTTTAAAAAATGGTTTCTGCTCAGCGCAGAAATAAATCTGATGATATTAAGTTATGAAACCCTCGGAGGCGGAGTGTCTGTGCCGAGGAACGGATTTGTTGTCAGAATCTGAAAGCCGGAATATACGAAGGATATTTCCCCGGCGTTTAAAAATATGTTTGATGTGTTTAAGTATGCGGTGAATTTCTTTGTCGAGAGTATGTTGTTTATAACCCTTGAAATGTTCTTGTAGTCTTTTTTCTCTACGTGAGTAGTGAACAGGTTGTCAAGCGAATTTTCTTTCGTGTCCTTTATGCAGTAGATAGCGGCAGTACCGTTTGTTATCTTGACCCCGCAAATATCGTATAGTTCGCCTTCGTAAACAAATTCGTCTTCGCCGGACGATATGAGCTGTTCGGCCGCTTTAAGGAAGACTTCGGATGAAGAGGTAATGACTGTCAGTTCGGAACTGAACTCGTCTGAATCGCGCAGTTCCGAATATAGTTTTCTGGCAAGCGATTTCATCGGAAGATAAACTGAAATGAAACTGAAATCGTTTATCAGAAAAAGAATTA
>JAJTBN010000038.1 GCA_021286895.1 Bacteroidota bacterium | reverse complement strand
TTAGCTAATAGTATATACAAAAATCAGAGTCCCGTAGGGACGACAGTGTAATTCATTTATACTGCCGACCCTACGGGTCTCTTGTTATATATTTCTTCTTTCCTAAAAAAATGCCGTGCCTACGGCACTTTACGAAATGCAAAGTGTAAAATTCAATTATACTGCCGACCCTACGGGTCTCTTATTATATATTTCCTCTTTCCTAAAACAATGTCGTGCCTACGGCACTAAGAGAACTATTATGTTTTCCTAAAAAAATGCCGTGCCTTCGGCACTTTACGAAATGCAAAGTGTAAAATTCAAAGTGCATAATTACAATTTAAAAGTAAAATTTGCAACGCGGGTGGTGTCAGAACCTGTCCCGAGACCTCGGGATATTCACCTGATAAGCAGACCGCAGGCCTGCACAGGGCTCACGACGTGTGACCAAGCAGGGGGGCTTGGTGATGAGAGGAAAAATCTTAATAGAAGTTATTGTGCATAGACATATGAAATTCTATCTTGAAAAAAGGTGAGATTAAAAAGCGCATTTCTGTTATAACTCCGGTCAGCATCGGGTGTTTTTGGACTTGCGCCGGATAACAAATCCGGAATGAGTTGTTTTTCAGATATCTGAATAAAAAGAAGGGCGGTAATCAAAATTACCGCCCTCGATTGTTATTCGGGCAAGAATAATCAGGCAATGTCGAACCTGTCAAGGTTCATTACTTTATTCCACGCCGCGATAAAGTCGGTTACGAATTTTTCTTTTGCGTCGCTGCTTCCGTAAACCTCGGCGATTGCTCTGAGTTCAGAGTTGGAGCCGAAAACAAGGTCCACGCGCGTCGCCGTCCATTTCTTTTCTCCGGATTTGCGGTCGCGTCCTTCGAATATTTCCTTGCCGCTGTCAACCGCCTTCCATTCCGTGCTCATATCGAGAAGGTTAACGAAGAAATCATTTGTCAATGTTTCTGTGTGTTTTGTGAAAATGCCGTGCTTTGAATTGTCGTAATTCGCGTTCAGCGAGCGCATTCCGCCGATAAGAACGGTCATTTCCGGTGCGGTAAGTGTAAGCAGCTGAGCTTTATCAATCAGAAGTTCTTCCGGGGTCGCAGAGAATTTTGTTTTAAGATAATTGCGGAATCCGTCCGCTGCCGGCTCGAGCGCCATGAACGATTCCGCGTCGGTCTGCTCCTGAGAGGCGTCCATGCGTCCCGGAGTAAACGGGATGTTTACGTTAAATCCCGCTTTTTTTGCGGCTTTTTCTACACCCGCGCATCCCGCAAGGATTATTATGTCTGCAAGCGAAACTTTTTTCCCGTCTTTGCGCTCGTCGTTGAATTCTTTCTGAATTTTCTCAAATGTATTCAGTACTTTAGAAAGTTGAGCCGGGTTGTTTACTTTCCAGTCTTTCTGAGGGGCGAGGCGTATTCTCGCGCCGTTAGCGCCTCCCCGTTTATCCGAACCGCGGAATGTGGAGGCCGATGCCCAGGCAGCGGAAACGAGTTGTGATACCGATAAACCGGAATCTAAAATTTTTGATTTTAATGAATCAATATCTTTTCCGTCTATGAGTTTGTGGTCAACCGCGGGTATCGTATCCTGCCATATCAAATCTTCTTCAGGCACTTCCGGTCCCAGGTAACGCGTCTTTGGTCCCATGTCCCGGTGAGTAAGTTTGAACCAAGCGCGAGCGAAAGCGCCGGCAAATTCATCCGGGTTTTCCATGAACCTCCGCGAGATTTTTTCATAAGCGGGGTCAAACCTTAGCGACAGGTCGGTAGTAAGCATCGATGGCGCGTGACGTTTTGATTTATCGTGAGCGTCGGGAACAGTATTCGCGCCCGCGTTATGCTTCGGCCGCCATTGATTCGCGCCGGCAGGACTTTTTGTCAGTTCCCATTCATAACCGAATAGATTCCAGAAAAAGTTATTGGTCCACTTAGTCGGGGTTGTAGTCCAGGTAACTTCCAGACCGCTGGTGATAGAATCTCCTGCCTTGCCCTTGCCGAAACTGTTTTTCCATCCGAGTCCCTGTTCTTCGAGGCCGGCCGCCTCGGGCTCAGGTCCGAGATGCGCTGCATCACCCGCGCCGTGAGTTTTGCCGAAGGTATGTCCCCCCGCGATAAGCGCGACAGTTTCTTCGTCATTCATCGCCATTCGCGCGAATGTTTCACGTATATCCTTTGCCGCCGCGACAGGGTCCGGGTTTCCGTTGGGTCCTTCGGGATTGACATAAATCAGTCCCATTTGAACTGCGGCGAGGGGATTATCGAGGTCGCGTTCGCTTTTATATCGTTTCGAGTCGTCCAGCCATTTCGCTTCGGCGCCCCAGTAAACGTCTTCTTCCGGTTCCCACACATCTTCGCGACCGCCGCCGAATCCGAATGTCTTAAATCCCATTGATTCAAGCGCAACGTTGCCGGCAAGTATCATAAGGTCGGCCCAGGAAATTTTCTTCCCGTATTTTTGTTTGACGGGCCAGAGAAGACGTCTCGCCTTATCGAGGTTGACGTTATCGGGCCAGCTGTTAAGAGGAGCGAAACGCTGTTGTCCGCTTCCCGCGCCTCCGCGTCCGTCGCCTGTTCTGTAAGTGCCCGCGCTGTGCCACGCCATACGTATAAACAGCGGTCCGTAATGACCGAAATCCGCCGGCCACCAATCCTGCGAGTCGGTCATTAAATTTCGGAGATCATTTTTTAAACCTTCGTAGTCGAGGCTCTTGAATTCTTCGGCATAATTGAAATTTTTATCCATGGGGTCGGACAATGAAGAGTTCTGTCTCAGAATGTTCAGGTTCAGTTTGTCCGGCCACCAGTCGGCGTTTTTTGTTCCCGTTCCTCCGGAGACGTGATGCCTCCCAGCGCCTGTTACGGGACATTTCCCGTTGCTTGAATTGTTTTCCATATTGATTTATTTAATTTCACGAAAAAATTATTTTAAATTATTTCTTATCTGTCCTTTTTTATGATTTTTTGATCTCCGTGTTTCGGTGAATTTCCCGATTAACTGCAGTTTTATATCTTCAATCATAAAGCCTTTTATTTTCTTTTTCCTGAAATAATTGTCGAGAATAATGTTAAGTTCCTTATCGTCATAATCTTCAATCCTTTCGGAATTCGAGCAATAAAGGTGGTGGTGACGCGCAGTAATAGGGTCGTACCGCATTATTCCGGAATCAGTTTTTACCCTGGAGATTATTCCTCTGTTGACGAGGGTTTCAAGAACCCTGTAAACAGTGCCTTTTCCGATATTTGGATGGTGTCTCGAAATAAAATCAATTATCTCATCCGCAGCAGGATGATTGTCCGAACTGTTTATGGCCTCAAGCACTGCAACCCTCTGCGGGGTTACTTTCAGGCCGTTTTTTTGCAGTGTACCTGCCGGCATGTTGTAATGTTTATTATTTTATAAATAGGAATTAGTCCTATTTAGGAATAAGTAAAATTAATATATAAAGTATAAATTGTCAAGAGCAACGATTTTGAACGGGGCTTTTGTCCGGCTATAAGCGGCTTATTTCTGAATCTAAAAATAATAATAACACGTCTTTATAGAGCGTCAAAATAACGCGTTATTTCTTAAACATATATTACGCGGATGCCCGAAGGTTACCTGTTCACCAGTTTCGCGGTGCTCGCGCCGTACCTGTCGCCGAGTATTTTTATTTTCTGCAGAGCGCCTTCAATCAATTTCATATCTTCTGCGCTGAGTTCTACTTCAGCCGCGGCGATATTTTCTTCGAGGCGGTGTAGTTTAGTCGTGCCGGGTATGGGAACTATCCATGGTTTTTGTTTTAGAATCCAAGCGAGAGCGATTTGTCCGGGCAGCGCGTTTTTCTTTTCAGCGATTTGTTTTATTTGCTCAACAAGCGCGAGGTTCGCTTTTCTGTTTTCTGCGTTGAATCTCGGAACGGTGTTTCTGAAATCTGTTTTGTCGAACGTTGTGTCTTCGGTGATTTTACCCGTTAGGAATCCTCTGCCGAGAGGGCTGAACGGTACGAATCCGATTCCGAGTTCTTCGAGCACGGGAAAAATTTCCTTCTCGGGCTCGCGCCACCACATCGAGTATTCGCTTTGAAGCGCGGTTACGGGCTGAACCGCATGAGCGCGGCGGATTGATTCCGCGCCGGCTTCCGACATTCCGAAATGTTTTACTTTGCCTTCTTTGATTAAATCTTTAACCGTTCCTGCAACGTCTTCGATTGGAACGTTCGGGTCGACGCGGTGCTGGTAGAGTAAATCTATGACGTCGGTTTTAAGTCTTTTGAGCGACGCCTCCGCGACTTCCCTTATGTGTTCCGGCCTGCTGTCGAGCCCGACCCACTGCGGTCCGCCGTTCGGGTCGAGTTTGAATCCGAACTTCGTGGCGATGACAACCTTATCGCGCATGGGCGCAAGCGCTTCGCCGACGAGTTCTTCGTTGGCGAATGGTCCGTACACTTCGGCAGTATCGAAGAACGTTACACCTTTGTCGACGGCGGCTCTTAACAGAGAAATCATTTCGTTTTTATCGTGAGCAGGTCCGTATCCGAAACTCATGCCCATACATCCGAGTCCGATTGCGGAGACTTCCAGGTTATTTCCTAATCTGCGTTTTATCATGATATTTACCCTTTCGTTTTATAATCACAAAATATGACATTAAAGTAATTATTCGTATGCCTTTAACCGGTATAAAAAATGTAAGGCAAGCGGGTTAATAATGATTCAAACGGATAATATATTATTAAATAGTGCGGTTTTTTAGGTGTTTACAATTAAAAACAATTTATTACATTTAGATAGATTTAAACAGCTTAGCGGAGGGGTATAAAATTACAATGGGTACCTTCCAAAGAATACAGGGTCACATCGTCTCATTCGGAGAAAGAAAAATATTTTACATTTTAACACCGAAAAAAAGATTCTGACAACAATATAGCGCCTTTTCCCGTTCGTCTCAGGCGCGGATTAAGAACTGTCACAACTGTATAAATATTTTTTCAATGAAACTTATCGCGGCGAATAACTGCTGCTGTGCGGTATGTATTCTTTACCTTTCCGGTAATTCGTCTTTTTATATAAAAATCAAACCCGCATACCGGCAAACCCCGTTTCAAAAAACAAAAACCAATCAAAATAATTTTAATTCATAATGTTATGAAAACACGAAGTACAATATTCTTGTTTAAAATCATTGTTATTGTAATACTGAATGTGATTTTAACTTCAGAAAGCCTGAAATCCCAGTGGGTTTCTACGAACTATAATCTGTGGGGAAAACTCGTATTGGCTCAACTTATTTGCGGGGACACAATTTTCGCGGGCACGAACAGAAACGGACTTTATTATTCGACAAACAACGGAAACAACTGGATTACGATAAGCGCAATAAATCCGTACGTGAGGTATATGTATTATATTGACAATAAAATATATGTAACGGGCGATGATGGAATATTTTATACGACAAACAGAGGAGCAAACTGGACAAATCTTGGAATGGGAAATTATTATTGCCCGATATGTTTTTCAGGAACCACGATATATGTAGGCACTTACGGTTCCGGGGTCTATTTCTCCACCAATAACGGAGTGAACTGGACTCAGACAACATTGAACAACAAATATGTACAGTCTTTGGTTGCCAAAGATAATGCGGTTTACGCGGGAGTTCAGGGAGGAATTTACAAAACGACTGACAACGGATTGACGTGGTCTTCGGCGGTAACAAGTCTGTCGGTATACGGAATAAAAGTCGCAGGCAATAATATTGTAGCCTCTTCCAGTCAGGGTATTTTTGTTTCGTCTGATAACGGCTCGAACTGGGTTCAGATTACCACACAATCGAACCTGAGCTATATTTTGACGTTATGCGGTTCGGATTTGTATTGCGGCTATGGCACAAGCCCGTATACTTTAATAAAATCGACAAATAACGGATTAAACTGGCAATCTATATACACTTCAACATATTATATATATTCAATCTCCGCATTGAACAGCAATACTATAAATGTGGGTATTTCTGGTACAAACGGTTATATGTCGACTACCGACGGCGGAGCCACCTGGCTGGTCCCGCAAACCACGAACATTAATTCAATAATACAGGCAGGTTCTGTTTTATATTCAGGTTCAAATTCAGGTGTCTTTTCCTCAACTGACGGCGGTCAGAAATGGTACATCAGGAACTTTACATCGACAGTATATTCTTTGCTTTACAGGAGTAATTATTTGTTTGCCGGAACTAACGGCAGCGGTATTTATTACACAACAAATGACGGAGTAAACTGGACGCAGACGACGCTTAATAACAAGCAGGTGTGGTCTTTAACGACAAAGGATACGAATATTATCGCGGGAACAAACACAGGCGTTTTATATTCTTCGGATAACGGTGCAAATTGGATTCAGTCATCAATGAGCACTTTTACGGTAAGGTCGGTTTATACGGTCGACTCTCTTGTGTTTGCGGGGTGCTTATCGGCGGGAGTAATGAAATCAACCGACAAAGGCGCAAACTGGTCGCCAACTTCACTAATATATATAGACGCATATTCCTTATACTATAATTCGGGGAAACTATACGCCGGAACGCCGCAGGGAATCTATATTTCTACAAACCTTGGTACTAACTGGACGCTGACATCTTATCCGGCGATAATAAACCTGTCATTCGCTTCTTACGGCAGTTCGATATTCGCAGGTTCGAATGGGAATGGCGTTTACGTTACAAGAAACGCGGGTATAAACTGGACACAGTCAAATGACGGAATGGGTCTACTGGGACCGGGAGCACTTTGCACTTATGGAAATTATCTTATAGCGGGAACGAACAACGGTTTTTACAGAAGATATATTCTTGAATTCGCGCCGATACGCGGCGACGCGACTCTTGACAGTCTTGTTAACGTGCTCGACGTTACCGCGACCGTAAATTACATCCTCGGGAACAACCCGCTGCCATTCAGTTTTCTGGCGGCGGATGTGAATACTGATAATAGTATAAACGTTCTTGACATAGTCGGTATTGTGAATATCATACTTCATCCGACTGACAAATTCTTTGCAAACAATAAGCAGACGGATAAATCCGGAACGGCATTTCTCTCACTGCTAAACAATCAGTTAAGTCTGACAAATACGGTCAACGTATCTGCAATGCAGTTCAGATTGTCGGGCACGGGACTGAACGGCGTAACGTTCACGCCTTCGCCTCAGTTGTCGAATTATCAGATTGCGGTGAGTACGAATTCCGATACGTCAAAGACTTATGTGATATTCAATATGTCCGACACATCGATAGGAACGGGTGTTCACAACCTCGGAACATTCACAGGACTTAATAACGGCGTGACTATGAACAATGTAGTAATCGCGGATGAGCAAGGCAACGGAATCGTTACAGGCATGCCGGGTAGCGAGGGCAATGAAGTACCGAAAGAATATTTCCTCGGGCAGAATTATCCGAACCCGTTCAATCCTGTTACGGTAATAAAATTCGCGGTCCCGAAATCCGGAATCACGAGTTTGAAAATTTATGATGTAACGGGCAGGCTGGTTAAGACGCTCGTCGACGGATACGTCGAAGCGGGTTTCCACGAGAGGGAATTCAACGCATCGTCGCTTTCATCGGGAATATATTTCTACAAATTGAATTCAGGCAGTTACTCGGCCGTAAAGAAAATGGCAGTCATAAAATAAGAACATCATGAAAAAGATACTAATCTGTATTCTGCTGATTACAGGGTTCTGCATGAATGTTTCTTATTCGCAGAACACCATGTTTATCGATACCTTGTCGGGGCATTCGGGCGACACGCTGACATTTTCGCTGAAGATAAACAACGCGAAGCCGTTCACCGCGTTTCAAACTGACATTCAGTTTCCGGCGCAGTTGACATACGTTAACAATTCCGCGGCGCTCACGTCGCGCGCGAACGGACACGGGCTCGGTGTTTCGCTCGTAAGTTCGTCGGTACTGAGAGTCGTTGCATATTCGATGACTATGAATCAGTTTACGGGGACATCAGGCGCGGTGATGACTTTCAAATGCGTTTCGGGAAATGTCCCGGGTGTATATTATCTGTCGCTTGCGACTCCGATTATATCCGATTCGGCGAACACGAATATACTGACTGCTTCATACAGCGGAAAATATACCGTGCTTGGTCCAAAGATAAGTTTCAGCACGAGTTCGTTAAGTTTCGGCAGGACATTGCTTGGCACGAATATTAACACGAACCTGACTATTTATAACAACGGCACATCGACGTTGACTGTCTCGAAACTTACGACGGATACATCCGCGATACGCTTTACGGATTCCAGCGGATTCACGATTGCCGCCGGCGGCAACCTTACGCGAACAGTCAGACTTTACGCGGATTCCCGCGGAATAAAAACCGCCATACTTAAAATATACAGCGACGATATTTTCGACACCGTACACGTTGTAAACGCGACGGGCGAGGTATATACAACAAACGAGTTATATCTAAATACCGTAACGGTGAAATACGGTTATACCGGAACGATGAAAATCCGGATGAAGAATTTCGACAACGTCGGAGCGTTCCAGACATCGATTACGCTTCCTGCTTCAATTACATATGTTCCCGGCTCTGTGACGCTGAATCCCGCAAGGACAAACGACCATGTCATTACTGCGTCGGTGCTCTCCGGAAACATACTGAAGATTATTTCCTATTCCCCGACGGGTAAAACGTATTACAGCAATGACAGCACAATCGCGCAATTCGATTTTGTTTCACGGGGAAGCAACGGCTCTTATTCGATACCGATAACGGAAGGAATCATTTCGGATACTCTCGGCGTCAACGTGTGCTCAAATGTTTACGGAGGTACCGTAACGGTCAAGGCGCCTTATATAAACATTCCAACGAGCGTGACATTTGATACTATAAGTTATCTCGATTCGAATTTTAAGTCGATACAGATACAGAACACGGGAACGGACACACTCGTCGTTACAGGCGCAAGCGCGACGGAATCATCTTTCTCAGTTGTTTCGAATCTTCCTTTCGTGATACCGCCGTCCACGTCGTATTACTGCGTACTCCGGTTCAAAAATGCAATCGAAGGTCTTCACACCGGCAATTTTGTTTTTACGCACAGCGACAGTTTAAGAAGTCCGAGCACGGTTTCCGCAAGCGGTGTTATATACAAACCCGCGCGGCTGAAAGTTACTAACACGGACTTCGTATCGCGGGACACCGCGTTTCTTCCTTTCGCGGTGAATAACAAAAAGCCGTTCGTGGCGCTGCAGTTCGATGTTACTCTGCCTTCGCAATGCGCGTTCATTTCGAACTCCGCTTTGCTGACTTCGAGAGCAAACGGGCATACAGTTAGCACGAGCACTCTCGGCAACGGCGATATACGCGTCATCGCTTATTCGATGAATCAGTACGCGTTCTCAGGCGATACGGGAGACGTTGTGAAACTTAAACTTGCGATAAATGCTGATACTGGTATATATAATGTAAGCGTCAAGAATGTGATTATAAGCGATTCCAACAACGCGAATATATGCACGGGTTATGACAACGGTTATTTCCGCGTAAATCCGCTGCCGCCTTTGCTCATCAATCCTTCGAACGGCAGCGTCGGGAATCCGGTGAACCTAAATCTTGTATGGAGGCGCTCGGCTTTTGCTTCGGTTTATCATCTCCAATTTGCATACGATTCGCTCTTCACAAACAGAATTATAAACGATTCCACGATGACGGACTCAACACGTTCGCTGACGGGGCTGACTCCGCTGACGAATTACTACTGGAGAGTAAGAATAAAAAACTATTCAGGAGCGAGCAGGTACACCGGCACGTGGAAATTCAGGATAATCGGCACGCCTACGCAGTCTGTTCTCGTATATCCGCCGCGGGATACTGTTAATATGCCGGTAACGAGCATTACTTTCAAATGGAACAAGGCGGTTGACCAGACATTCAAGACGGACAAACTTGTCGCGAAGTACTGGTTTGAGTTGTCGGCGGATTCGTTGTTTACAAGTCCTCTGAGGGATTCTATATTAACGGATACTTTGAAAACCGTAACGGCGTTTTCGTACATCACAAAATATTATTGGCGGATTAAGGCAAAGAATGAAATCGGCTGGGGCGCCTTCACTCCGTTCAGTAATTTCACCACAATAATACCTCCGCCGTCTTTGCCCGTGTTGTTAAGTCCGGCAAACAACACTACAGGCGTTCCTCCTGTGCAGGTTTTTGTATGGACGAAATCGTCTTATGCGGCGGGATATGTAATTCAATTTTCGACGGACTCGCTTTTCGGCGTCATAGTGTTATCAGATTCGACTTTAACCGATACTTTGAAAACTGTAACGGGTTTGAATCCCTTAACGTATTACTGGTGGCGCGTGCAGGCGAAAAATATAAACGGAAATTCGGGATATACCTCCGCATGGAAATTCAGAAGTCTCGGCGCGCCTTACGGGGTGGTTCTTAACAGTCCCGCGAACAATTCCGTTAATCAGCCGGTAAATATAAATTTCAACTGGTACAAAGGAATTGACCAGGTCTTAAAGAAAGAGAATCTGCTTGTCGGTAATTACTGGTTTGAAATTGCCGCTGATTCTAATTTTGCAAGTTTAATATTACGGGATACGGTGTTGGCAGATACGCTGAAATATGTAGCAGGTTTGTCAAACAACACAACATATTTCTGGAGAGTAAAAGCGAAAAACCAGACAGGGTGGGGAGCGTTTTCACAGGCATTCAAATTCACGACGATAGTCGCGGCTCCGTCGGCGCCGTTACTGATAAGCCCTGCGAACAACAGCACGGGACTGATATCTCCGGTAACGTTTATCTGGACGAAACCCCTTTATGCAAGCGGATACGTATATGAAATATCTTCGGACTCGCTGTTTAATATTATACTCATAACAGATTCCACTCTTACCGACAGCATTAAAACTGTAAGCGCGCTGAATCCGCTGACGAATTACTGGTGGCGTGTGAAAGCAAAGAACATCGGCGGGCAGAGCGCGTACACCGCGGGATGGAAATTCAGAACGATGGGTTCTCCGTCATGCGTTCAGTTGTACAGCCCCGGGAATTACGGAACGAATCAGCCCGTAAATATAACCTTCATCTGGTACAAGGCGGCGGACCAGCTTTTTGACAGTGAGGAAAAGAAACTTGTGAGCCGTTACTGGTTTGAGATATCAACAGATTCAACATTTGCGGCAGTATTGATGAGAGATACCACTCTTTCCGACACGACAAAAGTTGTCTCAGGACTGACAAACAATACGCTTTATTTCTGGCGTGTTAAAGCGAAGAATGAGGTTGGATGGAATTCGTTCTGTTATTCATGGAGAATGACGACAATCGTCTCAGCGCCTGCAGCTCCGGTTCTGCTTTCTCCGGCAAACGGCTCAATGAATGTTTCGCTGACGCCGGTTTGCTCATGGAACAGCGTTGCCGGAGCGGTATCATACAGGTATCAGATTTCCACCGACAGTTTGTTTAACATAATTATTTGGGATACCTCGGGTGTGAATACAACATCCGTTACTTTACCCGCAGGTAGATTATCGCAGACGACGAAGTATTACTGGAGAGTAAACGGAACGAATGCAGGCGGAACGAGTTCATGGTCGTCAGTCTGGAATTTCACGACACTTGCATTACCGCTTTCGCTTAACCTGAAGGTATATCTTGAAGGATACTGGGACGGGGCGGTTCACGTCAGCGATACTATAATTGTATATCTGGCGGGTTCGGTTTCGCCTCATAATTTCGCGGATACATCAAAAATCGTACTCTCCGCTACAGGCACGGCTGTTACAACTTTCTCACGCGCTTTGAGCGGAAGTTATTATATAGTGGTCCAGCACAGGAATCACCTTCAGACATGGAGCGCGATGCCTCAATCATTTATCGGAGGCACGCCGCTGAATTACGATTTCACGACTTCCTCATCACAGGCATACGGAAACAACATGAAGCAGTTGGGAAGCGCGTGGATGCTGTACGGCGGCGACGCGAACGTGGACGGCTCGATTGACGCGATAGACATTTCGGTATTCATAAGTCAGTTCGGATTACAGGGATATCTCGAATGCGACTTCAACGGCGACGGCGACGTAAACGCGATGGACGTGCAGATAATCACGCAGAACTTTGGTCTGACTACGGCGGTGCCGACTATATTACAAAATCAGCCGGGAAATTCACAAAGGAAAAAAATTAACATATTAGAAAATAAAACGACTACTAAAAACAGAAATCAAAAAAACTAACTTTTAAAAGAAATAATATTTTGAAGATTAAGATTCAGCGGAATTTATACCGCTGTAGAATATTTTTATGAACAAAATATTCCTTTTTTTTAATCGGAAAAACTCCTATAGTAATAATCAAACTCATTGTCTCTAAGCATAATAAAAAAAACTTAAGTTGTTAAATCATATATAATTTACAATGGCAAGTCGCACACTCCGCAAGGATTACGCCGGTAGGCGTATAGAATCCCGACAGTCCCCGATAAAAAAAACTGTCACAAATCAAATATCAATGCTTAAAAACCTTGAATGCGGGTTTGCCTACCAAAAAATTATTCTAAACAAGAACGGCAAGCCCATTGATTTCGAATATATAGAGATTAATTCTTCATTTGAAAAAATGTTAGGATTTAGGGCAAAGAATATTCTCGGGAAAAGGGTGACAAAGGTTATTCCGGATTTCAGGAAGAAGCAAAAAGACTGGATTAAGTTTTACGGAAGGGTCGCCAAAACCGGAAAAAGCGCCACATGCGATTTTTATTCAAGCACGCGAAAAAAATGGTTCCACATCAACGCTCATTGTCCGGTTAAAGGATATTTCATTTCCGAATTTTATGACATTACAGAAAGGAAAAAATCCGAACTATTAATAGCGGAGTCTAATTCAAAGTTGACCAGTTTGATTGAAAGAATTACCGACGCGTTCGTTTCGCTTGACAAAAACTGGTGTTATACATACATGAATAAAAAAGCCGGTGAAATATTCGGCCGCAATCCGGCGAAAATGCAGGGAAAAAATATCTGGAAAGAATTTCCCGAAGGAATAGGCAGGTCTTTTCAGAAGGCTTACATTAAGGCATTCAAAAAGCAGGAATTCACACAGATAGAAGAGTATTATCCACCATACGATAAATGGTTTGAAAACAGGATTTATCCCACAGAAGACGGATTATCGATATTTTTTCAGGACATTACGGAGAGAAAAAAATTTCAGCAGCAAATATTAAATCTTAACAGAACATATTCGTTTATCAGCCAGATAAATCAAATGATATTCAGAATTCGGAAGGCGGAATTAATTTACAAAAAGACCTGTGAAATAGCTGTAAGATACGGTGGTTTCAGGATGGCCTGGGTGGGGTTAATCGATAATAAAACGGGAAATGTAATTCCGTTTTGTCATGCAGGTATTGAGAAAGGATATCTGTCGGAGATTAAAAACATCAGGGTATCAGATAATTCTTCAGGTAACGGACCAACGGCATCCTCGGTTATAAACGGCAGATATAATATCAGCAAAGATATTGGAAAAGATACACGTATGAAGGCATGGAGTAAAGCCGCTTTAGAAAGAGGATATAAATCATCTATAGCCCTGCCGATAAAGTCTTTTGGAAAAACAATAGGATCGTTGAACTTGTATTCAGGTACTGCAAATTATTTCGACTCAAAAGAAATAAATCTTTTAAACGAAGTCGCGAATGATATTTCATTCGCTATAGACGCAATAGAAACAGAAAAGGAAAGAAAAGATACCGAATCAAAACTTAAAGAAAATGAAAATTTTCTTAATTCCGTGATAGAAAATCTGCCAAACATGCTATTTATCAAAGTTGCGCGGGATTTGAAATTCATTCACTTTAATAAAGCGGGTGAAAAACTTCTTGGGTACGGGAAAAATGAACTCCTTGGAAAGAATGATTATGATTTCTTTTCAAGAAAAGAAGCGGATTTCTTTACCGGGATTGACAGAAACGTTCTTGAAAAAGGGAAAACACTGGATATACCCGAAGAAGAGATAAGCACAAAAAAAGGTACAAGGATTTTACATACGAAGAAAATACCATTGAAGGACAGCAAGGGAAAACCTATTTATCTTATGGGGATCTCGGAAGATATTACGGATAAAAAAAGGACGGCGGCGGAATTCAAAGAAATCAACGAACAATATTACAATCTGTTCGTCAATAGTTTCGACGCGATATTGCTCTCCACGGCGAAGGGTATAATAACATCCGCGAATCCATCTGCGGTCAGAATGTTTCAGAGAAGCGAAAAAGAAATTTGCAATATCGGAACAGCCGGTATTATTGACGTTACGGATAAAAGATTAAAATCTTTTTTAAATGAGCGGGAAAAAAGAGGGTACGCGGTCGGTGAACTGACATTTATAAGAAAAGACGGAACAAGTTTTGAAGGCGAAGTAACGTCATCTGTTTTTTACGATTCAAATAAGAAAAAGGCTGTATATTTTATAAT
Source organism: Bacteroidota bacterium (assembly GCA_021286895.1). Taxonomy (GTDB): domain Bacteria; phylum Bacteroidota; class Ignavibacteria; order Tepidaquicellales; family Tepidaquicellaceae; genus CAIKZJ01. Next base: position 3,253 of record JAJTBN010000038.1, on the reverse strand, counting down.
AAAAGATATATCCGAAAGGAAAAAAACCCAGGAAGAGTTAAAGGAATCAGAATCAAAATACCGCGCTATTTTCGAGAACACGGGGACGGCGACGGTTATAATTGACGAAAAAAGATATATTACGCTGGCTAACGGAAAATTCGAAGAACTTTCAGGTTATAGCAAAAGTGAAGTTGAAGGCAGGATAAAATGGACTGAATTTGCAGAGAAAGAAGACTTGGAAATGATGATACGAAACAGTGAGCTTCGCGCTCTTGATGATATAAGAGCCAAAAAATCGTATGAGTTCCGGTTCCGCGATAAATCGGGAAAGGTAAAGGATATTTTGCTGTCGGTCGACAGAATTCACGGAACAGGCAAAAGCGTTGCATCTCTTCTTGATTTAACGGAAAGAAAAGAAGCACAGCGCGACTTATCGTACAACCGCCAGCAACTCAATTCAATTTACAATACAGTCGGTGACGTAATATTTTTGCTTGGGGTGGAAGGAAACGGCAATTACCGTTTCATAAGCGTCAACAAAGCATTCCTGACTGTAACAGGTCTTGATGCTTCGAAAGTGCTTGGGAAATCGGTAAAGGAAGTAATTCCTGGGACTTCCTTAAGTTTGGTGCTGCCCAAATACAGGGAAGCCGTAACGATGAGGAAAGTGGTCAGATGGGAAGAAACAACAAAATATCCGACAGGAGTCAGGACGGGCGAAGTAAGCGTAGCGCCGGTGTTTGACGAAGAAGGAGAGTGCACGCATCTTGTCGGCTCTGTTCATGACATAACGGACAGAAAAAACACTGAAGACATACTTCGAGAATCCGAAAAGAGATACCGGTTGCTGTTTGAAAACAATCCCGTATCTATGCTTATTTACGAACGCGGAACGTTCAAACTTTTGTCGGTTAACGAGGCTTTTGTTAAGCACTATGGCTACAGCAAAGAACAAATAGGCAGCATGAGACTGCCCGATTTATATCCCGAAAATCAGAAAAAAGCCATTGTTGATATTGCCAACAGTTTTAGGGGGCATGTCAACGCCGGAGAATGGAAACATATGAAGTCTGACGGCACCATTATGAACATTATGGCGATATCGCACGATATATCGATTAACGGAAAAGACTGCCGTATAGCTGTAGTGTATGATATTACGGACATGAAAAAAGCCGAGAAAGCGCTTCGCGAAAGTGAAGAAAAATACAGAATGCTGTTTGAATCTGCCGGTGATGCAATTATGCTGATGTCAAATGACCGTTTTGTCGACTGTAACCAAAAAACAGTTGAAATATTCGGCACAAACAGAGAAAAAATCATTGGCATGCATCCATGGGAGTTATCACCCGAATATCAGAATGAGGGTGATAAATCTAAGGATAAAGCCGAAACGTATGTGAGGGAAGCAATTAGAGGAACTCCTCAGTATTTTGAATGGAAGCACAAAAAAGAAGACGGCACGGTATTCGATGCCGAAGTAAGTCTCAATAATATCATTTTAGACGGGGAGATTCTCATTCAGGCAATTGTAAGAGATATCACGGAAAGAAAGCGCATAGAGAGCGAGATAAAAAAACTGAATGATGAACTGGAAAACCGTGTTCTGGACAGAACCCGCCAGCTCGAAGAATCAAACAAGGAACTTGAAGCGTTTTCGTATTCAGTTTCTCACGACCTCAGAGCGCCGTTGAGGGCAATATCCGGATTTTCGAAAATCTTGAAAGAAGATTATTTCGACAAACTGGATGAGGAAGGAAAGGAATGCCTTACAGACATTCTCAAAAATGCGGACAGAATGGCGGCTTTGATAGACGATTTGCTGGAACTTTCAAGATACGGGAGAAAAGTTCTGGACAAAACAACAATTAAAATGAAAGAACTGTTCATCAGCATATTTGAAGAAGAGAAAAAAAACGCGTTGGCTGAAGAAATAATATTTTCGATGAAAGAGTGCGCCGATGCAATCGGGGATTATTCGTTGATTAAACAGGTCGTAGTGAATCTTCTTTCGAACGCGATTAAGTATTCTTCGAAAAACCCCGCCCCGGAGATTGAAGTCGGTTCTTATAATGACGGCAAGGAAATTGTTTACTATGTGAAAGACAACGGAGTAGGGTTTAATATGAAATACGTTCATAAACTTTTCGGAGTATTTCAGAGATTGCATAATCTGGATGATTTCAAGGGAACAGGGGTTGGTCTCGCCATAGTGAATCGCATAGTAACTAAACATAACGGGAGAGTATGGGCAAACAGCGAACAGGGAAAAGGCGCCGAATTTTATTTTACTCTTCCGGTTGAGAGAACACAAACGGAGAATTAAACTTAAAGATTTTTATAAAATATATTTTAGAGGTTAAAAATGGAATCTAAGCCGGTTGAAATACTATTAATTGAAGATGATCCAAGTGACATCAAATTAACCTTGAAGGCTCTTCAAAAATACAGCCTTGCAAATAAGGTTACGGTTTTAAAGGACGGAGAAGAGGCGTTAGAATTTCTTTTCTCGGAAGGAAGGTATGAGGGAAGGGACAACAGGAATATGCCCAAAGTGATTTTTCTTGACCTGAAACTGCCTTTCGTTGACGGGATAGAAGTGCTGCGAAGAATTAAACACAACGAAAGCACAAGAAGAATTCCAGTCGTTGTAGTTACATCTTCACGGGAAAACCGTGACATAGAAGAATGTTACAAACTGGGGGTGAACAGTTATATTGTCAAACCGATTGACTTTGAAAAATTTCTCGAATCAGTATCCAATCTGGGCTTATACTGGGTGCTTATGAATCAAGCGCCATATTGATTGGCCGGTAATTCTAAAAATTAATAATTTGCCATGAATCACAAGATTAAGATTCTTTTAGCTGAAGACAACATAAACGACGTGAAATTACTTGAGAAGGAATTCAGGAAAGAGAAACTTGATTATGATTTGTTTGTTGCGGATAATGAAATTGATTTCAGGAAATATATTGAAAACAATAAGCCTGATTTAATATTGTCGGATTATTCTATGCCTGATTTTGACGGAATGAGCGCTTTAAGAATCAGAAATGAAATTTCCCCGCTGATACCTTTTATTATAGTAACAGGTTCCATTAATGAAGATACGGCGGTAAAGTGTATCAAGGCTGGAGCGGATGATTATGTTATAAAGGAACATATCAGCAGAATTACATCCTCGATTAAATCATCGTTAAAAAAACACGAATTAAACCTTGAGAAGGAAAAAGCCCAGAAGGCATTAATCGAAAGCGAAAAAAAATAC
>JAJTBN010000037.1 GCA_021286895.1 Bacteroidota bacterium | reverse complement strand
CCGTAGCGACAATCACGGTATCGATGTATTTCGATTTCGCCGCCTGTTCGTAAACTCTCTGAATCATTTTCTTTCCCGCAATATCGGCAAGCGGCTTGCCGGGAAACCTTGTGGAATCGTACCTCGCGGGGATAATGCCCGTTACAATCATGATTCAATCTCCTTTAAATTTCCGACTATCACGTTTCTTATATCGTTAAGAAAACTCTTGTCCTTCGTGAACTTCATCGGCTCGCCTATAACGACCTTCACGACACCCGGCTTTATTTTGAAAGAATCAGGCGGAATAATTTTGTTCGTTCCAGAAATCGAAACGGGAATAATGTCAGCCTGAGTGTAATCGGCGAGCATGAACACGCCTTTTTTAAAATCGCCCGTCAGCCCGTTCCTGCTGCGCGTTCCTTCGGGGAAAATCGCGACGGAGATATTTTCCGTCAGTTTCTTCGAAGCGTCCTGAAGGGACGAAATCGCGCTTCGCGGATTATCGCGGTTTATAGGCACGTATCCGCCTATATACATAGCCCATCCGAAAATCGGAATCTTCGAAAGCGACTTCTTATAGATGAAGCGCACGTTGTGTCCGAACACTGTCATTATAACGGGAATATCGAGAAGCGAAATATGATTTGAAACTATAAGGTACTTATGTTTCTTCTCGAGTTCTTCCTTGCGCTCGATCTCAAGTTTGACGCCGCAGATGAAGAGCACGCATCTCGCGAATGATTTGTATGCGATGTAGGGTCCGATTCCTTCCCATATATAGTTAAACGGGGTGAGTATTATAGAGAGCGTTGCGAGAACAACGCCGGCCAGTACTATCAAAGCCAGTCTAATGTAGTTTATCAATTAGCAGTTAACATTTAACAATTAGCAATTAACATTTAACAGTTAACAATTAGAACTATTCTCCACCCTGTCATTCCTGCATGATCTTGGCAGGAATCCAGTATTCCTATTCTCTTGTGGCGTCAGGTGTTGCCACCTGACGCGCAGGCGAAGCCTGCAATTTTACACTTCAATCTTCAATCAGTAAATAATAAATTAGTTTTGCTTCTCTTCAATTACTAATTACTAATTATTAATTACTAATTGTTCTCAACCTCATTTTACAATTCTGGAAATCGCCTTAAACATCTCCGTACCGGACACCTCCAGCAATTCAAACAGAACCGACTCATACGTCGAAATAATCGCGCCTTCCTGTCTCATCCTTTCGATTGCAATCCTCTTGTCGTTCGGGTTGCGCGACGAAACACAATCCTCGATAAGCACCGGCTGGTAGCCCATCGCGAGCAGGTCTATGGTCGTCTGCAGAACGCACACATGCGACTCGATGCCGCAGATAATAATATTCTTCCTGCCGGAATTCTTCATAACGGAGCACACCTCATCGGAGCCGCAGCACGAGAACGAGCCTTTTTCAATGTGCTCATAATCGCCGAGCGCCTCCTGCACGGGTTTGATAGTATTGCCGAGCCCTTTGGAGTACTGCTCGGTAACGATAAGCGGAATCTGCAGAACCTTCAGGCCCTGAATCAGCCGGGCAGTGTTTCTGGTCAGGTTCTCGTTATCGTGAATAAACGGGTACAATCTTTCCTGAATGTCAATAACGATACCCGCGGTATTTTCTCTCTTGATTCGCATACAGAAATATGAAAGTGTAACTTAGAATTGGCTTTAAGATACTGAAATTATAGGAGAAATACTTTGAAAAAAAGAGGTAGAGCATTCAGCCACGAATTGACACGAATTATCACGGATTAAGAGCGGTTCACAAAGGGCACAAAGAAAGAACGAAGAAGAGCAAGAGCGTTCAGCCGCTAATTGACGCGAATTAAGAGCGGTTCACAAGGGCACAAAGAAAGAACGAAGAAGAGCAAGAGATTTTTCGATAGCCCGCGGGATGCCGCGGAAGGAACGGACAGCGCGGGATTAAGGGCAAGAGCAGGTAGAATACAATGTCCCCCGGAGTTTATCCCGACTTAGTCGGGAGAGGGGCCGAAGGGTCGCCGTGGAGACTTGGACGCCGAAGGCGGGCGGGGTAGGACCGGATTATAGCATATACCTATTTCTTAAAAACAAAGTATCGATTTCGGATAAAATAAATGAAAATAATAGACTCCGCATAAATATTAATATTATTAATAAAACAGTCTGAAAAATTAATAAGAGATCTGTAACATACTGATAAACATTACGGTTATCTCTCGGTTTTCCAATATATTATTTTTTTGTACGTAATAATATAAAAAAATATCCTTGACTTAATTAAAAATAATAGTTAAATATATTCCAGGAGTTATGGTAGGGAGAACACAACCCTCCACAAAAGGCAGCGCAGATACGAATCTGACAACCTGCTGTATCAAGTCTGCTGCAAGCCGAATAAGCAATCAGGGAAATTAATACTATTAAGTAAAATATTCTGTATTCTGTATCCTATATTCGGTGTTTCTGAAACTTGAAAATATTGGCAAGTCATTTGGGGAACAAAGACTCTTCGAAAAACTTAGTCTGGAACTCACGTCCGGAAAAATCTATTCATTAATCGGCGCGAACGGTTCCGGAAAGACGACATTGTTCAACATACTCACGGGTTTTCTGCCGCCGGACAACGGCAGGATCACATTTCTCGATGAAGACATCACGCACAAATCACCGACAATCATAAACAAGATGGGAATGGCGCGTACGTTTCAGGACCTGAGACTTATCGGGGGATTGAATGTGCGTGACAACGTATTGCTCGTTGTCGAAAAGGGAATGTTTCACAACGCGACGAAAGAAGAATACAAAAAGGTCGACGAAATTCTTGAGAGAGTTTCGCTGTCAGGGCACGCGCAGCATTACGGCAGGGATATTTCATACGGCCAGCAAAAACTTCTAACGCTCGGATGCTGTCTGGCAAACAATCCGAAACTGCTGCTGCTGGACGAGCCGATAGCGGGAATAGACGACGTGAACCTCGGAAAGATTAAGAACATCGTTCTCGAACTGAAGAAAGAGGGCAGAACGATTTTACAGATAGAGCACAACATGGAATACCTTGAAGAAACCAGCGATGAATTATTCGCGCTGGAGAACGGTGAACTGGTGAGGGTAGTGCATAGCGCGTAGTTTTGAGTTATGAGCTTTGAGTTATAAGATTCAACTAAGCACTTAGCACTAAGAACTATCAACTAAAAAGATGCTGGAAGTAAAAAACATATCGACAGGTTACGGAAAAAAGCAGGTACTTTTTGACGTTTCATTTGAAGTCGGCGGGGGCGAAATAGTTTTGCTTACCGGCGGCAACGGAAGCGGGAAGAGCACTGTGCTGAAATGCATATACGGGCTTCTGCCGGTATGGAACGAAGAAGGAAAAATAGTTTACAAGGGCGAGGACATAACAAAGGCGGGGACGCCGTCGATGGTAAAGAAAGGAATCGTTTACATACCGCAGAGAAACAATTATTTCGAATCGCTGACTATAGAAGAAAATCTTCTTGTAAGCGGTTCTGTATACGGGAAGGCGATAGTTCAGGAGCGGATGGAAGAGGCGTACAGGCTGCCGAAGTTAAAGGAATACAGGAAGCGCACGCCGTTCAATCTGAGCGGGGGCGAGAGGCAGCTGCTGGCGCTGGGAATCGGGATGATGCACAATCCGGAACTGATTTTGTTCGACGAGCCTTTCGCGGGGCTTGACGAAGCGAATTCAAAAGTAATGTTCGGTGAAATACTGAAACTGAAGGAAAAGAAAATCAGCATGCTGGTAGTCGAGCACAAAGAGACAATAAATTCATTTTCAAATAAGAAACTTAAAATGTATTTGGGGAGGGTGGAATTACCTATATGATTAAATTAATTAAAATATTGATTATTACTATTGTTATGTCCATATCAATATCTTGTAATAATGATAATGTACTTAAAATAGGTGCAATCTTACCTTTGACAGGTAATTCGGCTGTGTGGGGAATACCGACGAAAGAGGGTATTGAATTATCGGCTTCTTTAATAAATAATAAAGGTGGAATTGAAGGTAAAAAAATAGAAATAATTTTTGAAGATACAAAAGCCGACCCAACTACGGCTACGAATGCCGTCCAAAAATTAATATCAATTGATAAAGTTATTTCGATCATTGATAATAGTAACAGTTCGGTTACTTTAGCTGTTGCTCCGATTGTAGAAAAAAGCAAAATACCACTTTTAGTTACTGGCGCTTCTTCCCCCAAAATAAAAGATGCAGGGGATTATATATTTAGGATTTGGAATTCTGATGATTTAGAGGGGGAGTTCATGGCTAATTATGTTTTTGATTCTTTAAAAATGAGAAGAATCGCGATTATTTATGTAAATAATAATTATGGTGTAGGATTAAGCAATGTATTTTCAAATTCTTTCGTAAATCGCAGCGGAATGATAGTTTCGAAGGAAACTTTTGAGGAGTCATCTATCGATTTCAAAACACAAATTAATAAAGTTCTCTTACATAATTTCGACGCATTATATTTAGTATGTTATCCGAAGCAGGGGGCAATACTGCTTAAACAATTAAAAGAATTAGGTAATAACAAACAAATTTTGGGTGCGGTTGCATTCGAAGATCCTACCTTATTAGAAAATTCCGGGAATGCTGCCGAAGGACTTTTGTTCCCACTTCCTGCGCCAGTTGATTCTTTAAACTCTAATTATATCGAATTCAAAAATGCCTTTTACGATAAATATAAAAAGACAATCCCATTCTTGGCAGCCGAAGGATATGATGGATTAAGTGTTTTAATTATATCGATTTTAATCGGGAAAAGTAGTAATCCTGAAGACATTAAAAATAATTTATATAAAATTCAAAAATATAATGGAGTCTCAGGGTTAATAAGTTTTGATACGTTCGGTGAAGTCCATAAACCTTTCGGAATTAGAATTATTAAAAATAATAAATTTGAATGGTATGATAAATGATTCTTTTGATATTTCGAATATGTTGATTTTAATTATTGTCTCCGTTTTTCTTTTTGTGATAGTCATAAAATGGAGTTTCTTGAAACATTATATTTCAAAAGAATATTTTGTTTTTATTGTAGCCGTTGCTATTACAATTTTAATTAATACTTATGGAAAAGGGCTTTTTTTATTTACAAAATGGTTTCTGAGTTTTATCAAAGAACATGATGCTGCGAAATTGCTAGCTGATTATGCCTTATTAACTTTAATAGGCTTAATCATTATATTAACAATAATTTATTGGAAGCCTGTATTGCAGTCAATAAAGGAGTTTTGGTCAAAAGATCTTGTGTTGAAAATTGTAGCTCGTGATTTTTTGGTAGAAGTGCTAAACGCACAATCAAAGATTAAATATACATCAGGAATAAAAAATATTATTCGGGAATTAAAGGGGGGGGTAAATCTATATACTCATCATTTTGTTAAAACCTTGAGCGTTTCGGCGGAGATGAAGCCCGATGTAATTTTAGGATGTTGGAACACAATATGGTATCCCGTGGACAAAATTTTTGAAATTAATTCAAATGATGTTCTTAATATTAATGAAGAATGGGAATCTTACTTCGAGAATTTAGATAAAGCATATAGGAAGTCAAAAAAAAGAAATAAATCCGAACATAAAAGAATATTCATTGTAAATTCGCCAGTTAATACTTTAAAGGATTTGCAAAATAATGATTCTGACGATTTTCTTTATTGGTACAGGTTACTTGAAATGCATAAAAAATGGAATGTCTTTGGATTCTCTTTCATTTCAAATGATGAATTAGAAAGTAAAATAAATAGTGAATCACATGCTGATATTCCGCAATGGAGAGATTTTGCAATTTTTATTAAAAAGAGTGGCATAGGGCTGAATAAATATTGGTGTTTTGCTCAAAAACAAAAACCTTCTAGCGAAGGAATTTCAGAGGTTATTTACTGTGAAGGCGATACCGTGAAAAGAGTTGAAGACTTCTTTTTTAGTGCAAACCATTGGAAAAGTAAAATAGATTTAGAGATAATAGATAATAAATTAATTATTACTGAAAATGAATAAAGAAAATAAAATCATACTAGATTTTAGTGATTATGATAAAGCTGTTATAAAGAACAAAATTATCGAGCTTAAAAAGAAAGAAAATTCTCGAACAATTCATGCTTTATGGAGTCAGATTTCAGATTATTATCACACAAAGGAAGAAAGTGAATTTATTTTGAATTTATTGGTCGGCGCAGAAGAGAAGAATATCTTGGATCCCTCTTTTGGCTCAGGATATCCATTGTTATTACTTAAAAGAAACCAGTTTGAAAACTTATATGCTTCCGATATAAAGTCTAATAATTTATTAGAACAAATATGCCGAACTAACGAAATAAAGTATTTTTCATCATCATTCAAAGATCTTAAAGATAATTCTCTGAGAAAGAATTTTGATATTATTATTGTCATTGGAGCGAGTCTGTCGTATTGCCAAAGTTGGGATACAAGTATAAAAAATATTAAGTTGGATATTAATGAATTATTTGAATCTATAAAAGGACTTGGAAGTGTCTTGAATGAAAACGGTACTTTATACGTGGGAAATGCTAAAATATACCACTCGGGAAATAACGAAGATAATTTGATATTTTACGATACTAATGGCGAGCTTCGAATGCGATGGCAGTTGATTTATAATTGGAATGAGAAAAAGAAAAGGTGGCTTTGCAAATTTTATAAAGATAGCTCTGAAGAAAAATTTAAGATAGAATTAGAAAGTCATTTGTTTTCAAATGATATGTTGATTGAGTATTGCAGAAAATTTTTTAAGGAAGTACAATTAATAAAAGGACCGGATAAATGTCCTGAAGATATTATTAAATGCTGCAAATATATATCTTGATTCAATTAATATTCAATATATTATTCACTTTTTCTATTATCATAATGGCCTCTCTGTCATTTCGATGTATTTATTATCCTTTTAAATTTGTGGATTTTTCTATAGCAATTTATATAACACTTTCAGGATATATCTTATATTTTTTTAAAATACAATTATCGTTACCTCTTTTGCTATCTATTACTATGTCAATTGTTTTAACTACTTTATTTGGGATAGCTCATGAGCGGATAATTTTAGAGAAGCTAAGAAGTTTGAAAAGTACTTCTTTAAATAAATTAATTATCTCCTTAAGTATTTATATAATTGCACAAAATATTATATCTTTAATTTGGGGAGACGACACTAAGAAAATAAGATCTATTGAAATAAATGTTGGACATAAAATAATGGGGGCTCATATTACCGATGTTCAGATATTAATAATTATGTTTTGTGTTTGTATTTCTATTTTATTGTTTATTTTTATGAATCAAACTGAGCTTGGAAGGTATGTAAAGGCTATTACTTCAAATGAAGTGTTATTTTCTATCCAGGGAATTAATCTAAGCAAAGTGTATTTTTATTCGTATGTGATGGGTAGCTTATTATCTGCAATTACAGGCATTCTCTATTCAATGGAAAGCGATTTAAAACCAACATTAGGATTTGACATTTTTATTTTGGGATTGATAGCATTAATAATTGGAGGGATCGGAAATTACAAAAGTATCATGAGTGGGGCTTTATTAGTTGCCATATCTCAACATCTTACCGCATATTATTTAGACAGCAAGTGGATGAACGCTATTACATATATTATTCTTATTGCATTTCTGATTTGGAGGCCGCTTGGGTTCAGCGGTCAACGTTTAAAGAAAATTGAAATTTAATCTACAGTTGTGGAGTATATTCTTCACCTTTTAATATTGATTGCGATTTATGTGATGCTGTCTCAGAGTCTGAGTCTGACGGCGGGGTATGCCGGGATGATATCTCTGGCTCACGCGGGGTTTTACGGCGTGGGAGCTTACACAACTGCGCTGCTTTCGGTGAATTATCATATTCCGTTTTTGCTGACTCTGCCGGCGGCTATGATTTTGTGCGGGATAACAGCGGTGATTGTTTCGACTATCGCGCTGAGGACTGTGGATGATTATTTCATTATCTGCACGCTGGGGATTCAGGTGGTTGTGTTTTCGCTGATGAACAACTGGATGGGGCTGACGAACGGGCCGCTTGGGATTCCAGGGATACCGGGGATTAACATTTTCGGATTAGATTTCAGTAATAAGATATTGTTTCTGATATTGAGTCTTGTACTGTGCGCTTGGGTGTATTTTATATTGAGGTTTCTGGTGAATTCGAGTTTCGGGAGGATACTTAAGGCGTTGAGCGAGGACGAGATATACACACAAGCTGTCGGGAAGAGCGTTTATTCCGCAAAGGTCATCGCGTTCACGATAAGCGCGATGCTCGCGGCTATACCTGGCGTGCTTTACGCGCATTACATCTCATACATCGACCCCACGAGTTTTACGATAGACGAATCCATATTCATACTTTCGATTGTGATAATCGGCGGTATGCGGAATTTATGGGGGATGGCGCTTGCATCGGCGTTTCTTGTGCTTCTGCCCGAGGCGTTAAGGTTTATAGGGCTTCCCAACAGTATAGCCGCGAATCTGAGACAGATTATATATGGGGTGATACTGGTGGGGGTGATATTTGGAAAGGGGAAAGGATTTACAAATCTAAAATCGCGTTTTTAAAATTCAATAATATTAAATGAAAGTAGGGATAATCCAATGTTTTTTAAAAATTTAGACAGCCCAACTAGGGAGTTAATGGAAGAAGAAGTTAATCTCGATATTCAAAATAATAAATTGTATATAAGTCCGAGATTAAATCAAACGGGTGTACAGTTTTTTAAGCAGTATTTAATTGATTCTATACGAAACGGAAATTCTGAAACGTTAACCAATATGTTGCAGAATGGAAGTCATTTCAACGACACCGAACTGCGCCATACAAAAAATGGAATTATTGATGCTAAAATTCCTTCTAATGCAGCATCGGTTTTAGCTGAAGATATATTCAATAGGTTTTATTGTAGAGCCTTATGCGTAAGAGCACTTTCCGAAGAAAAATTGCTCAAAGTTTACCGCGCTAAATCCGTAACTAACCCACGACCAGAATCAATTTCAAAAGAAAACTCGTTTGTTGATCCACAGAATTTGCTTGACGATTTGAGAAATAATGTTGATGGAGCGACCGAAATGGGTGTCCCCGGAGGCCCCAATTCGGGATTAAGCGTAGAACTTATCTAAAGTTAATATTTTAAAAATATATTATGATAGAACGATCCAAACTATTAAATTTAAGAATAGAAAATATAGGCTGTATAGGATTAGACGGGCTAGAAATAGATTTAGATGATATTATCTGCCTTGTAGGTTCAAATAATTCGGGAAAATCTACAATTTTACGAGCATATGAATTAGCTGTAGGAACAATTGCATTCTCGCCGCAAGATTTTTGTAAAAGAAATGATATTAAAAAAGCCGCAGTGGAACTTACAATACATATTCCTAAAGGCACACCGAATATTTCAGAAGATTGGAAGTATCCACTTGGTGATTATCTTGCAGTAAAATCACGATGGGAATGGGATGAAAAATTAATCAAAAAACGAACGACGTGGAATCCATTAGAAAAAGCATTTTCTGAAAATTCTAAAGCAAGTGGACTCGACAATGTATTTGATAGTAGGTTACCTAAACCTTATAGAATAGGTACGCTTGATACACCTGACAGAGAACAGGATATGATGAAAAAAATATTACTTCAACCGATTGCAGACGAATTAGATAAAATGATTCAGGATAAAAACTCAGATTTGTCTAACGCAATAGCCAAAGTAATTAAAGTTGCAGAGAAGCCGATTTCAAAGCAGAAAAAAAATATTGCTGAAATAACAAAAAATATTTCAGAGCACCATAAGCAAATATTCCCTGATTTAACTATTGATCTAGGAATTGCGTTGTCTGAAATTAATATTAGGCCAAGTGATTTATTATATAGAGGTTCGGTATTAAAATTTAAGGAAGGCGATGTAGTTATTGATTGGCAACAACAAGGTACTGGATCACAAAGAGCGTTATTTTGGTCATTAATGCAAGTAAGATCAGGTATTCAAACAATTATTGAATCCTCAAAATTAAAAGAGAATCAGATTGCTATATTAAAGAAGAAAATTGAAACTTTGATAGAAAAAAAGCGGAAACTTAAATTAAGATATGCAATTTTAAAGAATGAAACTGAAACTTTAAAACTTAATAAGCAACTCGAATCTGCTATAAATGAGAAAAACAATTTTAATACTGGAATATTCTTGCCTGGTTATATGTTACTAATTGACGAGCCGGAAGTGGCTTTGCACCCAAATGCAATCAGAGCGGCAAGTAATTATTTATACGATTTGTCAACTGACCCCTCATGGCAAGTTATGCTAACGACACATTCTCCGATATTTGTAGATCCGACTAGAGATCATACTACTATTGTTAGATTAGATAGAAATGGAGATAACCCTTCTCCAAATATCTATGTAACTGACAAATCAGGTTTTGATGCTAATGAAATTGAGAGACTCAAAATGTTAAATAGATATGACCAATCATTAGCCGAAATGTTCTTTGGACAATATCCGTTAATTGTTGAAGGAGATACAGAATTTACTGCATTTTCTTTAATAATGAATGAGCAACCGGAGAAATATCCGATTTCCAAAAGACCTATATTATTCAGAGCAAGAGGGAAGTGGACAATTCCCTTGGTGATAAAAATGTTGCGACATTTCAAAATTAATTTTTCCATACTTCATGATTCGGATACTCCCTATATTGCAAATGGTAATAAAAATGGAATCTGGAAAGCGAATATTGATATATTTGAAGAAATTCAAAAATGCATAAAAAATGGGCTAACAATAAATCATAAAATATCATATCCAAATTTCGAATGTAATTTCACTGTGTTTGATAAAAAAGGGGTTGAGGATATGTTATCTATACCGTACAAGGAAAAACCGTGGAGTATATTCGAGAAATTATCTGCAAATAAAAAAGTAAAAGATTCGGTTGAGAAGTTGTTGGACGAATTAATTTTACTTAGACAAACTGCCCAAATGAGAGCGAATGATTTCGAAAAGATAATGTTAAAAAATATTCAAGGATGGGCTGATAAATACGACAAAAAAAAGAAAACATTATATTACGGGAAATAAAATAATATGAAAAACAAAATAAATTGTCCGAATTGCGGAGTAGAAATTGATGTTGATGAGTTATTGCAACATCAGGCTGAAAAATTAATAAAAAGCAGGTATGATAAAATATTAGAGGAGAAAGAAAAAGAAATTGAAGAAAAATATGTCAAAGAAAAGAAAAAGCTAACTGAGGAAACAGCGAAAAAAACAAAAGAGCTGGCAGAACAGGAGATAAAACAATTAAGAGAAGATGTTGAACAAAAGTCTAAAGAAAATCTTGAACTGAAGAAAAAAGAAGTTGAACTTATGAAGAAGGAATCGGAGTTGAAGACCAAACAAGAGGAGATGAAAATCGAGATGGATAAAATTATGTTTGAGAAAAGCGAAGAAATAGCTAGCGAGGCAAGAAGAAAAGAACAAGAGAAGTATGAATTGAGAATAAAAGAATACGAAAAGGAAAAGGAAGATCAGAAGAAGCTGATTGAAGAGATGAAAAGGAAAGCGGAACAAGGCTCAATGCAATTGCAGGGTGAGGTGCTGGAATTAGCCTTGGAAGACTTTTTAAGGAGTCAGTATCCTTTCGACATCATAGAAGAGGTGCCGAAAGGAACAAAGGGAGCGGATGTAATTCAGACTGTTGTTAATCCAATGCAACAAGTATGCGGAAAGATTATTTACGAAAGCAAACGAACAAAAAACTTCTCGGACGGATGGATTGAAAAATTAAAGGATGATCAAAGAGAGCAGGGAGCATTAATAGCTGTAATTATTACGGAAGTTCTGCCTAAGGATATAGAGACATTCGGCAGGAAAGACGGAGTATGGATTTGCAATTTCTCAAATGCAAAGAATCTTACCTTCATATTAAGGGAAATGATAATAAGGGAACGTTCTATTCGCGCATCAGAAGAGAATAAAGGTGATAAAATGGAGTTGCTATACAATTATCTTACAAGCGATGAATTCGGGAGCAGAGTAGAGGCAATCGTCGAGTCATTTTCTGCGTTAAAATCAGATATTGAAAAGGAAAAAAGGTCGATGAATGCTTTATGGAAAGAGCGTGAGAAAAAACTGGAGAAGGTAATCGCCAATACGGTAGATATGTACGGCTCTATAAAAGGTATAGGCGGAAATGCAATTGCCACAGTGCAATCGCTTACGTTACCGGAGCCTGAAAATTCGGATGATAATTCAGAAAAGGAGGATTGAAACTGTCCTCCCCCGCGGCTGAAGCCGCACCCCCTCCAAAGGGGGACATGCTTTGCAATGGAGTGCCGTCGTTCTCAGGCGACTTTTTTTGTGGATTCCTGCCTAGAGCATGAAGGAATGACAAAAGGGGAATGTTGTTGTATTTTTGCGTCGGTTTTTTCCCCGACGCGCGTCAGGTGGATACCTGACGCCACTAAAGAACGATACTTGTCAAAACATGTAACAGTCTCTTTTCTTGATTCTAAATTCTTATTTCTTGCTTCAAGGATTTGCCATTCACCCCTGGATTCCTGCCTAGAGTCCCGATATTATCGGGATGCCCCGACAAGTCGGGGTAGACGCCAAACGCGTATGCTGGAATGACAAACGGGGAGTGTTCTCCTCTGATTTATCCCGATCCTGCATCGGGATGGTTCTCTGTGCTCTCGGTGCTCTTTGTGGTAAAATGCTTTTGTTCTTATCTCTTTCATTATTTCTTTTGTTTGCCAAAAACTCCTGGATTCCCGCTAAGATCATGCGGGAATGACAAAGGGGAGGCAATACTCCCTTTCTATTCCCTATCTACTCCCTTTCTATTGCCTTTCTACTGCCTTTCTACTCCCTTTCTAACACTTTCTACCACTTCATCCTCCCTTTTCCATTTTTATTCATCCAAAAATTGAATAAATTACGAAAAATCTACTTTAAGGTAACTAAAATACATTTCAATATGAAAATTTTCATCGATACAGCGAATCTGAATGAGATTAAAGAAGCCGCGGATATGGGGCTGCTCGACGGCGTTACCACCAACCCGTCTCTCGTAGCCAAGGAAGGTCATAAGGATTTCAGGACGATGCTCGAAAAAATCTGCGCTATCGTCGACGGCGATATCAGCGCCGAAGTCGTGTCAACGGATGCGGCAGGCATCATTAAGGAAGGAAGAGAACTCGCGAAGATTCACAAGAATATAGTCGTTAAGGTTCCGCTGATTAAGGAAGGCCTGAAAGCCGTGAAGACTTTTTCGGACGAAGGCATTAAGACAAACGTTACGCTCTGCTTCTCGCCCTCGCAGGCACTGCTTGCGGCGAAAGCCGGCGCGTATCTCATCAGCCCGTTCGTGGGAAGGCTCGACGATATTTCGCTCAACGGCATGGACCTGATTCAGCAGATTGTCCAGATTTATAATAACTACAACTACCAGACGCAGGTGCTCGTCGCCTCAATACGCCACCCCATGCATTTCGTGGACGCGGCTATGATAGGCGCGGACGTGTGCACTATGCCGTTCAAGGTTATTGAAATGCTCGCGAAACATCCGCTGACGGATATCGGTCTCGAAAAATTCCTCGCGGACTGGAAAAAATTGAATTCATAATTTTCGGATTACAATATTAAAATTTAAGTCATGAAAAAAACAGCGTTCAACGAGATTCACAAGAAATACGGAGCCAAACTGGTTGAATTCGCAGGTTTTGAGATGCCCGTACAGTATGAAGGTATTATTGCCGAGCATAAAGCAGTGAGGAATTCAGTCGGTGTTTTTGACGTGTCGCACATGGGCGAAGTGAAGATACACGGTAAAGATGCTTTCGCTTTTGTTCAGAAACTTACAACTAACGATGTGTCGCAGTTGTTCAAGGGAAGAGTGCAGTATTCGTCGATGTGCCTGCCGAACGGCGGCATTGTGGACGACCTGCTGGTTTACCACTGCGGCGATTATTTCATGCTTGTCATCAACGCGTCGAACGTCGAGAAGGACATAGCGTGGATGAAGCAGAACGTTTTCGGCGACGTGAGGATTGAAGACGTTTCCGACGCGACTTCGCTTCTCGCCATACAGGGAAAGAATTCGCTTCCGCTTCTGCAGAAACTTACGGATACGGATCTATCGAAGATTGAGTATTATCACTTCGAGTTCGGGAAAGTCGCCGGACAGGACGTGATTATTTCGCATACGGGTTACACCGGCGAGAAAATCTGTTTCGAGATTTATTCTTCATCGGACGTTAAGAAGTCGGAAGAATTATGGAACGCGATTTTCGAAGCGGGAAAGGAATTCGACGTGAAGCCGATTGGTCTCGGCGCGAGGGATACGTTAAGGCTCGAGTACGCTTTCCGTCTTTACGGAAACGATATGGACGAGACGACAAACCCGCTCGAGGCAGGACTGGCGTGGATTACGAAGATTGACAAGGGCGACTTCAACGGAAAAGACGCTATCGTGAAATCGAAGACTGAAGGCCTGAAGAGGAAACTCGTAGGGTTCGTTGTCAACGATAAGATGGTAGCGAGGCACGGTCAGGACGTTTATGTGGGCGACAAGAAAGTCGGACACGTTGCCAGCGGCGCTCCTTCACCGATGCTCGGAAAGAATATCGGAATGCTGTACGTCGAAAGTGAATACAGCAAGACGGGCAACTCAGTTGAAATCGACGTGAGAGGCAAGAGGATAAAGGCGGATATCGTCAAAACCCCTTTCCTGAGTTAAAGAATTTTGAAATATTATAAGTACGGGGGATTTGAAAAAGTCCCCTGCTTTTTTGAAAACTAAACAGTTACTATTGTATAAAATCAGCGTATATTTGTCGCAGTCTTTGATACAGGATGAAATGCTGTTAAAAGACAGGAATGTGGTAGTGATTGACGTGCTTCGCGCGTCATCGACAATTCTCACGGCGCTCATAAACGGAGCGAAGGAAATAATTCCTGCCGAAAGTGTTTCGGTCGCGGCCCGCATATCCAAAGGGCTGGGCAATTCCGTACTATGCGGCGAAAGGAACGGAAAAGTTATCGAAGGGTTTAAGATGGGGAACTCCCCGTTTGAATACACGCCTGAGGCGATAAAGGGGAAGGTGCTTATCTTCTCGACGACGAACGGAACGCTTTCAATCACGAAATCGAAGTTCGCGAAGAACTGCGTGATTGCGGGTTTCCTGAACATGAAAGCGGTTGTGAACTATCTCGCGGAACTTAACGAGGATTTCACGATTGTATGCTCGGGTAAACTGAACGATTTCTGCATCGAGGATTCGGTTGCGGCGGGGATGATAATCCACGAACTCGAAGAGATGAAGGGAAAAGGTTACTACGAAGTCCTTGACTCCGGTTACATTTCCAGCAAACTCGCGAAACTGCTCGCGTACAAGAACACTAAGGCGGACAAATCGAAGATTTTATGCGTGCTGAAAGATTCGGAACACGGGAAATACCTGTCCTCGCTGGGTTTCGGCGAAGACCTTAAATACTGTTCCGAACTTGATATGTTCGGCAAACTTCCGTTTTACAGGAACGGAGTTCTCAAACTGAAGGAGACATTCGAAGCGGAAGAGAAAGAAAAATCGAAGATGAAAAGAGTGAACATAAGCAGCAAACCAAATTCAAAAGAGTAATGAACAAAAGAATGAAGTCGAAACTTCCGGAAAAGAAAACGGGGGGCAGGAAGAAACAGGACACAGAGGAATTCAGGATATCCGAAAACTTCAAGATAAGGTTAATCGGGATACTGCTCATGGTTCTGGGGATACTGCTCATCACCGCGATATTTTCTTA
The DNA here is from genome assembly GCA_021286895.1 of Bacteroidota bacterium. GTDB lineage: Bacteria > Bacteroidota > Ignavibacteria > Tepidaquicellales > Tepidaquicellaceae > CAIKZJ01. Next base: position 2,142 of record JAJTBN010000037.1, on the reverse strand, counting down.
TTCAAAAGCCGACTCGCAGACTCTGCTGCGATTTTCATTCTTCGATATATTCAGAAAAGAGACATACTCATCGTTATACAAGATTAACAACCTGCTTGGCATAGCGGGGGCATACGTCGCAAACCTCTCTATTGAAAGTCTGTTCGGATATTTCACATTTCTTATTCCCGTCGGCGTAGTTATAATCGGTTTCGCCATGTTCAGGAGAATTTCGATGTACAAGCCCGCCACGATATCGGTTTATCTTTTAATACTGATGACGCTGATTTCCGGAGCCGCAGGACTGGCGCGCATTCTGGCGGGTAACGAAAGAATTTCTGGCGCGTACTGCGGGGCTACCGGTAATTTCATCTCTTCTATATTTTATTACGGGCTTGGCTCGATAGGAGCGTCGATAATATTCGTCGTTGCAATCGGACTCACGGGCATGCTTCTCGTCGACGGCAACATACTGAAATCTCTGGCGAGGCTGAGGCTGTTGTGGGACAAGATAAAGGAAAAGTTCAAGAAAGAAAAAGAAGATTTAACCGTTGAGGCGGAAGAAAAGAAAATAAAGAAAGAGGAGAAGTCGGAGGAGTCGGCTATTGAAGCGGCGCTAAGGAAAGAAAGGGACAGAATAAAGCGCGCGAAGAACGGGAAGACCGAAGAAGAAGAAGTTTTAATCAAGGATACTGAAATCAACAGACCGAAGGCGGATGTGCACAGAGTCGAGCCGAAACCGCTGCAGGAGACGGAAGAAACCGAGGAAGAGGAAATCGATGAAAAACCGGTTGAGGATAAAAGGAGAGACAGAAAGAAAAAAGATTTGAGTTCGCTGCTTGTCGAAGTACCGAAGAAGACAGAAGCGAGCGAGACGGACATAAATCCGGAGAATTCGAACGAACTCGACGGAGTTCAGGGTGTGGAGGAAGACGATTTCAAGGAAGAAATGCTTGAAAATTACAAACAGCCGCCGCTCGATTTGCTTGAGACTCCTTCAAAAGAAGAGAACGAACTTATTTCCGACGACGAGTTGAAGCACAACGGAAGGCTGCTTCAGGAAAAATTACTTAAATTCGGAATTGAGATTATAGACATAGCGGCTACGCCCGGACCGGTTGTAACGCTTTACGAACTTATACCCGCGCCGGAAGTTAAACTCTCGAAAATTGAATCGCTGCAGGACGACATCGCGCTTGCTATGAAGGCGAGAGGAATCAGAATGATTATTCCCATTCCCGGGAAAGGCACAGTGGGCGTGGAAATCCCGAATTCGAAGTCGCAGATGGTGCGTGTGAAGAGCGTGCTCGCTTCGCAGAAGTTTATTGATAGCACGAAGAAACTCACGGTCGCGTTCGGAAAGATGATTGACGGCGAAATTTACTGCGACGATCTCTCGAAGATGCCGCACGTGCTGATAGCGGGCGCGACGGGTTCGGGAAAGAGCGTGGGGATTAATACGATTATCGCTTCGCTTCTTTATAAAAAGCATCCTTCGGATTTGAAGTTCGTTATGATTGACCCGAAGAAGATTGAGTTGAGCCTTTATTCGAAACTGAGGAATCATTTTGTGGCGACTTCTAACGACATAAACGAGAGCATCGTGACAAGTTCGCAGAACGCGGTTTCGATACTGAAGAGCGTAGAGATGGAGATGGAGCAGAGATACGATAAACTGGCGAACGCGGGTGTTAGAAACATAGACTCTTACAACGAGAAATACGCGCAGGGGAAATTAAAGGACAACGAGGTTATCAGGCACAGGAAGATGCCGTACATAGTAGTGATTATAGACGAGTTGGCGGATTTGATGATAACGGCGAAGAGGGACATCGAAGACCCGATTGCGAGAATTGCTCAGATGGCGAGAGCGGTTGGTATTCACCTGATTGTCGCGACACAGAGGCCGTCGGTGGACGTAATCACGGGAGTTATTAAGGCGAACTTCCCCGTCAGGATCGCGTATCAGGTGGCGTCGAAGATTGACTCGCGAACGATTCTCGATATGTCGGGAGCCGACCAGCTGCTAAGGAACGGCGATATGCTTTATCTGTCGTCGGCGTCGCCAAAGCCGATAAGAATTCAGAACGCGTATATCTCGACGGAAGAGTGCGAGAAACTCGTGGATTATATTTCCGCACAGAAAGGATATTCAAAGCCGTA
>JAJTBN010000284.1 GCA_021286895.1 Bacteroidota bacterium | reverse complement strand
GAACGGAGATTCGTATGTAAAAGCAGTGGAAAATTCTTTGAAGCGCAAGAATGAGCCGCTTGTTTATACAAGAGAAGAAATCAGGCGGATAATTGACTCTTCGATAAACATCAGGCAGAAGGCATTGCTTTCGGTAGCATACGCGTGCGGATTAAGGTTACGCGAAATTCCCTTGCTTAAAATAACAGATGCTGATGCCGCCAAGAGAGTATTGATTATAAACGGAGAAGGAAGCCGGCGTACAGTCATGCTTCCGGAAAAAGTAATCAGAATTATTGACGAGTATAAGCGGATATACAGACCCGGTATCTGGCTGTTTGAGAGCTGGAGAGGACAAAAGTATTCGGTTCGGAGCGCAGAGTCCTGTTTCAGCAGGGCGCTTCGCAGGAGCGGAATATCCAAACGGGGTAGTTTCCGGAATCTAAGGCACAGCTTCGCGTGTCATATGATAGAAGCGGGAACGGACATATATCTTCTTCAGAGAATTATGGGGAATCATACCATAAAACCGACGCGTAATTTTCTAAGAATGACGGGGGTTGATATTTCGAGAGTAAAAAGTCCGATAGACGATATATGAAAAAATAAAAAGTATAATACATTTGCCTCTTGAAATATAAAATAAGGTAATATACATTTAACATAACTTTTGAAAATAAACAGGGGGATGCAATGAAGAAACTATTACTTCTGTTGATTCTTGTCTTTATTTCTCATCAGTTACTTCAGTCACAGGACGGTCCGGATGCCTGGACAGTACATTACGGCATCAACGCGAGAATCTACACATTAGCGATCAATCCACAAAATCAGAACATCATGTATCTCGGCAGTCTTGATTCGGGTGTTTACAAGACAACAAACGGGGGCACGGTGTGGGCGCCTTGCAACAGCGGAATGACGTACGGCAAGGTGCAGTGTCTTGCGGTAAGCCCTTCGAATCCTAACATTATTTTTGCGGGGACGGATTCACTCGGGGGTTGGACAACGAGCGGCGTTTACAAATCGACGGACGCGGGAGCAAGCTGGACGCTTGTTTCGGCGGACATTTACGACACGAAAGGAATACAGGCGATAGTCGTCCATCCGACTAACCCCAACATCGTGTGGTGCGGTGTTTTCAACGCGATAGCGGCTTCGACGGTCGGCATCTGGAAGAGCACGAACGGGGGAGTAAACTGGTCTCCTTCGAGCACGGGAGTGGACAACAAGCAGATTCTTTCGATGGTCATAAATCCAAAAAATCCGAATGTTCTTTATGCCGGTTCTTCTTTGGTTATGCCAGGCAGCACCGGTCCTTCGAAGATTTACAGGTCGGATGACGGCGGTTCAAACTGGAACGCCGTTACGAACGGTTTGCCTACAGGAACGACGACGGGAAATCCCATAAGGGCGATGAGCATTCATCCGACGGATACAGGAAGGGTGCTCGCGGTTCTTTTTGTTAACGACACGACGGGCGGCGTATTCCTGACGACGAACGGCGGACAGTTATGGAGCAAGAAGTGGGGAATCCCTAACACTACAGGAACGCTTCCGAGGTCCTGCGCCATCGATCCGATGAATCCGAACGACTTGTTTGTCGGAATTGACCAGTCGGCGGGAACCGGTTCGATGGGCGTATGGCGTTCATCGAACGGCGGAGCAACATGGGCGGATTTCAGCGGAGGTTCGCTTTTAAACAGTTACACCGTACGCGCACTTGCATTCAGGACTACGGGCAATCTTACTCTGTTTGCAGGAGGAGCATCTGCATCGGTTGCAGCGGGCAGGGGAATTTTCGAGTACACGTTCACGGCAGTTGGAATCGTGAACAGCGGAGTTCCTGTTGAATTCATGCTTCATCAGAATTATCCCAATCCTTTCAATCCTGTTACAAGCATAAAGTTCGACATTCCGAAAAACGGTTATGTTAGGTTATCGGTATTTGACATAATCGGCAGGGAAGTCGCCGAGCCTTTCAGCGGTTACAGTAATGCCGGTTCGTACACCGTGAATTTTGACGCGTCGGGATTATCGAGCGGAACGTACATATACCGGCTTGAGTCGGGAAATTACGTTTCGGAAAAGCGTATGGTGCTGTTGAAGTGATTTTAATAAGCCCTGATTTTTCAGGGCTTTTTTTTGTCCTGAATCGTGATAAATTGATTGAAAGTATGTTCATGATTTCATAATTTGCATAAACTTAAAGTTACCGTTTGATAACAGGACTAATCGTAGGGATAATAACCGGTTATCTTCTTTCCATGCCGCCGATAGGGCCAACGAACATACTTGTGATTTCGCAGGGGTTCAAGAACGAAATAAAGTACGGCGTCGCGATAGGAGCGGGGGCCGGTTTCATGGACATGATATATATAATAATATCCTACGGAGGTCTTGCGCTGATAAAAGGATTCATCCCAAATTCAGTAGATACGTTTTTCGGGGAGAACGAACTCTTATTCAAGGCTATACTTACATTCGTCGGTTGTTTTATTGTAGTCCTTTCAGGTCTGAAAATAATGAGGACTAAAGTTCTAAACAACGGACAGAACGAAGTCTCGGAGGAAAAGATTGAAGCGAAACTGGGAGAGGTGGAAGACAGGCTTGACCACACTAGTCACGAGATATCGAAGATAATAAAAACGGACCTTCTGCAGAAGGAAGAGAACAGGTGTTTCGGAGGTTTCATAAGGGGAGCGTTTCTTTGCGTATCGTCGGTAACTATACCCGCGTCGTGGTTCGCGATAACGAGTTACATGAAAAGTTACGGAATTATAGACTCAAGGTTCATCACGGGGCTTTCGTATTCCGCCGGAGTATTCGCAGGGACTACATTCTGGTTTTA
>JAJTBN010000036.1 GCA_021286895.1 Bacteroidota bacterium | reverse complement strand
TGGGGGCTATAATAATAATTCAGGAGAACAAAACAGTTATGAAAAACAACATTCTTTTATCGGTATTACTCGTGTTCTTTATACTTCCTTCCGCTTTCGCGGGATACGGAAGAGATACGGTCAAGGTCGAAGCCGAAAGCATCGAAGAGGCCGACAGGACAATCAGCGACTACATACGCGACCAGTTTCCGATTATCAGCGACGACATTGTCAAAAAAATTACCGATAAGAGGATTATAGAAAAAGTCGACAAGCCGATTGAAGCGGGCGGCGGATATTTTTACAAAGTGAACTACTTAATCGGAAAAAACTTTCTTCTCGATACCGTCAAGATACTCTGGGAACTCAACATACCTGAATTCAGGTCGCACCTTTATCAACTTTACGAAAAAGATACGATTTACATCGACACGTGGAACAACGTAATCGGCACGAACAAGGACAAGACATACGCGGGGCATTTCGAAGCGTACAGGGTGAGAAACTGGCCTTCGTGGAAGGACCCCGAAAAGGGCAAGGAAGAACTTCCGCCCGTTCCGCCGGGACCAAAAAACCCGCTCGGACTTTTCGTCGTGCATTACGATGAAAATTCGCTCAGGTATTTCCACGGCACTAACAAGCCGAAACTCATCTACGCGAAGAACAGAAGCCTTTCGCACGGATGCGTGCGGAACGACAACGACAACATCGCGAAGATGAAAGAATTTCTCATTAAGAGGGTAATCAAATCGAAAGACCTTTCATCGTGGATGGACAGCAAGCGCACGATGAGTTACGACTTCGATAAGAATGACAGATTTCCCGTGAGAATTATTTACAAGACTTACATGATTGACAGGGACGAGAAGGGGTTATTTGTCGAACTCTACAAAGACATATACAACTATTCGAATTCAAGAAACATAGACACCAAGTGGAACGACGAAAGTCTCGTCACGCTCTCCACGAAGGACAATCTAAAAGGCGAATTCAAGGCGAAGTCGAAAGGGGAAATCCCTGACGACAAACTCGATGCGCTCGTCGACTACGTACTGAAGAGACTTGATACATACGAAAGATATTACATCAAGGATTTGAACTACTAAACTGCCTTTGCGGCGTATCGAAAAACGGTAAATTAAAATTTTTAAAATCCCCGTCACCAACGGGGATTTTTTTATTGTCTGTCCCACCTACTCTTTACCAAGCCCCAGTTTGGTAACGCGAAAAATATTTCCGGGAATCTACAAAATGTTTCCGGGAATTGGCAAAATGTTTCCGGGAATTGGCAAAATGTTTTCGAGAATTCGCAATATGTTTCCGGGAATTAGCAAAATGTTTCCGGGAATTGGCAAAATGTTTCCGGGAATTGGCAAAATGTTTCCGAGAATTAGCAAAATGTTTCCGAGAATTGGCAAAATGTTTCCGAGAATTTGCAAAATGTTTTCGGGAATTGGCAAAATGTTTCCGGGAATTTGCAAAATGTTTTCGGGAATTGGCAAAACGTTTCCGGGAATTGGCAAAATGTTTCCGAGAATTCGCAAAATGTTTCCGAGAATTCGCAAAATGTTTCCGGGAATAGTGAAAATGTTTCCGAAAAAGTGCAAAATGTTTCCGAAAAGAGTGACATTTTGGAAACAAAAACCCCTATTATTGCACAAAAACGCGGTTTTCCTTAATTGTTGCTTTCCATCCGGATTATGTGCAGGCATTCCCCCTATTTCTGCTGACACGCGGGCGAACAAAAATCCCCGTCGCAGACGGGGATTTTTTTATGATTCGGGATTAAAGATGTGCGGTGGTTACTAGTACCTCTGAAATGAAAATAAAACCTTTGAATGTTTTTGATTTTTATTTTTGCCCGCGTCGGCGGATGATGTTTGATTTAGCTTTTGTCTGCGGTTAATGGATTGCGACGACGAATGGTCGTTAAAACGACAAAAAGGAGATTCGGAGATATCAGAAGCTCTGGTCGCGCCATTTTTTGATTTTCCAGACTCCGTCGGAGACGGGGCGCGTGAGGTTCATATCAGCGAATCCGTAGAGGCGGACGATGTTGCTTGGGTTGAATGTTATTGTGAGGTTGAAACTTCTTTTTACGTTCATGTTCAGGCTGTCGCCTATCATTACCGTTATGTTGTTCCACACCACTTCAGTTTTCTGGGAGTTGTCGAAGAGTCTGCTGGTGGTTCTCATTTCAGTCGGCTTGTCCCACGATACGTCGAACCCTGATTCGTAATCCGTGTACGTGAACATGAAGTCGTCCGTGAGCAATGCGGAATATACGGATGTGTCCTTGAACGTGTACGCGTAACGGAAATTCGTGAAAACGCCTTCGATTGTTTTTTGGTCGGAGAGTATCTGTCCCGATGATGTGTTATCTATGGACGGCGCGAATATGTTTTCGCAGGACGCGAATGCCAGAGACATAAGCGCGAGCAGAAAAACAATATGTAATCTTTTTCCGGACAATTTTAATTGCTGAAATTAGCTTTCAGAACGCTCCAGGTAGTATCTGTATCCTGCGTTTTAAAATCTATCCATTTGTGTATAGACCACAGGTTTCTTGAGTCAGCGGAGAGTATCAGTCTGATTTTTCCTTTAAGGGTTTTTGCGACATTGGTTTTCTGGTGGTCTGCCCTTAAAAGATAGTCAGCGTCGTAAACAGCCGTATCGGCGAGAGTGTTCAATGTCGGGTTCGAGAAGAAAACGTTTGAGGTCGCGTTCGCGTCCATCAGCGTAATCAGACTCGTGAAATAGGTTTTTTCATTCGAAAGTTTCCAGTTCTGGAAAATCGGATACTGTATCTGGGAGACAACGTCGGGAACGTAAGCGTATCTTCTTGTCGAATACATCGAATCGACGAAACAAGCCATGTAGTTGTTCACGTCTTTCTCAATGACGGCGAACTGCAGGTTAACCATCACCAGGTCGGGGGAAGTCGGAGGCACGAAAGTCGTCCTCGAATTCGTCGGCGTCTCATCGTCGCGCAGAGCGCATGAGTGAAGCGCCGCGGCGATGATTATAACGGCTGCTATTGAAATTAATGCTCTCAAACTTTTTTGCTGAAAATTATCAGACGCTTTGAGTTTATTGAATGAAATTTATTCCCGAGGTAATCGCCGAAAACACAGAGAATTTTAAATCCCGTTTCTTTCAACATACCTTTTATCGCGGAAAATCTATACAGTCTGATTCTTTCCGAATATACCGATTTTCCGATTATGATATCCTTATACACAAAGCCGTCGGTAATATGCCTCTTTTGAATTATTTTGATTCCGTTGTGCATTTCCTCGTCATACGGCACGAGCGCTTTGCGGACGTATCCTTCGTTCAGAAAATCGAAAACGAAACATCCGTCTTTCTTGAGAGAGCCGGAAATATTCCGGAAAACCTTGATATTATCGCTGTTCTTTTCAAAATAACCGAAACTCGAGAATACGTTTATCGCCGCGTCAAACTTATGGACAAAGGAAAAGTTCTTCATGTCGCGAATGAGGAACCGCGCCTTCAGTCCGCGTTCCTCCGATTTCCTGTGCGATTTCTTTGCCTCGGAAATCAAGTAACGTGAAAGGTCTATGCCCGTCACGTCATAGCCGCGGCGCGCCATTTCGAGCGAATGCCTTCCCGAGCCGCAGCACACGTCGAGCACTTTCGAGCCTGAATCAATCTGAACGTTTCTCTGTATAAGATTAATCAGGTCGCGCGCTTCCTTCTCGTTCCTGTGGCTGTACAGTTCGAGATAGAACTTGTTGGAAAACCATTCTTCGTACCAGTTTTTCTTTTTCATCTTATACGGCGACTCTTCCTTCGAGAGCCTTGGCGAGGGTTACTTCATCCGTCAGTTCAATGTCGGAACCGATGGGTATGCCCCGCGCGATTCTTGTTATTTTTATTTCGAGCGGTTTAATTATTTTTCCGAGATATAGTATTGTCGTTTCGCCTTCAACTGTCGGGTTCAGGGCAAGTATAATTTCTTTTATTTCGTGATTGTCTTCGAGTCTGTATAGAAGTTCCTTTATTCGTATATCATTCGGACCGACTCCGTCGAGCGGGGATATCCTGCCGTGCAGGACGTGGTAAAGCCCTCTGTACTCGTTCGTTTTTTCAATCGCGTAAACATCTTGCGGCTCTTCCACAACGCATATTACCGAGCGGTTTCGTTTTTCGGAACTGCATATACGGCAGACTTCGTCTTCGGTGATATTGCAGCAGACCGAGCAGAACTTAATCTTGTCCTTGATTTCAATCAGCGCCTTTGAGAGTTTCTCAACGTCGGCGCGCTGCTGTTTAATTATGAACATGGCGAGCCTCTGCGCCGTCTTCCTTCCGATAGACGGAAGTTTCGTGAGTTCGGTTACGAGAGTCTCGAGTGTTCCTGAAATATTCACCATATTAAAATCCGAGATTTAATCCGGGGATGTTAGGAATCATTCCCGCTGTCGCCTTGGACATTTCCTCATTCGATAGTTTCTGTGACGACTCGAAAGCCTTGTTGCACGCGGCAATCAAGAGGTCTTCAAGCATTTCAGTATCGTCCGGATTAATGATTTCCTTTTCGATTTCGATTTTCTGAATCACGCTTTTTCCGTTAATAGTCACCTTTACCATTCCGCCGCCTGATTCTTCCGTGAGAAGTTTATTCTCGAGTTCGGCCTGAATTGCGTCCATTCTTTCCTGCATCTTCTTCACCTGTTTCAGCATTCCCTGCATTTGATTTGGTTTCATTTGTCTGTGTTATTTTTTAATTATTAAAATCGAGGTATTTGTTCCATAAGTTAAAAAGACTTCCCGTCGCGACAACATCGCCGAAACAGTAATCGGCTATAGTCTGCGCTTCGCTGTTCCTGAAGAGTTCGCTCACCATGTCGCCTGTAACTCCTTCGGCTTTGGGACTTTGAATCCCGAACTGCTTGCAGTAGAAGTCGAGAGAGAATTTCCTTCTCGCGCCTGTCGGAGAGTGCTTGTTGAACGTGAGTTCCTTCATCATGTCTATGTGGTATCCGCGTATGTTGAAATCCGTGCCGCTCATAAGGTTGTAAGAGGGGCGGATTTTCATGAAGAGCGAGCGGAGCATTATGAACGGGCAGTCGAATTCACGGCCGTTGAAAGTAACGAACATGTTATAGCCCTCGTTCTTGATTTTCTTCCAGAAGAGTTCAAGCATTTCCTTCTCGCTTCTGCAGATGTAAGTCAATTTTGTGAGTTTCTCTTCCTTGTAAGGCACGGCTGTATCGTCGCCGTTCGGCTCGACGTCGAAGTCGAGCATGGTTTCCGACGCCAGTCTTTTCGAGGGGTCGAGTTCCGTGTCCGCGGGGCCGTTTACAATCACCGCGCCTTCGCGCTTATTGTAGTCGAGCATTCCGATTGCCACTAACTGCGAAGTGTAGGGAGTAAACACAAGATTCTCAATCGCCGCCTTTTTCTCTTCCTCGTTCTTCGCGAATTTCGTTAAATATTCTTTCGTCTCCTCGTCGTAATGAGTTTCGAAGTCATAAGCCGCAACTTCAAGGTCAAAGACAAGTATTTTCTTTCTTTTTAAGTCAATCATTATACGTTAAATAAATTGTTTGCCTGCATTTTTAAATTTTCGTTACAGAAGAAAGGTTCTCCGTACTCCACACCGATTTTGAATCCGAAATATCTGGCGCGTGTTTCGAGGTCTTTCCAGAATAACTTCGTGCTGATGTATGTTTCGGGCTCGTCGGCGGAAGTTTTTTCCGCATTGAAGAACTGCGAGCCGTAACAGGATATCGCTTCTATTTTTTTCGCGAACGTATCAGAAATGTCCACGATAAAACTTACGGGAGTTTCGTACGCATGACGGTAGTAAAAAACCTTGTTCGGTCTGTGCGCATTGAGTTTTCCCGTTTTGATTTTTTCCAGTCCGGAAAGGAACGCCGATTCGCGTATGAAGTTGCTCGCGTTTACGTGGTCGGTATGCCTGTCGGAAGGGTACGGCGCGAAAACAATTTCCGGCTTAGTTTCCCTGATTACCTTTATGAGTTTAAGTCTGTTTGCTTCCGTGTTCTGTATGTTGCCGTCTTTAAGTCCGAGGTTAGCGCGGTAGTGAATACCCATAACCTTCGAGGCGGCTTCGGTTTCCTTTTTCCTTGACTGAAGCGTGCCTCTTGTGCTGAGTTCGCCTCTTGTGAGGTCGAGTATTCCGACTTTCCTGCCGTCCTGTACGAGTTTAATCGCTGTTCCGGCGGAGGTAATTTCTATGTCATCGGGGTGCGAAGCTATGAATAAAGCGTCTAATTTCACGTCAGTTCTTTTAGTTCAAAACAAACATTAAATATAAATAATCTCAAAGACTGAATAAATTTAAAAATTCTTAATTCGTATATCCGATTGTTTGCGCCAGTATTATTTCCTTGTTTTCGCCGAGGTTTAATTCCTTCGCAAGCGGCTCCTTATCGACGTACGCGCGTATAACAGCGCCGAGTCCGGCGGAAGCGCAATAAAGATAAACGTTTTCGCCAATGAATCCCGCGTGCGCGCCGGCATAGATTTCATTTTTTCCGCCTTTGAATTTCGAATAATCGGCGACGATGATTAAATTGAGCGGCGCGGTGCCGACGAAATCCTGCTTGCCTGCCAAAGTGCGTATGTCTTTGTTGGTGACCTGTTCGAGCGAATGGTCATCGGCGTTGTATTTATACGCGCCCGATTCCATCACGGCATAGAGTTCAACGGCGCGCGTGTCGTTGGCTGTAGGTGCGGTGCGCTTGCCTGAATCCTTCCTGTTGATTCCGAAAGCTGCCCACATCAGGTTTGACAGCGTCTGCTCATCGAGTTTCTTTGCCGTGAAATTTCTCGATGACTGTCTTTTCGACAGCGCTTCCATCAGCGGCATTCCGCCTGTGGTTTCGGGCGGCAGAAGTTTGATTGTACCGGAGTTCGTTTTTTCTTCGCTGCCCGGATTTTCTTTCGAGCAAATAGCGGCTACTGACACCGCGAGAATGACCGCTATGCATGTTAAGATAATATACTTTTTCATATTTGCCGGTTTGAGGTTGATAGTCAAAATTAGTGTATTCATATCGGAGAATGAAGTGAATTCCGAGAGAGTGTAAAATGTAAAATTCAAAATTATTTCTTATAAATTTCCGTGCTCAGGCATTTCACGATGCATCTTCAGTTTGTGAATGCGCAAATAATATAGTCAATGTCCGCCGCGGCGGACGTGGGCTACAATTCTAAATAATACATAATGAACCGAGAGTCCCCCGTTAAAACGGGGAGACTCTCGGATACGGGGATATTATTTTGCACACGTAACAAGGAGACTCAAGGATACGGCGTAAATATCCTTTGTCAAAGACATTGAATCTCATAATCATTATTTTGCATTATAATCAATCACACTATGGATTGCATATTCTGTTCCATCATTGCGAAAGAAATCGAATCGAGTTTTGTATATGAGGACGACCTCGTAATCGGCATAATGGACCTGTTCCCTGCAACCGAAGGTCATGTGCTTGTGATTCCGAAAGTACATTCGGAACTTATAACAGGACTTGATGATGTTTACGTCGAGCGTATGTTCAAAGCCGGAAAATACATAAGCGCGGCCATGCGCAAATCAAGATTTACTCTCGACGCGGTCAGTTTTGTGCTATCCGACGGCAAATCGGCAGGGCAGGAAATACCGCACGCGCATTTGCATCTTATTCCGAGATACAGCGGCGACGGCATAGGATTCCGCTTCGGTTCGAAACATAAATTCACGAGAGAGCATCTGGATAAAACCGCGAAAGAAATTAAATCAGGAATTGAAATCTGACATTTGTTTAATAATATTATTTTTAGTCTTATCCGCTGTTGTCTTCTCCTGCGGCAACAGAGAAGACACTGAAGTATCAAAGGGATTTGATTCTCTCAAATCCTTATCCGCGGGCGATACAGCCGTGCAGACCGGTACATCTCAGTTCGACGAAACCATTTCTTCTTTTTCGGGCAAATACAATGCCGTTACCGACTGGAGCGGTTACGGCAAGCAGGAAAAATATGCTTTCAGAAAAAACGCTCTCAATAAATATATCGTAGTTCCGGTTCTGAAGGAACAGATTTCCGAAATCAGAGAATCGGGATTCACGGATACCACGCTGGTATTCACGGGAAACAAATCAAACGCTTTTGTCTTTCTGGTGAAAAGCGGAGAAGGCAAAGCCGAAAAACTTATGCCGGATAAAAACAGTCTGCTGCTTCTCAAGGTACGGGATATCAGCGATTCGCAGAAACTTTATCTTTTGAAAAAGAGCACTGATTTTCAGCACAGGGAATTAAAAGTTACTGAGTTTGTAATCACCGCGGATTTGATAGACGCGGTAAATACAGACGCATCCGCCGCCGCGCTCGGGAAAAAATTCGCCGCGCACTGGTAAATATGCCGGTTTTTTTATATCCGCTACCATGAAAATTGCTTAAAAAGATATAAATACGTTACTTTAAAATGTTAAAAAAATATAATAACTTATCCCGATAAAACAACAATCATGCTAAAGAAATTCGGGGCTGATCTAAGAAAAGTCAGAGAGAAACATAATATAACACTGCACGATATCGCCAACAAGACGAGGATTCACATCACTCTTCTTGAAAAAATGGAAAACGGCGACTTTTCATTTTATTCATCGACATACATCAGGGCTTTTCTTAAACAGTATTCGAAATGCATAGGTTTGAATCCTGATGAAATTCTCTTCAACTATGAAATGGCCAGAAACGGCAAGTATGCGGGCCTTCCTGAATTAAACGAAACAACCGCAGGTGAAAAGAAATCAGCGGAGGAATCGAAAGAGAAATCACAACCTGAACAGGTAAAGGACGAACCGGACAAATCAAAACTTGACGATATTTTTGAAGCGCCGGAAATGAAAAGGCATACTATAACGACCAATCTTTCGGAGCCAACTCAGGATGATGAATCGTCTTTTCCCGAGAAAAAAGCATTCTCGAAATCGAAGAGAATAAAAATCGAGGGAGACAAGGGAGAGTTCAACGGAAAGTATTACGAGGACAGGGGATTCAAAATGCCGACAGGACTTCTTAAAAACCTTGGCATAGCAATTCTCATTCTCGCCCTTCTTTACGGAGTGTATCTTCTCGTGGATGTTGTTTTCCTAAGCGGTAAAGGTTCTAAGACCGAAATCATAAGGCAGAATTTCGATGATATAGTAAAAGAAACCGAAAAGAAAGTTCTCGGGAAAAGAACTGACGAAGAAATTCAGGATTCAATACGCAAAGCCAATAACACCGCGGATTCTATTAAAAGAGTAATGAACGATTCGATTTCATTGCGAATAGACGGACTGAAAAACGGCTCGGTGATTGTGTTCGTAGATACTCTCACAGAAAAATCGAGAAACTGGCAGGGTTTCGCAAAGGACGAAAAGATGCTTTGGAAAGCGAAGAATTACTTTATTATATCATCAGGCAATACAGAATCATTCACAGCATACCTAAACGGAAAAGAACTTAAATTCGAAGACAAAAAAATCCGCCTGGTAAGGATTAACAGGCAGGGTATTGTCAAAAAAGAAAAGTAAATTCCATCTATGGTGAATCCCGAAAAAAGAATCGCGGAACTAAGAGAGAATATTCTCGACGCGGATTATAAATATTATGTCCTCGACGAGCCGGACCTCGACGATTATGCCTACGACATGATGATGAAAGAACTTGAGGCGCTTGAGAAAGAATACCCGCTTCTCGTCACTCCGGATTCGCCCACGCAGAGAGTTTCGGGCAAAGCCACGCAGAAATTCACAGAGGCGGTTCACAAAGTTCCGATGCTGTCTCTTTCCAATTCGTACAACTTCGACGACCTTCTTGACTTCGATAAAAGAGTCAAATCTCTTCTCGGAGACGAGCCTTACGAATACATATGTGAACTCAAATTCGACGGACTGGCGGTATCGCTTGTTTTCGAGAAAGGATATCTTATCAGGGGTTCCACACGCGGCGACGGGACGAAGGGGGACGACGTGACTGGAAACCTGAAAACAATAAGGTCAATTCCTTTGAGGGTTAAATCCGACACATTCAGAAATTTCGAAGTGCGCGGCGAAGTATTCATTAAGAAAGATGATTTTTTAAGAATAAACGAAGAGCAGGAAAATCTCGGTGAAAAACTTTTTTCAAACCCGAGAAATACCGCGGCGGGAACGCTGAAACAAAAGGACAGCAGGAAGGTCGCGGCAAGACCGCTCAATATTTTTACTTATTATCTTCGTGATGAAAACGCCTCTCTTTCCACTCACGGAGAAAACCTTAAAATCCTTAAAGAACTCAGATTTCCGGTCAACTCTCACTGGAAAAAAGTTAAGGATATAGACGGCGTAAAAAAATACTGCGACTCGATTGAGGAAATCCGCGACGGACTTCCGTATGAAATCGACGGCGTCGTAGTTAAAGTCAACTCTCTCGCCCAGCAGGAATTTCTCGGCAGCGCGGGCAAGTCACCGCGCTGGGCAATAGCGTATAAGTTCAAGGCGAAGGAAAAAACCACCAGGATAAACGGAATCACTCTGCAGGTGGGCAGGACGGGAACAATTACTCCTGTCGCCGAACTTGAACCCGTGTTTCTTGCGGGCTCGACCATCTCCCGCGCTACGCTTCACAACTTCGAGGAAATCCGCCGAAAGGATATAAGGGAAAAAGATTTTGTGAAGATTGAAAAAGGCGGCGACGTAATCCCAAAAGTCACGGGAGTAGTTCTCTCAGATAGACCGAAAGATTCCAGGCCGTTTCCGGAACCGTCGAAGTGTCCTGTTTGCGGTACTAAACTCGAGAAACCCGAAGAGGAAGTTTACATCTACTGCCCGAATTATTTCTGCCCCGCGCAGATACAGGGGCGAATTGAGCATTTCGTATGGCGCGACGCGATGGATATAGAAGGGCTTGGAGGCAGCATTATCGCCGTGCTTCTTGAAAAAGGATTCATAAAAGATTTCGCCGACATATACTCGCTGAAAGAAAAGCGCGCCGAACTTCTTAAAGTCGACAGATTCGGAGCGAAGAGCGTAGATAACATGCTTCAGGCGATTGAGAATTCGAAAGAAAAACAGTTTGACAGGGTTCTTTTCGCAATCGGGATTAAGCACATCGGAGAAAGAACGGCGAAACTTATCGCGAAACACTTCGGCTCGATTGACAGGCTGGCAGAAGCCACAGAAGAGGAAATCGACGATATCTACGAAATAGGTCCCGCTATCGCGAAAAGCGTATGTGATTTTTTCAGGGACGCCAAGAGCAAAGAACTTATTAAGAAACTCCGAAAAGCAGGGTTAAAGTTTGAAATAGACGAAAGCGAGAAACAGGAAGTAAACGAAAAATTCGCAGGCAAGGTTTTCGTGCTGACCGGAACGCTCCAAAAATACTCGCGCAATAAAGCCGAAGAGATTATAGAAAAACTCGGCGGCAGAACTTCTTCATCCGTGAGCAAAAAAACGGATTATGTTCTCGCGGGCGCGGATGCCGGCAGCAAACTTGAAAAAGCAAAAAAACTCGGAGTCAGAATTCTTTCGGAATCGGACTTCGAGGAAATGATGAAATGATATTAATGCAGGAACAAGAAATTAAAAGTTAACTGAATACCGCCGAGATTGTTCATCGGCTTATTCTGCAAACTGAGTATTTCCCTTCCGATAACGGGGAGATAATACTAGTCCGCGGTAATGCTCATTCCAACCGAATTCGATTCCTGATATTCGATTCCTATACCGCCGTAAGGCCCGATTGCAAACCCCGGCTGGGCGTAGCCGAAAGCCTTGAAGAAACTCCTGTCAAACGGCGTCGTAATTACGAATGAGGGCGCGACACCGGCTCTTATAAAAGGCTTGAAATTTCCTTCGATGTCGTCGTAAAAAATATTTTTCTTAAGGCCAATGCTTAGCGTAGTGAGGTAAACCCGGTTGACTTTTCCGGCAATGTATGAGTTCCCGTAAATGTCATAATATTCAACTTCTGAAGGGTCGGTCACACCCGAAACGGATAATTTCAGTGTGAGGTCAGTTGTTCTTCCGATGTTCTTGAAGTATGTTCCGGATAATCCGAACCCGTTGTCAGTGTACATCAGTCCAATCGCCCAGTGACTTCTCTTTTCTGTCAACTTAACCGGGCTGTTATTTATTTGCGCCCGCGATATAAGCGGCAACATGAGCAAAAACGCGGTTATTGCCGCCAGTCTTACAGTTCTCATTATTTTAAATTGTTTTACGAAACTTAATTGATTAATTTTTGAAAATTAATACACATAAGCAATCATATAATAATTGACAGAAAAAAGGCTTTTAAAGTTTAATAACGTTGTTTCGAAAAGGCAGAAATATCTTACGCTGGTTTTTGAAAACGTACACGACCCGCATAATGTAAGCGCGATTCTCAGAACCGCGGAGTCCGTTGGAATCGACAAGGTGTACATGATTTACAACGAGGAGAAATTCCCGAAAATCAGCAGAATTTCCTCCGCGAGCGCGAAAAAATGGGTTGAGGCGGTGCGGTTTAAGACAGTTGATGAATGCTTCCTTGAACTGAAAAAACAGAAGTATAAAATTTATTCGACTCATATGGAAGAAGACGGAAAGAATATTTCTCTTTACGACCTCGACCTTACAAAACGAGTCGCGCTCGTGTTCGGAAACGAGCACCGCGGGGTTTCGGATGAGATTAAGAAAAAAGCCGACAAGAATTTCCTGATTCCGATGGTCGGAATGGTGCAATCTCTCAACGTTTCGGTTTCCGCCGCCGTTTGCGTTTATGAAGCGATGCGTCAAAGGCTGGATAAAGGGATGTATGAAAAATCCGCGTATACAAAAAAAGAGCTTAAAGAAAAGCTCGACGGATATCTTGCAAGATAATTTGTATATGAAAGAATTGTCCCCCGCCGGCGGGGGTGCGGCTTTAGCCGCGGGTGTGGGCAGGAAATAAATTAATTAAAAATCTAAAATTTAAAATCTAAAATTTGAAAAAAATGCTTCCTAAATATTTCAAAACCGAACTGGGACTTAACAACCTGAATAACTTCCTGCTCATATCAGGACCCTGCGTCGTCGAGAGCAAATCGGTTGTGTTTAGAACCTGCGAGACGCTTAAGAAGATTACATCAAAACTGAAAATACCTTATGTATTCAAGGCTTCGTACACCAAAGCCAATAGGACATCCGGCGATTCTTTCCGCGGAATCGGGTTCGACAAGGCGTTGCAGATACTCGAAGACGTTCGCAGGGAATTTAACGTACCGGTTTTAACCGATATACACTCGGAACTCGAAGCGGAAATCGTGGGCGAAGTGGTGGACA
Source organism: Bacteroidota bacterium (assembly GCA_021286895.1). Classification (GTDB taxonomy): domain Bacteria; phylum Bacteroidota; class Ignavibacteria; order Tepidaquicellales; family Tepidaquicellaceae; genus CAIKZJ01. The sequence goes on along the minus strand of JAJTBN010000036.1, from coordinate 4,835 downwards.
TACTTCAGATACCGGCGTTTCTTTGCAGGCAGTCGGAATTGCTCGAAGCCGCGGGCGAAACTGGGAAGGTCGTAAATATCAAAAAAGGGCAGTTCCTTGCGCCGCAGGATATGGGATATCAGGCGAAGAAAGTCGAGAATACGGGCAACAAAAAAATTCTTCTCACGGAAAGGGGAAGCACGTTCGGATACCAGAACCTCGTAGTCGATTTCAGGAGTTTTCCCGTGATGAAAAAATTCGGATATCCGGTTATATTTGACGCGACACATTCGGTGCAGATGCCTTCGAAGGAAAAAGGCGTCAGCGGCGGCAACCCGGAATTCATCGAGCCGCTGGCGAGCGCAGCAGCGGCAATCGGTGTCGACGGCTTTTTCTTTGAAACGCACCCCAATCCGGCGAAAGCGCTCAGCGACGGGAGCAACATGATTAAACTCGATAAGATGGAAGCGCTGCTGAAAAAACTTCTGAAGATTTCGGGCTCAATCTGAAAATGTAAATTGCAAAATTCAAAATGCAAAAGTTCAGTTAAAATTTAAAAATTTTTAATTTCACCTTAGAATAGTATAACGGCAATTATCAAGATTTTTTTCAGTCCAAAAATCACTTTCAAATAGCCTGCATTCTCTATAAATTTCATCAACAAAAACACACGGCTATGAAAACACTGATGACGGCAATAATTGTATTCGTAACTTTTGCAAACTGTTTCTCTCAGCCGGCAACAACGCAGGATATAATTATCAATCCATTCTGGGACTTTTATGCAGAGAACCGATTGTCGGCAATCAATGCCGGTAAAGGGTACACCGGGGTTGCTTCGATTAACGACATTAGCGGCGCGTCACTTAATCCTGCAAGCATTGTCCTGCTTGAAAAAATGCAGGTGACGGGGTCGTATGATTTTAAATCACGTATCAGCAATTGGCTTAATATGGATCAGAATGACGTGAAACAGAATCATCCCGAAATGTCCGTTGGCATAGGATATAAATTCGGAAATAATTTGTTTACGGGTATTACGTATACGAATGATTACAGTTTTAAAATTGAGATGAGTCCGATACATTACTTTAATCAATACGGACAACCGATGGGTTCATATGTTCCGTATGAAAAGTATACAACTCATACACTTTCTATTCCTGTCGCTTTTCGTACCCGAAAATTCAGAGCTGGTGTAAGTTTATCTGCAGTAAATTATAACGGATTTAATAATCTCAACAGCGAGCCTAGACTGGGTGAAGGAAATAATACTGTAAGTTTCTGGAAATTCGTTCCGACTCTAGGAGTTCAGGTAACTCCCTTCGAGGAATTTTCTTTCGGCGCGACTTATTCTCCTCCTTACCAGCAGCGTGTCCGATGGTCAAACAGTACGGTTCCGGAAGAACAGATTGCACCTGTCTATTATCCTGCGAAAGTCAACGTGGGCACGGAATTGCGGCTTCTTAACAAGAAACTTCTGATTGATCTGGATTACAGGTTCGCGAACACTTCGCGAACATATATGTTCAGGGACAGGCATGACCTGAATTTCGGAGTACAGTACGAACTCGAACCCGAACTTACGGTGCGCGGAGGCGCCTTTACTCTGCTCGATTACCGCACGAACGACAACGGCGCGAATATCAGCGACCCAATCGGAAGTTATAACCAGTATTTTCTGACACTCGGGGCGACATACAAATATCGTGCGTTATCGGTGAGCCTGTCGTATATCAGCAGCACAGTTTTTACAAAGCCCGACGTTTCGACTTCGAGAATCGCGGCATCTCTTACATGGGATATATGCTCATGTCTGCTCTATGGAAATTAGTTTAAAGTTTTAAGTTCAAATTGTAAATGTACAGTTATAATTCAAATCGTAAAATTGAAAGTGCAAAAGTACAGTGTAAAATGCAAAATTATTCTTGATTTAAAGTCAGATTGAATATTCGGATAATGCTCTAATTGCTAACTGTTAAATGATAATTGCTAACTGATTTATCCATTTTAATTGAGCACTGATTTTTCGATTTTACGTAACGGAAAAATAAACGCATAATATGTCAAAAAAAGTTGTTCCTGAATACCTGAAAGACAAACTCGGTACCGGGCATCTGCTCGGTATTTTTGTAATATCGATGGCTTCGTTGCTGCATGAATTTACGATGACGAGGATTCTTTCGGTTTCGCTCTGGTATCATTTCGCGTTCATGATAATAAGCGTCGCGCTGCTCGGTATAGGCGTAAGCGGAGTCGCGTTATCTCTGATTCCGAAAATTCTCGCAAGACCGGCCGATAAACTGTTGACGGTCCTTTCGATGATATACGCGGGGAGCGCGCTGCTGACATTCATGATTTCCTATTATATTCCCATAGATCCATTCAGTCTGTTTACGCAGAAAATCCAGTTTTTTATAATACCGCTGTATTATCTTCTTATAACGATACCGTTCTTTTTCTCGGGACTTGTAATCTCATCGCTTCTGACGAAATTTTCGGCGGATGTTCCCAGGTTATATTTCTTCGACCTTACCGGAGCGGGTCTCGCTTGTTTCGCGTTTGTCATACTAATGCCGTTCGCGGGCGGCAACGGTACGATTGTGTTTATATCGGCTCTCGGTTTTCTCGGCGCCATGTTCTTTAGTTATAAGAAGCATAAAACGCTGTTCCTCATTTCGATGGTTCTGATGGTGTTCGTGTTCGCTTTCCTCATCAAGAAAGACGAACTTCTTCAGATAAGAGTAACACCGAACAAGATTTACGCGAACTATATCGCCGAAAGGCCCGACCTGAACGAATTTTCGGAATGGAACACAATCTCCAAAGTCGATGTGATGAAAGAGGAAGACCCTTCGCCCGACGGATATAATGTGTATCTTGCAATCATCGACGAAGGTAACGCGACTACTAATATTCCCAATGTAAGAAAGATGCCGCCGCCGACGAAGCCCTATGACGCCTCGAATCTTGCTTTCATCGGGCATGATTCCTGCGATAAAGTTTTTGTTCTCGGTTCCGGCGGCGGCGGGGAAATTCTCGTAAGCATGTTTCACAACGCTAAGAAAGTTACGGGGGTTGAAATTAACGGGATTTTAAACGACCTCATTTCCGATATCATGGCTGGATGGACAGGCCCTCTCATAAAGAATAATCCGAAAGTTGAACTGGTGACAGACGACGCGCGTTCTTTCGTAAAAAGGAGCAAAGATAAATACGACGTGATTATTTCCGCTCATACGATTTCCGCTTCCGCGGTCTCGAGCGGGGCGATGTCGATGGTAGAGAATTATATAATGACAAAAGAAGCGGTCAGGGATTACCTGAAACATCTGGCTGACGGCGGAACGTTATATATATCAAGGCCGGAGACACAACTGCCGAAACTTATAACTACGCTAAAGGAAGCCGGCGAAGAACTCGGCATCAGGAACGACGAACTTAATTATGTCGTATTCAAGCGTCCGCCGACGGAATACGAAGTTACAAACAGTTATTTGGCCGGTGTAGTTTACAAAAAGGGCGGGTTCGACCTTGCCGATATGATGGCAATGCGAAACGAAGCGTCATCGCTTAATCTCGACATAGAATACGACCCGCTGACGAATCAGGATAACATCTATAAAAACCTTATAACATCAAAAGACATTCGTTCGGAAATTGCAAAAATACCTTCGATACTTACTCCCGCGACCGATGATAAACCTTTCTTCGACGACAATTTCAGATTTTCCGACGTCAATAAATCGACGGTCAAGGAAGTGTTCTCGCAGGATGACAGGGCTATACTTGCTCTCAAGGCAAAACCCGTAGCGCAGGTGACGCTTATCATGATGCTCGCTCAGATAATACTCGTAGCAGGATTGCTCATTGTCGTTCCTTCGTTTTTCATCAAAGGAAGCGAAAAGAAGAAAGTTGACAAAAAATTCCTTCCGTTCTTCGCATTAATCGGACTCGGATATATTACTATTCAACTCGCGCTTATTCAAAAATTCACTCTTTTTCTCGGACAGCCTGTTTACACTCTGCTGACGGTTGTTTTGTCAATGCTGATATTTTCCGGGCTCGGCGCGAAATACTCCGAAAAGTTTTCGGGGAAATTTAAACCCGCGTACATATTTCTGATAATCGCGGGATACATTATGATACTTGGACTTGTGATACCACCTATATTCTCGGCACTCGTATTTCTAAGCCTGCTGCTGAGAATCATTATCACGGTTTTGCTTGTCGCGCCTCTGGCGTTCTTCATGGGAATGCCGTTCCCGAAAGGAATATCTTTAATCGCGAACGATGATTCAAGAATGATAGGATTTTCATGGGCTGTAAACGGTTTCTTTTCAGTTTTAGGAACAGTTTTAACAATGATTTTCGCGATGATATTCGGTTTCAAACTGGTATTCTTCATAGCGGGGGTCTATTATCTCCTTGCGGTAATATTTATCACTATAAGAAATAAGAATAATTTAGTAAATTTGTAAGATTATCATATAGAAATCACAAATTTAAACCACATATGAGCGAAGACCACTATAGAAAGAAAACACTGGCCATTCTTGTAGGTGGAGGACCTGCTCCCGGTATCAACGGGGTTATCCGTTCGGTTACCATCGAAGCAATTAATTCGGGTCTTAACGTAATCGGTATTTATGACGGTTTCGAATATCTCAGCAAGGGAGATTCGAGCCACGTTACGGAATTAAGAATAGACGACGTATCAAGAATACACTTCGACGGCGGAAGCATACTTCACACATCAAGAGTCAATCCGGCAAAGAACAAGGAAATGCTCGATGCTACGATAAAAGCATTGACTCAGTTGTCGGTCGATTATCTCGTAACAATCGGCGGTGACG
>JAJTBN010000283.1 GCA_021286895.1 Bacteroidota bacterium | reverse complement strand
TTCGTCTTCCCCTGATGCAATTAATTGTTCGGCTTCTTTTATGAAATCTTCGCTCTGTGAGGTAACTACGGTCACGTCCGGATTATCGGGACCCGATTCCCTCAATTCCGAATTCAGTTTTCTGGCAAGCGATTTCATCGGAAGATAAACTGAAACAAAACTGAAATCATTTATCAGAAATAATAATACCAATACTATTGGCAATAGTTTTTTCATACCTCTTAAGCTATCTAAAATTAGACAATAATTTTAAATAAAACCATATATTTAATTCAATTGTAAATTTTAAATTTCAGATTTTAAATGGTTCAAGAGCATTTGCCGCAAAGGTTGCAAAGGTCGCGATGTATAGAAATCCGTGAAATCCGTGTGAATCCGCGGCAGAAATAAATATTATAAATATTCCTTGTAATCCGTGTGAATCCGTGGCAGAAAAATAAAAGTTAACCGTATCCGAGAGTCTCCCCGTTTTAACGGGGGACTCTCGGTCTAATTTTATCGGTGAAAATGGATACAAGAGCATTTACCGCAAAGGGCGGAAAGGACGCAAAGAAGTATAATCCGTGTGAATCCGCGGCAGAAATAAATATTATAAATATTCCGTGTAATCCGTGTAAATCCGTGTGAATCCGTGGCAGAAATAAATATTATTAATATTCCGTGTATTCCGTGTAATCCGTGTGAATCCGTGGCAGAAAAATAAAAGTTAACCGTATCCGAGAGTCTCCCCGTTTTAACGGGGGACTCTCGGTCTGATTTTATCGGTGAGAATGGATACAAGAGCATTTACCGCAAAGGGCGGAAGGACGCAAAGAAGTATAATCCGTGTGAATCCGCGGCAGAAATAAATAATATAAATAATCTGTGAAATCCGTGTGAATCCGTGGCAAAAATAAATATTATTAATATTCCGTGTAATCCGTGTAAATCCGTGGCAGAAAAACAAAAGTTCGCTGTATCCGGGAAAAAATAAATATTTGATATTTGATTTGTATTTTTGATTTTTAATTTTTTATTTTTGATATTCTTCCTAACAGGTTTCAGGTAATTAAAAGGCAAAATGAATATTTTCCGATTTATGCACGATTAAAACCATTTAATTACTGCGTGATTTTAATTACTTTACATAATGGAACTCTTCAAAATAAGTTTTATATCGTTCAGACTGATAGACCTGATTGATATAATTATCGTAACCTACGTTTTCTACAAATTGTACAAGGTTATGAGAGGCACGATAGCGTTCCAGATTTTCCTCTCGCTGCTGCTGATTCTCGGCATCTCTTTCGTGGCGCAACTGCTCAACCTTCAGGTTATGAGTTGGCTGCTCAGTAAACTTACCGATATTTGGGTTATAGCGCTGATTATACTCTTCCAGCCGGAAATCAGGAGGGTGCTTATTATTATAGGTAGGACGAGAATCGTTAGACTGTTCATGAGGATTGACCTTAAAGAAAACGTTACTGAGGTTGTCGACGCTTGTGTCGAGTTCCAGAAAAACGGATGGGGCGCGCTTATAGTTATCACACGTTCCACTGGTCTGCAGAACATCGTTGAAACAGGAGAAAGGATTGACGCGAGAATCAACAAGGAACTTCTCGTCTCGATTTTCTATCCGCGCTCGCCTCTGCATGACGGCGCCGTTGTAATAAACAACAATAAGATTGAAGCCGCAAGATGCCTGCTCCCGCTTTCCGAAATCCAGTTCATGGTGAATAAGAATCTCGGAACGCGCCACAGAGCCGGGCTTGGTATTTCCGAACAATCGGACGCCATCGCGGTCATCGTTTCCGAAGAGACTTCAAGAGTCTCGATAGCGGAAAACGGCCATCTTCACATTTGCAGGGATATCGACGACCTGAAAGACAGGCTGAAGGAAGCCATGAGCAGCACGAGCGTTACAAAGTCTCTTAAATCACTTTTCGAATCGACAGACGAAAACGAAGAAAAAGTTTAAATAAATGTCCGTATCACTTCAGGATTTCCAGAGAAAAGACCTTATAAAAAAACTCATCGAGTCCGGCATTAAAGACAGGAGAGTTCTTGACGCGATGAATACGGTAAAGCGCGAACTCTTTGTCAGTCCTGAACTCAGGCGTTTCGCTTATGAAAATAATGCCCTGCCGATAGGCAGCAGCCAGACAATATCACAGCCTTATACCGTCGCGTTCATGACTGAAATTCTGAAGGTGGAAACCGGCGACAAAATTCTTGAAATAGGCACCGGCTCGGGATATCAGGCGGCTGTGCTCTGCGAACTCGGAGCGGATGTTTATTCCGTCGAAAGGATTGAACAGTTATACAAAGAAGCGGGGAGCATACTTAAAAAAGCGAATTACAAAGTCAGTCTGAAATGCTCCGACGGAACGAAAGGATGGAAAGACAATGCCCCTTACGACGGCATCATTGTGACAGCCGGCAGTCCGGGACTTCCCGAGGCGCTGCTAAAGCAGCTCGGCGACGGAGGAAGACTGGTTATTCCCGTCGGCGACAGGAATACACAGGAAATCTGGTGCGTTACAAGAACAAAAGATAAAAACGGCAAGGAAATTTTCACTACTGAAAAATATCAGTATTTCAAGTTCGTTCCTTTAATCGGGGAAGAAGGCTGGGAAAATGCCGACGGAAGATAGTTATCTTACGATAGACGCCCATCATTCGGCTGAGATTAAAATCAACAGGTCGAAATTCATCGCAAACGCATACCCCGTGAATTCTTCCGAAGAAGCCGAAACAAGGTTAAACGAAATCAGAAAAACCTATTTTGACGCCCGTCATCATCCTTATTCTTACGTGCTGAAAGGCGAAGGCGCATTCAGGTATAACGACGACGGGGAGCCGG
>JAJTBN010000282.1 GCA_021286895.1 Bacteroidota bacterium | reverse complement strand
GGGTTCTTTTTTGAAATTAAAAAAATATTGTTTAAAACTGTCCAAATCCGATAAATTTTAATGTTTTATTTGAGTTCCATTTTTATTTTGGACAGCAATGACTATTTGCGATAAAAGAGGCCATTCGGGATAAAACATAACATAAAAGTAACAAATATTAAAGTGAGGGCAGATTAGAATCAATTCTCAGTATATAGCATGTCATATTTCTTAACCATATCCTTAAGAGAATAATGCGCTATCACATACTCTCTCGAGACTTTTTCCACATATTTAAGTCCTTTATAATTTGAGAGGACGTAATTAAGCAGACCGGCAAGTGATTCGGAATCAGATACTTTAAAAATGAAGGCGTTTATTTTATCATCCACCAATTCAAGGAACGGTGGAATATCGGAGAAGAGGCAGATTTTTTCTGTTAGCATCGCCTCGAAAGCCGAAAGGCCGAATCCTTCAGTAACGGAAGGCATAATAAAAAGGTCGAGCGCGTTATAAATCGGGTTTACTTCTTTAACCGGTTCGTGAATTTTAACAATCTCATCCAGATCGTTTTCACGTATGAATTTCACAAGTTGCCAATGGTAATCCTCTTCATGCGCGCGCACTCCTCCCAGCAGCAACATTCTCGCATGCGGAAAATCATGACGTATTTTCCCGAAGGCTTTAAGCAGAGTAAGCTGATCTTTTCTTTCGGAGAGAACTGCGACATTTCCGATTACGAAATCGGAATCCGAGTATCCTAAGGACGCTCTGGTATTTTTTCTGAGAACGGAATCCGCGAAAAATTCCGTTTCCTCTACTCCGTTATGGATAATCCTGAATTTATCCTGATTTATTTTTTCTTTCAGCAGAGAGTCTTCCTTTACAGAAGAGGAAACGCAGACAATCCTGTCGGTAAACCGCGACAGAAATTTATTGATTCTGCGGTGAACCGGCTTAAGCCAGTAATAGATATTGTGGTAGGTAGAAAATACTTTAATTTTTTTGCCTCCGATTTTTTTTAACCCAAGCAGAACTCCCGTTCGGGCGACAAGAGCAGGAAAAAAGTCGTGCGAATGTATAATGTCAAAATCTTTTGTGACCAGGAACTTAATAAACCTGATATACTGAAGAAGGTTATGCAAAGCATCGGCGGGTCCTTTTCCTTTATTCCTGAAGTCGAAGTAATATATTTCCGTACCGAGCGCCTCGAAATCCCTTTCAAGAAAATTGTACTTTCTTGGAGTCAGAGAAACGAGCATAAATTTATATTTATCTTTATCAAGACCGCGGTAAATCCTGTAGACGAGCATTTCCAGCCCGCCGTCATCCACGGATGTAAGTACGTTCAGTATTTCGGTTTTCGCTTTTAGCAAAGTATTATTATTGAATTTTATGAACTATACATATTATCGTAATGCCTCGCCATATTTTCGATTGAATAGTTTAGCACAGCCTTGCGGGCATTATTTCCGAAATAAGAACGCAGGTCTTTGTCGTTAACAAGTCGAAGCATTGCATTTTTCAGTCCAACCGCGTCCCCCTCATCAACGATGATTCCCCCCTGCCCGTTTTTTATAACGTTGTCAATTCCTCCTACTTTTGTTGAAACGACAGGCAGACCTATCGCCATTGATTCAAGAACGACATATGGAACGCCTTCATACCTTGAAGACATGACCAGGCCGTCGTATTTCACTATATGGTCGAATATATCAGTTTTATATCCTTCGATACAGACGAAATCACTAAGGCCATTTTCCCTTATCAGATTTTCGAGATTACTTCGGTCCTCGCCCTGGCCTATCAAAGTCAGACGGAAATTATCTGTTTCTTTTCTTAATAGAGCCGCAGCGCGAATTAAAATATCCTGCCCTTTCTGGTAAGTGAATCTTCCAATGTTCAGGAATCTGAAAACACCGTCGTTTCTCCTTTGATTAAGTTCGTAAGCTTCCGAAAAACCGGCGAAATCCGTGGCATTAATACCGTTATATATAACATTAATTTTTTTTTCACTGTAACTAAAAAAATCAATCAGTCTTTTTTTATCGTTATCCGAAATCGCAACCTGATATTCGACAAAGAATTGTTTTACATACTCATGCAAATATTTCAGCAAAGACATTCTTTTCATATATTCATCAGTATAAAAAAGTCCGTGCCTTGTTTCGTAACATTTCTTAAGACCGAGCATTTTACCGACAACGCAAGGAATAATACCTGAATTTGAGTGAACGATGCTTATACCGTTATCCCTGATAAATTTATAAATCTCATAAATGCCGACCGGCTTGAACCCGTCCATCGAATTATTCTTAAAGTTAAATACTTTTATTCCCTTTTTCCTTATAATCTCCGACAGTTTTGATTCATAAGGAACACCAAAATAAATATCGTACTTATTTTCGGGAAGATATTTTATAAGATCAAGAATGAACCGTTCTGTGCCATTGAGGTTCTCGCCGAGCGCTATATAAAGTATTTTCTGCATCGATAAATTATTCCGTTTCAAATTTTTCTGAGTAGACCTGTATGGACGCCCAATACTATTAAGTATTCAGCGATTTTGACTGACTTCTCATTTTTGAATTTCTTTCTAACGGGTAGTATTGCTAGCCTTGAAAGATATCCCGCAATATGAAATATCCTCAGGGCTATTCGCAAATACGGATTAAAATGTTTTTTCATGTAATATATTTTGCTTTTATGCATGAAAAAATGATATTTTATCAGCGAATTTTTATCTCGTACACTGCTCCGCTCGTAATGAAAGAACAATTCCTTTGACAGACAATAAATTTTATATCCCCTGTCTTTGATTCTCTTCTGAATGTCGACATCTTCGTAATAGAGGAATATATTCTCGTCA
>JAJTBN010000035.1 GCA_021286895.1 Bacteroidota bacterium | reverse complement strand
GCAAACTGATGATTTCGGGTGTTAACTGCTGCGCGAACAGCATATCGAAAAGCCTGTCGTTTTTTTCAAAGTATTTTAGTTTGTTTTTTAGGGGAGTCTTGTAGAACTCTTCCCAGGTAAGGCTTTTCAAAGATTCAATTTTTCTTAATTCTGCTTTTGTCATAATATTTGTTAATTTTAAAATTCTATAAATGTACAAGCGTACCGGCTCTTCCTTCGAGAGCTTCAGGCAGCTTGGTAATATGCGTAATAATCGCGTGATTTCCCGTGCCCTGAACGAATTCGATGACAGACTGGACTTTAGGGCCCATGCTTCCCGCGGAGAAGTGTCCCTGGTCGAAGTATGTCTGGGCTTCGTCGAGATTCATCTCGCGGAGTTTTATCTCATTGGGTTTGTTGAAATTGATTGAGCATTGCTCGACGTTTGTCAGAATCACGAACTTATCGGCTTTGAGTTCTATTGCGAGTTCGGCAGACGCGAGGTCTTTATCGATAACCGCTTCTACACCGGCGATATCGCCGTTCTTATCGTAATAAACAGGAATACCGCCTCCGCCGACGGATATGACTATATAACCGTCCTTGGTAAGGTCGGAGATAATACCTGACTGAAGAACTTTTATAGGTTTAGGTGAAGCGACGACTCTTCTGAAACCTTTGCCCGCAGGGTCTTCCTTAAATTTCCAGTTCTTTGTTTTCAGGATTTCGCGAGTCTGTTCGGCGGTATAATATGGGCCGACAGGCTTTGAGAGCTTTTCGAAAGCCGGGTCCTTCTCGTCGACCAGCACCTGCGTAAGCAGTGAAAGAATATTTTTCCGCACGCCGTGTTTTTCGAAAGCGTTCTGAATGGCTTTCTGGAGAATATATCCTATTTCGCCCTGAGTTTCCGCGACACATACATCGAGGGGCATAGGCGGAACTTTAGAAGAGCCTTCTTCCTGTTGAATAAGCAGGTTGCCGACCTGAGGGCCGTTTCCGTGAGTAAGGATTACGTCATACTCCTCGGATTTAAAGAGGGGAATAAGCTGTTCGGCAGTATCAGCCGCTGCGGCTTCTCTCTCTTCGACTGTTCCTTTCGATTTTGAATCAAGTAAAGCATTTCCTCCAAGCGCTATTACAAGGAGTTTCTTTTTATCAGACATAAATGGTGTTAAAATATTAAAAGAATATGAAAAATACCGAAAATGGGCGCAATTCTCAATCCAATATGCAGTTTACAAGAATCATTCTCAATTGAAACTTCACCGGGTTTCCAGTTCACGATTAACGGTAAACGCGTGCCCAAAGAGGACTTTAGGCACGAAAATAATATTTTCGCTTATCCATTCCCCATATTCCATATCCGAAAATATGGAACAAATACAGTTTATTCTTGTATAAAATTGAGAAAATGGATATTTTTGAGAAAAATCAGTTATGGAGAATGTGAAGATTTACAAAAGGCGTTTAGCGATGACAGCGTTAAGTTTTGCTGCGATATTTTTATCTGTATCAATTTTTTATAGTTGCGGCGCGAATTTATTTTCGACTTCAGATGACGTGAAATTAGGGCAGGATCTCGACAAAGAAATTCACAACAGTCCGAGAGATTATCCTATGCTCACGAACAGGCCCGAGATTACCGATTATGTGACGGGCATCGGGAGATATATTTTGAATTCATCTCCTAAAATTGAATATAAATCAGTGTTCCCGTACAAGTTTCAGGTCATAAATGATACTATAATCAATGCCTTCTGTACTCCGGGAGGATTTGTTTATGTATATACAGGTCTGATGAAATTCATTGACAATGAAGCGACTCTTGCCGGAGTAATGGCGCATGAGATTGCGCACGCTGAAAGAAGGCACATGACGCAGAGGCTTACATCATATTACGGTGTCAGTCTGCTGATGAACATAGTGCTGGGAAACAACCCCAACACAGCGGCGGAGATACTTGCCAATCTTGCGACGGGTCTTGGATTTCTGGCAAACAGCCGTTCGGACGAGGAGGAGGCGGACAATTATTCAATCAAGTATCTGATGACATCGAAATATTATCCGGGCGCCATACAGTTTTTCTTCGACAAAATACTGGATGAGCAGAAGAAGAAGGGAACGGTCGGGGGAGCTTTCGACAGGCTTCTTTCCACCCATCCTCTCCCGCAGGACAGAATCGATAACGTGAAAGAGCAGTTAAAGAATAATAACATAAAACCTGATCCGACGAAGGGTATTTATTACGATGAATATCAAATTATTAAATCAAAACTCACAAGGTAAGAAAATGAAAAAATTACTGATACTTCTTATAATGTTTATTTCCGTTACGGCCGTTTTGGCGCAGAACGGGAAGACGGTAAACGACAAGAACTACAAATTCTCGATTACACTTGGTGATAAGTGGGCAACGAGAAATACTGTCGAGACTAACAAGAAAGATGTAATCACATATAGTTTCGACAGGAGCGACGGCAAACTCACACTGTCGCTCATAGCTTTCAAGTTTGCCGAAGCCAGAAACCTTGATGATTTCGTTTACACGCTCGAAAAGGATTTCAACCTTAACATACCCGAGAAGGTCGGCGGATATACCGACATTAGCGGCGACAATTTTAAAGGCAAATGGGCGGATTACAGGGACAATGATTCTCATGAGAGGATATACTACTATGCGACTACGCAGGATTCATCAGGAGATTATTTCTGTTACATGCTGAGGTTTATAGCCGATGCAAAGACAAACGTGAATGATATTAAGGCCGAAGTCGTTTCTATTGCCGACAGTTTCAAGATAAAACTGTAATCATTTCAAAAACGGATTATTAGCTTTTTCATATCCGACCGTAGTGCTTTCCATATGGCCCGGAAAAAGCGCGTAATCATCATCGAAGGGGTTAAAAAGTTTCGTTCGTATAGAATTTAATAACGTGTCATAATCGCCTCCCGGAAGGTCGGTTCTTCCTATTGAAAGGCGGAAAATCGTATCGCCGCAGAAGATGACTTTCTCCGCACGGTCGTAAAGGCATATTCCGCCCGGAGAATGACCGGGAGTATGAACTATTTCAACTTTATTGTTTCCGAGGGCAAAAGAATCACCTGGCGTAATGAATCCGGAAACGGGCGGCATCTTAGTAACCTGAATTCCGTAGAGCAGTCCCTGATGTTCCGCGCGGTTGTAAAGGAAAAGGTCATCTTCATGGATAAAATTCGGCGCCTGAAACTGTTCGACCGCGAACGCGTTACCGAGAACATGGTCTATGTGGCCGTGAGTGTTGACAATGTATTTAATCTTGATATTATGCTCGTTAAGATATTCAGTAAGTTCATCCTGTTCATATTTCGTATAGTATCCCGGGTCGATAATCATACCTTCGCCTGTATTCTCGCAGTAGTAGACATACGAATTCATCTGAAAGGGATTGACCGGGAAAGTTTTGATTTTCATTTATTATTAAATTGATTTTACTTCGCTTATTAAATAATTTTAATGTTTTGAGTTTCCCGCATTCCGAAATCCCCGGAAAATTCAGTCAACAGTTTGGTTGACACCTTCGTAAACACACAGTCCCGCGCCGATTTTAAAGAACTTGCAGACCTATAAAAATACCTCATTGCAGAGACTTAAGGCTTTGCCGACCCGTAGAACTGCAACAAGGTATAGAAATAATTAAACTCGTGTTCATGCAAAATTGAAAGTCTTTGTTTCTACAAACTTACTAAATATTTATTATTAATGTCAACAAGACAGTTTTGAATAATTGTTGTGTATTGTTTCTGAGAACAATTTCTCGTTCCTTTTATGGTGTTCGTAGCAGATTCAATTAAAAGCAAACAAGCAGGGTTTCGTGTCCCTTTTTTGCGGTTTGTATCTCAACACTCGCACTTCTAACGAGGTTATTCCGTTTTAAGAATCCGTCAAACTCTGATTTATCCGCGAATCGCCTCTGAGCTTTATTCGTATAATCTATCTTGTCAATTTCGAGGCTCTCCAATTCGTAGTAATCTTTATCCGCCTGCTTTTTCAGTTTACAGTTTATAGCCCTGCCCGGGCTGAGTTTCATTAATTTGTTTAGTCTGTTTTTAATCATGGTAAATGTATAATAGGCTTGGTGGTGAAGATTCTTTTTGTGCGCTTTCGGGAGTGTCGTAAATATCAACCCTGCTCCAATCTTCGTGGAAGCAAATGAACGGCGCAAACCCGTTCCTTTTTAGGAAATCCTCAAATTCATTTCTTGTATATCCTTTGCCGATATAATCCTCTACTTTCTTGTTGTCAATGGTGAAGCTCTTTACTACGAACACATCACCGCTTTTTTCAAGTACCACGTGAACATACTTGCCACTACGACCAATTTTTTCGAGTTTTTTTAGTCTGTCTTTTATCATACTAAGTTAAAATTATTATTTCCGGTTAATCGCTTTTCAAGTTCTGTTACTCTCTCCTCGATACTGCTTAATTCCATCGATTTAAGAAGTCCGTTTAAGAGGTATCCTATCCCCGTAGCCATTCTCAGGTCTAATTTATTACTCATTACATCGTTTATTATTTTTGAATAGAATTTAGTTACCTGTTTGGCGTCATTGAGTTTTATTTCGCTAACTACCTCAGAGGGATTAATAACCAGTGTTTTGACCTTCCCGCCTTTTGACCGTGCATTACTCTTTTCTTTCTCGCTTATGCTCGGGTCGTGCATATAGCAGAAATCGGAATCGTTCGAGGCGAAACTATTACACGGCTCTCCATTCTCTTTGATAAAACTGCTTTTCTTACGCTTGTTCTTATGTTGTATAGGGGTCTTCATGCTAAAATTGAGTTAAGTTATTGTTTTTGATTAGTATAGCCATAATTAATTGCTCTAAATTAAATATGGGTATGTCTGAATCTCTATTTATTTTGCGTTCGTGGCTCTGAGAGGCGTTTTCGTGCAAACTGAGGCATTTTAAACGGGGTTTGGAAAGGGTATTTATCAACTGCCTAACCTCGCTTTCAATTTGTCCTTAAGCATAACATTTGTTTAAGAGTTCGTAAAATTCTACGCCGTTCATATTCGCTGTAGAAACGTTTCTGTTTACGAGTAATGTATCCCCGCGATACATCAATATTTTTTCAGAAGGAAACAGGAATATTAAAATCCCGTGTTTGTTTAAGATTGCTTTCATTTTCTGTTTTTATTTTGGGGGTTAATTGATATTCTTTGAAAAATTCATTTTCCATAACACCTCTAATATATTGAACATCCCTTTCCATACATAGTATTGAATCGTGGATTGTAAGTAAAAACATTTTGGGCTTTTCCCTGAATATTGAAAATATAATCCTATCAAACATAAAATCACCTTCGAATTTCTGTAAATCTATCGGGAGTTGCGCGTGGTTATCTCTTTTGCAATAATCCATCAACGCTCCGATTATGGGAAAGTGATTATCAAATATTAATCGTTCGTTTGGTTTATCGGGATATACTTTTGAGAAAATAACATTCTTGAAAAATCTCGTTTTAAAAGCCGCGCGGTCTTTAACGTTGCCTAACTTCATTAAATATTCATAAAACTCACCCTTACAAGTTAATGTTTTCAAGAGATTTACCTCTCTTTTGTATTCATAAGATAGTATTGAGTACGTTTGATTGTTGGTTGCTATTTGAAGATTGGAAAAGTAAACAGAAAATGAAGATTTGCGCCTCAAAAAAGCGGAAAATTTAGAAAAGTTTGCCTTATCATTCAGGAACTTATCAGCCCATAAGACAAAGAAAAACGGCTGAGAATTGGCAATATCTAAATTAAACAAAGGCTCTCCGTTAACCCGCAGGAACCGCCTTAATTCTCTCGGCAAATTACAAATAATGTTATAAACCCTTGCTTCTCTTTTTTTCGGAAACTTTGGAGTAAATCTGAAACTTTTATTTTTAATTGAATCGGTAATATCTTCGATATAAAATAAAAAGGTTTCATAAATATTCATTCTTGTTTTGGCTTCGTCAAAATCATTTATAGCGCCATTGAGGATTTTCTTCCGATTAATCCTATCGTCCTGTATGGTTATAAACTCTGGAGAATTAATAAAGGATTTCGCTTCATCAGTTAAGAACTCCAATTTCAATAAATTATCATAAATCATTTTCAATTCTTTTTGTTTCGGCGGTTTGTTCCTTGCTGCCCGTTTTTCTCTGATTCTAAGAATTAATTTTCTGTCGTTGCATATAAAACTTACTTTTATACCGATGTCGGTATATTTATTAGTTATCTTGTACAGGTGTGAATGCTCGCCTTTGATGTACTGCTTTCTTACTTCTATTATTCCTCTATTTTCGAGTTGTCCAACCATTTTTTTAAAATTCGCTCCAAAGGTATATCTCATTGTCTCATACGAAATCGACACATAATCATTTTTATTAATTTTGTTGAACTTCCTTTCATAAAATATGTATGAGAGTAAATATTTTTGTCTCTCTGTTAATTCGGCTATATCTTGAGAATCGGGAATGAATACTTTCTCTTTTAACATCTTAATGTATTTGGGTTCTTGAAATATTTTTTTGAGGTTTGCGGTCAGGCATATTGCGAATTTTCTTCTTGCGGTTTATTAAACCAAGAGCTATCGCATGGCGAATGTTTTCCGCGGGGCTTACCCATTCAAGGTTTTCAAGTCTATTGTCGTTTTTTATTCCGTTCTTATGATTAGCCTGATTTTTACCTTTAGGAGGGTCGCCAACATGAAAGAGAAGAACGAGGCGATGGATATAGAAGAATATTCCTATCTTCTTTCCGTTGTGAAGAACGGCGTACTCATATCCGTCTTTATCCCGCCCGGGTTTAATTTTTATTATTTCTTTTCTCTTGTATTTCCCGAACATTAATGAGAAAATGTTTCCGAACTCATCGACATAATATTTGTCTTTAACCCAGACCGGGAGTGAAATAGCCCTTGGTAGAGCTGATTGCATTGAAAATCTTGAGGGGTCAGCTTCGTAGGTATCTGTATTTTGCTGAATCCCGAGGTGAGATTTTGGATAAGTGTTTTTTGTTGCATTGAGGTTACTCATATATATTTTGCTCTAATAAATGAAAAACCCTCTCGGTGATGGGCTGCACAACGGCAAGAAACACTAACCGTGAGGATTCTTTCATCCTCGCCCATCCCTGAGGGGGCTTATTTAAAATGCAATATTTGTTTCTTATTTTGTGCATAAGTTTACGACTTCAAAATGAAGTCTATGCAAGATGACGAAATTAAAATGATTGTGTCGAGGGGGAGAGAATTATTGCGAACAGATTTTTTGCTTAAATACAGCCCGTTTTTAAAGGAAAAAGCCGAGAAAGAAAAACAATGAATATCGACCATGATAAAAAAACCTCTCTCGGCTTAGAATTATATTTTCGTCAGGGTTGCCTTAGTCGTTTTTGCTGTGAGTGATATTTGGTTAACCAGACATTGATTTAATTGCCTTATGCAATTAGTATAAGAATCCAATTGATACATCAATTCTCCGCACTCTTATTTAGTGCTTGCTTTTCTTCTAAATTGGATTTCTTCATCATTGCAAGGGCGTTTGCTCCGCTATCGCTTAACTTACCCTGCCCGGCAAGGGATTCCATTGCCTTAATTATTACCCTGTCTTTGACTACGCTTAAATACTCGTCTTTTATATCGACAAACTCACTATTGAGAGAGGGCTTTATGGGGGTTCTGATATAGTTCAAAGTCCTTGTTCCGTAATTGGTAATATTAGCCCCCTTGAAGAATAAGAGCATATTACCCTGCTTTATCCAAATGATTTCATCGTCATAGTTTCCAAAACCAGACTCTTTCTTTATACCGTAGAATTTCTTTTCGCTGTCCATCTCGGCACAAACTCCTGTAATTGAATCTACTACCGACTCTATCTTGTCGATTGATTTGCACTGAGTATAAGCGTCTAAGCTGATAATATCTGTCGGGATTGTCTGAATACCAAATCCCGCAATCTTTTTGTTATCAATGTTCGCTCCGGGGTCGTCTTGCGTGAACGATAAAACCACAGAGCTTGAACTTATTACGCTCGACACAGTGCCTAAGGAGGTATGGAGGTTATCTTCAGAATCGTACCAAACGAGAGAGAAATTCATCCCTGCGTAAAAGTCATTAAACCCGTCAGCCATTCCCGTAGGGTGCGTCCAAGTTATTCCGTCTCCACTCGTAGGAATTACAAGAGCCTTTGTAGAATTGGTATAAGAGACTGCGGGTCTGTTTGTCACGGGGTCGGCATAGACTAAGCCCATTCCCGAAGAAGTCAGAATAAACGAACTCTTGTAATCCGGTGAGGTCGCTATCCCTAACATAGACAACACTTCACAGATAGTTAAGTAGATTTCCTCTCTCATTAAATTAGCGGGGAATTTCTCTTTAACTGTCGTGTAAGCGTTTAATCTATCAACTATATCGTTTATTACTTTCTTGTAGGTGTAAGTTCCTAAAGCGTTCATTTTAACTTTTCTTTCAAGATAGAAAGAATGGTTTGATTCTAATGTGGGGGGAGAGAATAATGCTTGTAATGGTAAGGCGCGGATGTAAGATAGTTTTAGATTCTAAACTCTCTGAACAAGACTTTTTTTGATATAACTGCCTCTCTAATTAAGCGTTGGTGTTTATTGAATTTTGCATTTCCGGTTTTGATTTCAAGGAATACAATATTCTTAAGTTCGTTTTTATGGAGCCCGTCAAATACAATCATATCTATCGGATTTCCTAAGAATCTTGCGTCTTTGGGGTTATAATCAAACGACGGAAAAAACGGAGCTATGTTTTCAGAAATTTGACCTAGAATAACGGAATTACTTCGAGAAATTGCATCAGCTCGAATATTGATTTCGTATTTACTTTTCCATTCCTCTTTCCATAGGCTTAGTTTCGCGCTTGCCGTTTCTGTTTCCTTTTTTTCTGTATATTTTCTAAATTTATCCATTTCTAAATCTTTCCACTTTTGGAATTTATCATTAGCCATCGTATCAATTTCAGACCTTAACCTGCTTTGTCTAACAAGTACGATAAAATTTATCAGTAGAGATATAATAAATAGAACAAGTATAACAGTTGAAATTAATTCGTTACTCATAAAATTTGATTTCGATTAACTTTATTATCTACGCTCCTAAAGGCTTTTACTCATTACGTCAAATATTTCTATTGTTTGTTTCGGCTTGTCTTTTTTCTCTTAATTTGAGTTCTATTCTTATCAAATATAGACTATAAAACTCATCAATATTTTTATATCCCTGTTTCATAAGTTCATTTCGATATTCTGTATTCGTTTCGTTCTTTTCTTTTGATAGCTTAATTGCTGTGTTTAAATCACTATATGCGCCCTCAAGGTCTCCAAGGTTAGTTCTTGAAAGTGAACGCTGAAAGAATATATTACAATCATTTTGATTGAGTGAAATTGCTTTGTCGAAATCGTCAAGAGCTTCTGTGTCGCGACTTAGAGATTGTAAGCAACTTGCCCTAAGTGAATATGCATTAAAATCGTTAAGCCCCCATTTAATCGCTTCGTCCATGCACATTAACGCCCTTTCATAATGATTATCTTTTAAAAAATACAATCCTTTATCGTATTCTTTATAAGCCTCAATCATATCAACTTTTTGATATTGGGTTTTTGGTTTTGTAAATAGTATTGTGAATAAGCCCATACTAACATTAATATTCTTTTTTACTTCTTGAAAATGTAGAAGTCTCGGATGACTACATAACAGCCTATACCGTAAGTATAAATACTATACTCTGGATCCACGGAGTTAATCATACAGAAAGCGGTGTCTTGTATCGTCTTGTAGCCGTTAGTTGGGAGTAAACCCGTAAAATACACCCTGCCATTATTCCCGATAAAGAAACACGAAAGAATGCCGGAGGTGTCGTATGGGGTGCATTCTAAGGAGTATCTGTAAATATAAGTAGAACCGGAATCGGCGGTAAAATGTAAGACCCCCTGTCCGCCCGGAGGTACGCTGTCCAATTTCCCGGCATGAGAATAAACCGTATCAACGGGAGTAACGAGACTTGAAACCGGGTTGTCTTTTGAACATGAACTAATAATGATCGAAATAAATAAAAGCAGAAGTAGTTTTTTCATCATTTTGTTTTGAATTTTGAAAATTTATTTATTTCCAATGACGTGTTATTAAATTTATATCAAGTAATAGTTAAATACAAATAAAAAAGCGGGTATATAACCCGCCTTTATAACCTCGATTTCGGTATTTCATTTCTTGTAGATATACAGGTCTTTGATTATCAGCGTAGAATTTGATTGAGACAATACCAATCTATACGGAGCGTTTGCGTTCGTTTCATGGCTCGTTACGGTGTCTTTAATTGAAATGAAAACGGAAGAAGTATCAAATAACCTGTAATATGTAGGGTGTCCCAATCCTTTGCCAATAAGAAAGTAGGCGGGCAGGTAATTAGACCCTGAGCGCGTGTTCTTTGCCTTGTAGTCGTATATGTAAGTTACGAGAGAATCCGCGTGAAACCCGCTTAATACTCCCGTCTCGACTGCGTAGGTCTCTGTGCCAGTGGAAACACTGTCTATAACGCCGTCATGCGAATACAGAGGCGTTACAGGCGTAACATATACAACCGGGTTATCTTTCGTACAGCCTGTAATCAGAATGCCGATTAGAATTAAGAATATTATGTTTCTCATTTTAGTATTTTTTGTTTTTTAAATGGCGGAGCCGAAACTCCGCCGTGTTATAGTTCAAAATGGGGATTAAGATACTTTCGTTTCGGGTCTTACGAGATTCTCCAGTGTACTGCCAATTTCCTCGTTAAACCAATTCAGACAGGACAAGAAACTGTCAACCGCTTTTCTTTCATCCGTATTCTCGAATTTAGCCTTGTCAGTCAGCTCCGCTATATCTTCGCACCGAGAATACCCTTTGATTATTGAGGCGTATCTCTTTACCTGAGAATATATCTCCTGTACGTTTACATCTTCGTTTTCCTTTTGATAGGCGTAATCTAAGGTCAGTTTGTCGAGATTGTTCCGAACATATTCCGAGAATAAATTCATCACACTCCCGAATCCTCTTATTGCGTTGTCGTTATCCCTGTAGCCTGTAAAACTGAGGTTTCCGAAGAAGGAAAATATATCGCCCGTAAGGAAATACCCCGTTAAAGCTCTGCATAAGTCCGCCATGCGGATAAATCTTTCATTCAGGTCTGAATCGCTCTTTACAACTGTTATGCTCTGAATGTTTGTCTCTTTCGTGCTTTTTTGTTTACCGTTTTTCATGGTAGTTTTTTTTATTTATTGAAAGGGTTAATTGAGAAATTCAACCGCTAATAATTACCGCCTTTCAGATTTTCGCTTTAATCTTACTTATTGCTTTGTCATGGCTATTTACCATCGCCCTTATATCCTTTAAATCGCTTTGGATTTTATTGCTTTTGAGCAAGTAGTTTAAATCTGTTACTTCGATAGGCAGAGTTGAACTGCCCGTGTTACCTGTTTTTGTTTTTTTCATGGTCTTAGATTTTGATTAATAAAAATTCCTTGCTTTGCTTCTCGTTTATCCCGTTCCGCTGTTTGAACGGTCGCCGAACTACAGCCTATTATACCCGTTGAAAGTACAATAAGCATTAAAACAATTAGTTTTCTCATGGCTATAAGTTTATTTTGTTTACTGCGTTTCTAAGGTCGTTTGTAGTTACACTCACGTATGCCGTTGTCGTTTTTATGTCCGAGTGCCCGGCTAATTCCTTTACATAGTTTATCGGAACGCCTGATTTGATAAGTTTTGTTATGAATGTTCTTCTTAGCGAATGCATACTGTAACGGGAATCAAGATTCAACTTCTTTATTGTGTTTTTAAAGACGTTCCCCATATAAGCCACTGAATATTTGTAGCCCTTGCCGTTATCGAAAACATAACTCTCCGGATTGCGGAACGATAGTATATTGCCCTCGTTGTTCTGCATTTTCTTTATTAAGGATTCGAGGCTGTCCGAAATAGGTATCAACCTGATTCGACCCGTCTTTGTTACGAAATTCGGCTTATTCCTTATCGTTAAAATCCTTTCCCGTAGGTCAATGTCTTTCCACTGAATATTTACAATCTCATTTCTTCTACAGCCCGTCATTAAACCGAATAGAATAAAATTCTTTAATTTCGGGTGTTCGGTATTGTTCAGTATCAATTCAATTTCATTATCAGGAATGGCGATTATTTCCTTTTGGGGGATTTTAAACCTCTTTACATTCTTTACCGGGTTAGATTCAAGCCATTGAAAGCGAATAGCAATATTGAAAATTGCGCCCACTCTGATTAAATCCATGTTAGCGGTTGACTTCGCTATCGCCTCGGCTCGCGTAACCTTATAATGCTCAATCTCCGCGCTCGTAATCAATTTAATAGGTTTATCACCAATTATATGCAAAAGTTGATTGAATGTATTTTTATAAGCGTCTGCGGTCTTGAATCCTAAATTGGCGGTAACGTATTTCATTACTTCGTTTCTTAGCTCGCTCAGATATATCAGTTTTATTTTATCACCGGAGGGATTGGGCTTGTTCTTGAAATTGGTTAAGAATTTAAGCGCGTCGGTTTTCTTCTTTTCCTTAGTAGATATAAATGCACGTTTACCCGAATCATCCTTGTAGCACAAGTAATAAATTCCGTTTGAACGCTTATAGAGAAACATGATTTAACTCCTTTCTTGGTCGGGGAGTAGTAAAAAACAGGACGGGCAGTCAACAAAGCAGTTGACAGTTAGAGAAAAATACTTATTTTTAGTGTGTTATCGAAGTATTAGTCAATTCATCTGAAAGGGATTGACCGGGAAAGTTTTGATTTTCATTTATTATTAAATTGATTTTACTTCGCTTATTAAATAATTTTAATGTTTTGAGTTAATTTGTCAGACACAGATAAAATAAAGATAATAGCCACAAATCGTAAGGCTAATTTCCAATATGAGATTGTGAGCCGAATCGAAGCGGGGATAGTGCTGAGGGGAACCGAGGTCAAGTCTTTGCGTGATTCGAAAGTCAATCTCGGGGAGGCGTACGGCAAATTTACAAAGGACGAATTGTGGCTTGTGAACGCACACATAAGCGAGTACAAGTTCGGGAATCTTAACAATCACGACCCGCTCAGGAAAAGAAAACTGCTTTTAAGCAGGAGAGAACTGAAACGCATTAAGTCATCGCTTGAAGAAAAAGGGCTTACGCTTATTGCCACGAAAATTTACTTTAAAAACTCGCTTATCAAGGTTGAAATGGCGGTCGCCAGGGGAAAGAAACTCTACGACAAAAGAGAGACCGTGAAGAAGAGAGAGACAGAAAGGAAATTAAAAAATTACTGATATGTTTGCACCGTTAAACGAACAAATGGACGTTCTGAAAAAAGGGACTGTTGAAATAATCCCGGAGGACGAACTTGTAAGGAAGATAGAGAAGGCGATAAAGGAAAAGAAGCCGATGAACGTAAAACTCGGCTGCGACCCGTCGGTGCCGGATTTGCACATCGGGCACGCTGTAGTGCTGAACAAACTGCGCGAGTTTCAGGATATGGGACATACGGCGATTCTTATTGTCGGGGATTTTACGGGAATGATTGGGGACCCTTCGGGTAAGAAGAAAACGAGGCCGCAACTTACGTTTGAGGAAACGAGGGAGAACGGGAAATCTTATTACGACCAGGCTTCGAGGATACTCGACGGGAAAAAAACTAAAATAGTGTACAATTCGGAATGGCTGAGCAAGATAAGTCTTCATGACCTGATTGGAATACTCGGGAAGTTTACGGTTCAGAGAATTCTTGAAAGGGACGATTTCACGAACAGGATGCGCGACCAGGTTGAGATATCGATGCACGAACTTCTTTATCCCGTAATGCAGGGTTACGATTCATACGCGATTGATGCCGATGTTGAACTGGGCGGCACAGACCAGAAGTTCAATAACCTTGTCGGCAGGGATATGCAGAAAAGATTCGGCAAGGAGCCGCAGGTAGTGATGCTGATGCCTTTGCTTGAAGGTACGGACGGCGCGGATAAGATGAGCAAATCGCTTAACAATTACATAGGTATTTCCGAAGAGCCAAAGAATATTTTCGGAAAAACGATGAGCATACCTGATGTGCTTATAATGAAGTACTACACTCTGGGTACGAGACTAAGCATAAGGGAACTCGTGGAAATTAAAACTGAACTTGAGAAGCCGGAGACAAATCCAAGGGACCTGAAACGAAGACTGGGATTTGAACTCGTAAAACTTTATTATGACGAGAAGACGGCGAAAGAGGCGATAGAAGAGTTCGACAAGATATTTATTAAGAAGGAAGTTCCCGACGAGATACCGGAAGTAGTAATCACCGACAGGGATATGAAACTGATTAACCTTATTACATCGAACAAGATGGCGGACTCGAATGCCGCGGCGCGGAGGCTCGTAGAGCAGGGCGGAGTGACGATTGACGGCAGTAAAGTCACGGATGTGAATTTTGTCCCTGATTATTCAAAGGAATTTGTTCTGAAAGTCGGGAAGAGAAAATTTTTAAAAGTAAAAATAAGTTAGTTATATTTTATTAAATTTTTTCATAAGTTTGTAACATTTGAAAATTGCAGGAAGGGGGGTGGCATGTTTACGCCGTCTAAAATGTTTTTCACGAAAGGTGTCGGAAGGCACAAAGACTACTTACAATCATTCGAACTGGCGCTGCGTCAGGCCGGCATCGAGAAACTCAATTTAGTAATGGTATCGAGTATATACCCTCCCGGGTGCAAGCGAATAACACGCGAGCAGGGCATGGAAATTCTTAAACCGGGGCAGATAACTTACTGCGTCATGGCTAGGAACTTCACTAACGAGCCAAACAGGCTGATAGCGACATCAATCGGCGTTGCTCTTCCTTCGGACGACAGCCATTACGGTTACATTTCAGAGCATCATCCTTTCGGCGAAACAGAAAAAGTTTCGGGTGAATACGCGGAAGACCTCGCGGCAACGATGCTTGCTACTACACTCGGCGTTGAATTCGATTCTGAAACGGCATGGAACGAAAGAGAACAGGTTTACAAACAGAGCGGAAAGATATTCAAGACTTTGAACGTAACACAATCGGCGGAAGGCGACAAGAACGGACTTTGGACGACCGTAGTCTCCTGTGCGGTATTTTTGCCGTAAAGAAAATAGATTATATAAAATAAGAGCCTCTTAATTTATTGAGAGGCTTTTTTTTCGGGTATTTCATTTTATCCTGCATAAGGTATTCCGTCAATTTTATCGGTGAACTCCCTTTCCATAATCCACCCTTCGACTCCGGTGGATGTCTTAATGTAGTACCAGTTACAGCCCTGCTGCCATATTTCCGTATTGTCCGGACAGTTGTCCCTGATATCGGCTTTCAGGAAATATACTCTGACGCCTTTAGGCACTTCGTATAATCCCTTTGAATTCAGCATCTTTGACGAATGAAGATAAATTTTGTCCACGGTTGTAATAATATATTGCCTGATTTTAGGAGGAATCTCATATTCATCTTTGTACCTCAGAGCAATACCGCCGCGATTAATCAGATATTCAACTTCGGCGCTCCAGAATCCGAACCAGTGAGTGGCTTTAATCAAGCCGTCCGAGGCAATGACAGGTAAATCGAAAGAATAAATTTCTCCCAGACTGTCTATCCTATTCACGTAGGAAAACAGGACGCATTCGTAACCGTAATAATCAGGAGTGATTACCATTATCAGATTCCTGCCTTCGGATTTGACGATGTTCAGGTAAGATTCTCCGGGGGAGATTGCGTAATACGAGAAACTTGAATTATTAACATTAAGAGTGACGATAAGACTATCCTCGTCGAAATGCAATCCTATCTTATCTTTGCTGCCGTTGTTCTGAAGCGAATAAAAAAATGTCGTATCATTCTCGGCCGCAAAAGAAACGGATGAAAATGCGAGAAAAACAAAAACTGCCCTGATAAAATGTTTCATAAGCAAGATTAGGTTTATTCAGACTTTGACAATATAATTAAATTTCAGGCATAAAAAATACTAAAAATACGTTTTTTTCGCACTTAGTTCGTGTTTTCGGACTATTTGGAAGGAAATCGACAGGCTGCAGCATCAACAGAAGTGAATATTTTTATCTCTGACAAATCTTAAATGAATTATTTAAATTTATTTTATGTATCTTTACACGGAGGAGGTTGTTCATGAACAAGGTAAAAAAGAAATCTAACGATGTACTGGCGATTGTTGGTCCGACAGCATCCGGGAAAACTTCATTATCAATTGCACTGTCCAAAATTATTGACGCCGAAATCATATCCTGCGATTCAAGGCAGGTCTACAAGTACATACCAATAGCTACATGCGCCCCGACTCAGGAAGAGTTGAAAGAGGCGAAGCATCATTTTGTAAATGAACTGAAGCCTGAGGAGGAATTTAACGCCGGGGAATTCTCAAAACGGGCTAGAATCAAAATTAAAGAAATTCAGAAAAGGGGGAAAAGGGTTATTATTGTCGGCGGAAGCGGGCTCTACCTTAAAGCGCTTATAGACGGTTTTTTCGAGATTGAAATAAAGGACAATACAATACGGGACAGACTCAATGAGGCGCTCGAGAAAAAAGGGCCTGATTCACTTTACAAGGAACTGAAAAAAGCAGATCCTGAATCCGCGGCAAGAATGGACCCGAGCAAATCGAGGCGGGTGATAAGAGCCCTTGAAGTATTCTATGGAACCGGGCGTAAGATATCGGAACTCCAGAACGAGAATGTTAAGCCGGATTTCGAATGTTTGCAAACGGGTATATTGTATGACAGAGAGACGCTGTATAAACGAATAAACGAACGTGTGAATAATATGATTAAGGCGGGGTTGATAGACGAGGTCAGGGCGCTGCAGAAGAAAGGGTATTCGTATAGGACGAACAATTCGCTTAACACAGTGGGTGTTAAGGAGGCATTCAGGTATCTCGAGGAAGAGTTGACTTTGCCGGAAATGACGGAATTGATAAAGCAGAATACACGCAGATATGCAAAGCGGCAAATAACCTGGTTCAACAAAGATAAAAGGATAAACTGGATGGATATGAATGAACTTGGAGGGGAGATAGGGCAGATTTCATATATAATATATAATTTATTAGGCGGATGAGGTTAAGAGATATAAAAACAAAGAAGTTATTAGACGCACTTTACAAAAAATATAATATTAAGGAAAGTTCAAAGGATCCTGTCTGGAATCTCAATGTACTGCCTTCATTCAGAGACAAAGAAATGGCCGCATTCATAATCTCATGTTATTCTTATGGAAACGTAAAGCAAATTGATAACTTCGTACGGAAAGTTTACAATTATACAGGGTATTCATTGTATGATTTTGTAAAAAATATTGAGCTGCGGGATGCTAAAAACGACCTGGATTTCAGGTACAGATTCAATACGAACGAGGATTTCTTTATTTTGTTAAGCGTATTGAAGCATGCGGTCCGGGAATACGGTTCTTTAAAGGGATTGTTTCTCAGTGGATATACGAAAGAAGACACAAATATCATCCCGGCTTTAACGCGTTTCGGAAAGTACATTCGGAGCATAGCAGGGGAATCGAATACGTTCGGATATCTTGTGCCCGATGCGGGAGAAGGGTCGGCATGCAAGAGGCTGAATTTATTTCTCAGATGGATGGTAAGGAAAGACAATGTTGATTACGGATTATGGTCGGAGGTCGGCACATCGAAACTTCTAATGCCGGTTGATATTCATGTTTACAGGCAGTCTCAGAAACTTAAACTTGTGAAAAGGCGGACATGCGACCTTAAATACGCGGTGGAACTAACAGAAAAACTGAAGGAATTCGACAAGGATGACCCGGTGAAGTATGATTTCGCGTTGTGTCATGTAGGAATGGAGTCAGTTAACAGTTAATATTTAGCAATTAGAACAATTAGTTTTTTAGACTTCCGAAATATAACATTCAACTCTGTTACCGAGAGTCTCCCCGTTCTTTGGGGGACTCTCGGTTTGGTTTTTTATGTTGGCATCCGAGAGTCCCCGGTTAAAACCGGGAGACTCCCGGATACGAAATATTTTTTTAGAGGTTTCATATTTCTAATGAGTCATAAAGAACTTTTGCATGCTGTTGGAAATATCTATTTAGGAAAATGGGATAATGGGAAAATAGGATTGGGTTCTTTAATTTAAAATTTACAATTTACGGATCCTGTAAAGTTTTTTGTGTTTTTGGAAAACTGCATTTAATTAAACCTGCAC
>JAJTBN010000281.1 GCA_021286895.1 Bacteroidota bacterium | reverse complement strand
CCACAAATAATAGCAAGAACAGAGAAATAATTACTCCTGAACCGGATACACTTTTAATCCCCACAAAAGAAAAGAGCACAAAGCAACGCTCTATGCTCTTAAAATTATTAAATGAGTAATTAAGAGCAAGAGCTTATGCATTTTTAATTTTTCATCTGATAAATCCAATAAATTACCCCTAAAGAAAAAAGCATAAAGCAACGCTCTATGCTCATAAAATTATTAATTATTAATTACTAATTGTTAATTGTATCAGAGGTATTGATCCAGCCCCTTTCTCCTTAGATAATCCACAACCTCTTTAACGTTCTGCGATTCGCCCTTCTTGCATATCAGCAGGCCGTTATCCGTGTCGATTACGAGCAGGTCCTGAACGCCTATGAGCGCTGATATACGCTGGTCGTTTATTATCAGACAGTTGTTCGTGTTTATCGTCAGAGTCATTCCGTGCTTCACGTTTCCGTCGCCGTCTTTCTCTTTGAAATTATAAATCTCGTCCCATGAACCGACGTCGCTCCAGTCAAAGTGGCTTTTAATTGTATATACTTCGCTCGATTTTTCCATGACGCCGTAGTCTATCGATATTCCTTTCAACTGCGAGTAAACGAGTTCGAGAGTTTTAGAGAAATTATTTGAAAGCAGGTCTTTCTCCAGTTTAAGCAGAGCCGAGTCGAGTTCCGGCAGCGACTTTTTAATTTCCGCGAGCATCGTATCAACCCTGAAAATAAACATGCCGCTGTTCCAGAGGAAGTCGCCGCTTTCTATAAACGCTTTGGCGGTTTCGAGATTCGGTTTTTCCGCGAATGTCTTTACCTTGTAAACATTCTCAGATGTGTTTTTATTTCTGTGATTTGTCGTGGTGTTTATTTCCGTAAAATTTTCGGTATCATACTGTATATAACCGTACCCTGTTTCGGGCTTGGTCGGATGAATGCCGAGAGTGACTATTCCGCCGTTTTCGTCCGTAAACTTCAGCCCGCATTTCACGACCCGGTGAAACTCTTCCGTGTCCTTTATTATATGGTCTGACGGAACGACAAGCACGTTTCCTTTCGGCTCGAACTGTTTTATGAAAAGGCATGTCAGACCTATGCAAGGAGCGGTATTCCTGCCGAACGGTTCGCATATAATATTGCTTTCCGGAATTTTCGGCAGATGTTTTTTTGTAATATTCTTATAAGCCGTGTTCGTAACTACGAAAATATTATTTACCGGTACAACTCCTTCAAGACGCCTGAAGGTCTGCTGTATCATAGAGGCGTTTTCGTTTTCAATTTTAAGGTATTGCTTCGGAAGTTTTGATGTTCCTTTGGGCCAGAATCTTGTTCCGATTCCGCCGGCCATTATAACGGCATAGTTGTTCATTTTTCTTCTTTATTTGAGTTAAATATTTTTACCGGGTCGTTCAAATATGAAATAAACGTTTCGAGGTCTTTTACGGGTTTGTCAAGATATATCAATTTGCAGCAGTAAACTATGTAGTTCAGCACTTCGGCAACCTCTCTCTGGTACGGGTCCATTCTGTAGTTTTGAAGGAACTTAACGAATATGTACGACGCTTCCGCTAGTTGCGCCATCTTGTGCATTTCAAGTATGCGCGCGATATTTACAATTTCTCTGAACTGTGCAAAAGAGGAAGAAAGCCTGCGCAGCACTTCGAACGGCGCTATTCTTTCTTTTTCGGAAGTAATTGAGGCGAAAATTTCCTCCGTGTCCATAATTCTTTCGCGGAGAGCGAGATACGCCTCCCGCTCGCTGCTGTCCGTGAATTCTTCTATAATTTTTCTTTCCTCTTCCCCGAAATCGAATTTCTTTTTTTCGAACGCGTCGCGTTTCGCCAGCAGGTCGTTCAGGTCATTCTCGAGTTCGTCGAGAAGTTTAATTGTTTTGTCGAACCCCGTCAGTTCTTCTCCCTTAACGAGTTTTTCAACGCCCTCAAGAGCGCTTCGGAAAACTTCAATGTTTTCTTTCGTCAAAGAAATTTCGCGGAATTTTTTATCGAGACAGAAAACAAATGAAGAATAAACCTTGCTGATTATTTCGAAAGACATCCTGACGGAATATTCTTTCATGTAAGAACTGATTGTAACTATCTCATCGCAGATTGCGTTCTTCATTTCGTAATCCGGCGCGGAAGAATCCATTATCAGCACAAGGTCGTCGAGAAGTCCGTTTATTGTCCTGTTCTTTTCGTACAGTTCTTTCTCGTATTTAAGGAAGTCCGCGTTGTTTATTTCCGCCTCTGTTTCTTCTTCGATTTCCTTGAGGGTCTGCTCGACCTCCGTATCGACGGGCGGTATAAAACTTTCATCCCTGAAATTTTCTTCCTCGTATGCCGGCTCTTTGAGCGGTTCAGGAATAATATTTTCTTCTTCCGGATAGACCGGCTGTATTACAGGTGTAAGTTCGTGTTCGTCTTCGGGAATTTTTCCGTCAGTTTCTTTAATTTCCTCTTCAAAGAGCGGTATGTTAATGTCATCCTTTTTTTCTCCGGCGTCGGTTTGTGTTTCAGTTTCAACTTCTTCGAAGAAAGACGCTATATCGCCCGGTTCTTCTTTCTGCTTTTCCGGTTCCTTTGTGCCGGCGGGTGTAACTTCCTCTCCTGAAGTAATTTCTTCGCTTTTGTTTTCAGGACCGCCCGGAAGGTCTGTAAAGTCTTCACGCTTTTCTGTGTATTCCCCGGAAACCGGCTCTTCCATATCGGCCGCAGGCTCCATAAATATAGCGTCTTCAGCCTTTTCGCGTTTTTCCTCTTTTTTTACCGGGGCGGGAGAACTTGTCGGCAGATTAAAAACATCATCCCTGAATTCAGCGTCGTCTTCTATCTTATCCGGAGCCGCGGCAAAGTCAGCGCCGTCATTTTGTATGAGTTCAAGATATTTTGCTTCCGA
>JAJTBN010000280.1 GCA_021286895.1 Bacteroidota bacterium | reverse complement strand
CCCTCTCGACAGGCTCGAGGACCTCGAAACGTCTCTACTTCGAACATTTTCGACCATACATCGTGCACACATTCGGGCATCATATTCTCCGCCATGAATGACGGAGTTATTAATAACCACGTCATTTATGACGTGGAAGATACACTTAGCAAGTGAAATCATTCGCCACGAACACAGAATATTTATTCGTTTCTGGATAATCAACGTCCTGCAACATACGAGGGGAGACGCATGCCATGCGTCTCGTATATTGAAAACAAGTAAATAAAGTATTAGACTAGGGTATAAAAATACCCGGCTTAAGGAATGGGAGAAACTCAGGCGTCTAGATACACAGTACCGTGATATCGTTGTAGAGATCATGTTCCCCATTCCTTGAGCTTCTGAGATTCTGAACAGTACTTAGTGAACATCCCGATATGTATCACGTATAAAAAACGAGACAAGAAGACCAAGAAGCTCCAAGCCAGGGTGTTATAAGTTACTCATTTATCGAAAGGTTTTCAAATGAATATTTTCAAGCAAATCATCGGTATTGATGTATCACAAGATACATTGAGTGTTGCTTACGCATCAGTTGACTATTCTCAGAATGTAAAGACAACCGCACCTCGCGAGTTCAAAAACACCACTCAAGGATTTAAGAAGTTATTGCAGTGGGCGGAGCAACAACAGGATAAGGATATACCCATTAGCTTTTTGATGGAGGCAACCGGAGTATATTATGAAAATCTTGCCTACTACCTTACCGACCACGGATGTTCTGTTATTGTAGTTTTACCCAATAAGGCCAAATACTTCGCCAAATCCCTAGAAATCAAGTCAAAGACCGATGATCTGGATGCCGTTATGCTGGCGCAGCTTGGACTGTCCAGAAATCTGAAGGTGTGGACTCCACCGTCTGAGAGCCTGAGAAAACTGAAATCACTGTGCAGAGAATACCAGGCGGCGATTAAGACACTGACACAACTAAAAAACCGGTCGCATGCGAAAGAAAGGGCCTATGATACCCCAAAGCAAGTGACCCTATATCTCCGTTCCGAGATTCGTTTTATGAAGAGTATGACCCGTAAAATGATAGCGGATATCCAGGACCTTGTTCATCAGACACCTGAATTACAACAGAAAGTTGACTACGTCACTTCAATTAAAGGTGTGGGTCTTATTACTGCAACGAGCATTATTGCCGAAACTGATGGTTTTGCTCAGATACATAACACGAAGCAGCTTGCCAGTTATGCCGGACTTGATGTTGTAGCCAATGAATCCGGAACAATACGGCATAAAACCAGAATATCGAAAAAAGGAAATGCTCACATCCGTCAGGCTGTTTATATGGCTGCGTTATCTGCATGCCGCCACAACAAGGCATTACATGACTTGTATATTCGCCTTACTGTTAAAAACAACATTAAGATGATTGGCGTTATTGCTGTGGCGAGGAAACTACTGATACTCATTTATACACTGTATAAAAACGACGTTCCATTTAATCCGGAGTATGCCGTGCAATCTCAAAAGTAAGATATTTATAATCTTGAGGCTTGACTTTTAATACAGTACCTCTACGTCGGAAAACGTCTTTTCATTTTTTTTATATATTCTTTGCGATCTTAGCGGTTAAATCTTCCTTTGCATTTATCGCCAATATTTGTAATTTATCTCACCTCCGAAAATGGGAATGTACAGAGGAGAATACAAAATACTTTTCAAATAAATTCAAAGGAGTTGATATGGAACAAGATGGGAATGGTCATTTCTATTTTGAAATTGACAATGTTAGGGTGACTTATGTGCCTGCGGTGGATCGAACTGAAGAAAATAATTGGGCAAATAGTGATGTCATTAGGATACAGGCTTACAGATCAACAGAGAACAAATCTCTACATTTAGGCGCTGAGTTACCTATAAATTCTCCCGAAATGTTAATCGCTTTAATCGGTGGTTTATGTAATTTATATTCCCAAGTTACAAGCGAGGAATAAAAACGTGAAAGAGGCAATATTTGAAGTTGTTTTTGGGATGTTGGGTATGTCTGGATTGATTTACGTTGGGTTGAAACATTACCTAAGTAAAAAGATTGGAAGTTATTTCGATGAAAAACTGGTACGTTATAAACATGAACTTGGATTGATCACAGAAGGAGAGAAATTTAACTATCAACGGAAAATACAAGATTTTAGTTTATATACAGTTAAAAAACACGAAAAGTATGTTAGATTGCATGAATTAATGCTTTGGGCAGAGGGACGGATAATAAGTTTATTCGGATTCAGAACTGCGCCTACATATGAAGAATACAATAAACAAGATATTGAAAAGGTAATGCATGATGAAGATTTCCCAATCGGGAAGAGGGATGCCATTTTTCACCTTTGGGAAACCAGTGGCAAAGAATCAGCGATTAAGGAATTAAGATCGTTCTTAAGAGTCATTCAATTTTCAAAGGCAAATATTGCATTAATTGAATTTAAAAATGAAATACTATTTTCGAAGTTATATCTATCAAGAGAATTAACAGATAAAGTAGAAGAGTGCTATAAATTACTTGCAGACATTTTGAATAAATACGAGGACATGGAAGATAATCGACGATATAATCAAGGTTTCAATAGTGAGTTGAGACGTGAAACTCGCAAATTAGAAAAACAACTTGCAGATGTAAGAGATGGAATAATTGGTTTATATAAAAAAGAATTATCCGTAGGATATTATTCAGAATAATCCCTGTCCCTCTTTCGAGGGACAGGATGATTAAAAGGGGGGATTATGCTTTTTCGGTTTTTGGGCGTTCGTAGAAGTAGCCGAGGTAGCGGTAGGTGTTTTCAAGGTCGGGAGTGATTTGATCCCAGACAAAACGCCATGTCCAGTTACCACCGAGACGGCCGGGGAAGTTCATGCGGGC
>JAJTBN010000279.1 GCA_021286895.1 Bacteroidota bacterium | reverse complement strand
GCGGGTTTCGGTACGCCCGAGGACACTAATACGAGGTTCAAATATCTTCTTGAGCACGGGCAGACGGGGCTTTCAACGGCGTTTGACATGCCGACGTTAATGGGCTGGGACGCCGACGCGCCGCTTTCTGAGGGCGAAGTAGGAATATGCGGTGTTTCAATTTCATCACTCGCCGACATGGAAATACTTTTCAACGGAATACCACTCGACAGGGTATCGACATCGATGACAATCAACTCCCCTGCCGCGATGGTATTCGCATTTTATCTCGCGGTCGCGGAAAAACAGAATGTGCCCTTCACGAAATTAAGAGGCACGCTACAGAACGACATTTTAAAAGAATACATAGCGCAGAAAGAATTTATTTATCCTCCGAAAGAATCGATGAGGATAATCACGGACATGATTGAATACTGCACGAACGAAGTGCCGCAGTTCAACCCTGTAAGCGTGAGCGGTTATCACATACGCGAGGCAGGTTCGACGGCGGCTCAGGAACTTGCATTCACGCTGGCTGACGGGTTCGCATACGTAGAGGCATGCATAGAGAGAGGGCTCGATGTGGACGCGTTCGCGCCGAGGATATCGCATTTCTTCAATTCGCATCTCGACTTTTTCGAAGAGATAGCGAAATTCAGGGCGGCGAGGAGGATTTACGCGAAGAGGATGAAGGATAAGTACGGGGCGAAGAATCCGCGGAGCTGGATACTCAGGTTCCATACTCAGACAGCGGGATGTTCGCTGACTGCGCAGCAGCCTGAGAACAACATTGTAAGAACGGCTATCGAGGCGCTCGCGGCAGTGCTTGGCGGCACGCAGAGCCTGCATACGAATTCGATGGACGAGACGCTTGCGCTTCCTTCAGACAAGGCTGTAAAGATAGCGTTAAGAACGCAGCAGATAATCGCTTACGAGCACGGCGTAATAAACGTTGCGGACCCGCTGGGCGGCAGTTATTACGTTGAAAAACTTACTGACGACATTGAAGCCGAAGCGGAAAAGTATTTTGCAGCGATAGACGCACAGGGCGGAGTCATAGCCTGCATAGAGAACGGATTCTTCCAGAAAGAAATTGCTAACGCGGCTTATAAGTACCAGAAGGAACTTGATAACAGGGAAAAGATTGTAGTCGGCGTGAACGATTTTGTAGAAGAGGACGAAAAAATCGACATTCCGATTCTTCAGATATCGAAATCGGTAGAAGAACTTCAGGTCAGGAGATTGAGGGAAATGAAGGCATCGAGAAATCAGCAGAACGCGAAAAAGTCACTTGAAGAATTAAAGGAAGCGGCAAAGGACGGACGGAATCTGATGCCGGTAATCCTCAACTGCGCGAGAAACTACGTTACGCTCGGGGAGATGACGGGAGAACTGAAGGAGGTGTTCGGGGTGTATCATGAGAGCGCGGTTTTTTAAGAGCAGAAGTTAGAAGAGCAGAATATAGGATCTTGATGAGGTTTATAGAATCAAGAATCAAGAATCAAGAATCAAGAAGAGCAAGAGATATTTACTATAAAGAACATTAAGGAAAACAGCAGGACCGGAATTTACTTCATAAAGGACAAACAGCAGGACCGGGATTTACTTCATAAAGGACAAACAGCAGAACGAGGCTTTACTTCCCTATTTTTCTTTGACTTTCAAAGATTGATTTTGAGAGTTATATTTATTCGATGAAAATCACGAAGTTAATATCATTAATCCGCCCAAAACAGTGGATAAAGAATCTGTTTGTTTTCGCGCCTATCCTATTCGCGGGACAACTTCTTAACTTCCAGATTCTATCGAAAAACTTCCTCGCTTTCGCCGCGTTCTGCCTGACGTCGAGCATAGTTTACATCATAAACGACATTGTAGATATCGACGCGGACAGAATTCACAAAAAGAAAAGGTTCAGGCCGCTCGCATCGGGCGAGATAAAAGTCAAGGAGGCGGTGATTTTCGGTTTCATTTTAGTGCTTCCTATACTTCTGATAATATCGCAACTCGACATTAAATTTACGTTAGTAATTCTTATATATTTTCTTCTGAACGTTCTTTACACATTCAAGTTTAAGCATGTAGTAATACTCGACGTATTTATAATTTCTATCGGGTTCATGCTCAGGGTTGAAGGCGGCGCCGCGGCAATAGGCGTGGCATTTTCAAACTGGATGATGCTGACGACGATTTTCCTTTCGCTCTTTCTCGCGATATCAAAGAGGCGGGCGGAATTATCGGGGACTGATAACGAAAACATAGAAAATCAGCGCAAGGTGCTCGAGCATTACGATATATCTTTTACTGACCAGATGAACACTGTAGCGGTAACGGGCACGATTATTTGCTACGCGCTTTATACCGTATCCGACAAAGCGGTTACGACATTTCATACAGAAAACCTGATATACACGACACCGTTCGTTATCTACGGCATGTTCAGGTATTTATACCTTCTGCACAAGAAAAATCTCGGAGAAAGCCCGGAGCAGATAGTCACAAAAGACCTTTCTCTGATAATCAACATTTTCCTCTGGTTCGCAGTCTCATTCATCATAATATACAAGCCCAAACTGACGGGTTTCTTCAATTAACACCGCGGAAGATTAAGATGCAATCAGACGATACGGTTAAAGCCGCGGGTTTATTCGAGGGAATAAAGAACTATTTTACATCCAGCCCGACGAACTACAAATCCGAATTCCTTCTGCTGCTTTGCGCATTCGTATGGGGATTCAGTTTCCCGTCGGTAAAAATCGCTCTCGATTACGCATCGCCGAACGCTTTTATTTTTCTCAGATTTTTCCTGACGCTTATTATCTTTTATGTGTTTTACCGAAAAAGAATAAAAAAGTTCAGGAGAAGAGACGTTTATCAGGGGATTATACTTGGTTTCTTTCTTTTCGCAGGGTTCGTGACGCAGACATTCGGTTTAAAACTTACGAGCGCGTCGAATTC
>JAJTBN010000034.1 GCA_021286895.1 Bacteroidota bacterium | reverse complement strand
CAAATCCACGAACGCGGGCGCGTCGTTTTCGGCTTCGCTTCTGAACTTCGGCGGTGGGAAAGCCTTATCCATGGCGACTTCCAGACTGTCGGTAGATACAATTTATGTAGGCGTGACGCCGACGACGTCCGTAAGCGCGAGCGTATGGCGTTCTTTTAACGGCGGTACTAACTGGACTAACATAACAGGCTCGCTCCCTAACAGGTATCCGACAAGGATGATTACGAATCCTTACAAGGCGAGCGAAGTTTACGTTACGTTTGGAGGTTTCGGAACGGGACACGTTTATAAATCGACAAACGCGGGAACAAATTGGACAGACATGACTAACAATCTTCCCGACCTGCCGACGCAGTCTGTTTTTGTCGACCCTGTTTATCCGACAAACTTATACTGCGGCAACGACCTCGGCGTCTACGCGAGCACTAACGGCGGAACGACATGGGGCGAATACAGAAGAGGTATGCCGTATTCGATAGTATTCGACCTGGCTTACGTGCCGGTAGGAAGAAAACTAAGAGCCGCTACGCACGGCAACGGAATATGGGAAATAAAACTGATGTCGAATCCTACAGCAGTACCCGGGGAAACAGGCATAACACCTTCGGCATTTAATCTGTACCAGAACTATCCGAATCCGTATAATCCGGTGACGGCAATAAAGTTCGACCTGCCGAAATCCGCGAATGTCGTTCTGAAAGTGTACGATGTAACAGGAAAGACTGTAAGCACACTGCTGAACGAACACAAGAACGCGGGTTCATATACAGTAAACTTCGACGCTGGATATCTTTCAAGCGGGATTTATTTTTATCGTCTGGTAACGGATAACGGCGCGTCATTTACGAGAAAAATGGTGATACAAAAATAATCGCCTGTAAGAATTTCAATACCGCTTAATCATCTTGTTTCCAGATCATTAAGCGGTTTTTTATTTTCCGATTATTCGGGTTATATTTCCGTATTTGCAACACGCAATAAATACTCCAAATTCAAAAAAATCCCCAAAATACTAAATATTTCATTTGACTATTTGATATTTTTTTCTGAAATTTATATAGAATTAAGTTAGGGTCATACATCACATTTTTCAGCTAAGGGCAGCGCAAAAAATAAGAAAAAAAAGGGTAATGAAATCTTGTCCGCTGAATTCGCAAAATATTTTCCGAAGACTTATCCAATTTTTGTCTGCGTAGTCTGATTCACCGTAATTATCGTATAAATTCTTCTCTTTTGTGAGGCAGGGTTTTCCCTTTTCATTTTGTTAATTTATTGTTTGAAAGGGAAAAATGAAATCGACTTTTGTATTCATTTTATTAAGTTCATTTAAAGGCCTTGAAATAAGTGTCCGACAAAAAATGAATGTCTCATATTTTTCTAAATCCATAGCATATAACAGTTATGTTAAAAAAAATAATTAATGTCTTGAGCATTTGATTTTTTACAGAATCGAACGAATATAAATATAGCTTGTTTCGTTTATTGTTATACTATGAACCGTTTTTGAGGTCCATTCATTATGTAAAATTATTAACCAAATTCCATAATGACGACCAATATGTTTATTATTTTATATAGAATTTTGAAAGCATAAAAATATTTTAAGAAAGGGAAAATTTATCGTGAAAAAAGTTATTATTTACATAGCATTGTTTTTAATAATTGCTTTCTCTGAGAGTAAAATGTATGGGGCAACAATATACGTTACATCGAACACTTCCTGGGCCAATCTTACTGGCGGTTCAGGAGTGAATGGTGCGCCGACATCTTCGGATGCAATTGTTGTTGGTAAAAATGCCACACTGACAGTAAATATTAATACAGCGGTATGTCTAAGTATCGTTCTGGGTATTCCAAACTCAAACGACGCGGGGGACGGAAGTCTAATTTTCAATAGCGGATCCCAGTTAACAGTCAGCGGTTCTGTGCAATTAGGAGCTGTACAGGGATCTAATAATAAAAAGGGAATATTAGATATGTCCTCCGGAGGAACACTTATATGCAATGGATTTTCGGTTATACATACTTCAAGCGTCTTTAATTGTGGCACTGGTACTGTACAGTTGAATGCGAACAATAATATGCCTGCAACGGTATTTACAGAATTCAATAATTTTTCTATAAGCAAAGGCACGACTACTCTTGGTACCGACATTTCCGTCCGCGGTGAAGTGACTATTAATGCAAATAATGTTTTAAATCTTAATGGGAAATCTTTGACTATCTCTGGCTCGATTTCCGGAACAGGAACGGTGACTGGTTCTTCGTCCTCAAGTCTATTGATATCCGGAACTGGCGGTTCAATATTATTTACTTCCGGCTCAGAACAGTTAAGTTCTCTGACCATGAGCGGAACCGGTACTTTGACATTAGGCTCAAACCTTACGGTGATTAACGCGCTGACGCTATCCTCCGGAACACTTGCTTTGGGAACTAATACTCTTACATTAAATAGTAACGTATCACAGACTTCAGGCACGATTACAAGTTCGGCGGCAGGGACAGTTTCGTACAATCAGTCTTCAAACGGGCAATCGGTTGTATCAGGAACTTATGGTAATTTAACATTCAGCAATTACAATAAAACTCTTCCGTCAGGAAACGTGTCAATAGTGGGAACTTTCATGCCGGGTACCGCGACCGCGCATACTATAACAGGAAATACAATAACGTTCAACGGCTCATTGGCACAGACCGTTCCGGGATTCACTTTCAATAATCTCACCGTAAATAATTCATCCGGATTGACGATGTCAGGAAACTGCTCCATTAAGGGTACTTTAAATTTGACAAACGGACTGGTTAGTACCGGAACAAATAAAATTACACTTGGCTCGGGAACGGGAAATACAGGTTCAGTAAGTCCGGCAGTACCGACATCATCATCTTACATCATCGGGAATTTTGAAAGGTGGTTTGCTGCCGATACTGTATCGAATGTGTACTTTCCTCTTGGCAGTCCGTCTTATTACAGGCCGGTAAATATAAGTTTCACAACTAAACCAACAACCGGCGGAAGATTACTCGGAACAGAATTTGATTCAGATCCGGGAAATGCAAACGGTTCTCCGTTGACCGATGCAGGATCGTATACGCTCGATAAGTATTCCAGCGAAGTATATTGGAAGCTTACAACATCAGAAATTACAGGTGGAAATTATACAGTAGTTCTCGGCGCTTACGGTATATCTGGTATATCGTCTTCGAACTTTTCCAAATTGAGAGTTATAAAAAGAACCGGGGGTAATTCATCATTATGGACTCTAAGCGGTGGCCATGTTGCCGCAGGTGGAAATAATGTTAATCCTAATGTCACCAGATCGGGATTGACAGGCTTCTCAGAGTTTGGTATTGCAGGAAATAGTCTTGACGGAAATACGCTTTCTAATGCTCCTCTTCCCGTAACACTGTCATCGTTTACATCCATTGTCAGAGACGATAATGTACGGCTTGCCTGGAGCACGTCTTCTGAAATCAACAATACTGGTTTCGGAGTTGAAAGAAAAACAGGGGAATCCGGCTGGGTAAGAATCGGATTCGCTGAAGCGAAAGGCGGACTCAACGTTTCCGCGAACTATACGTTCGAAGATAAAAACTTACAGTCCGGCAAATATAGTTACCGTCTCAAACAAACAGACAATAACGGGAATTATGAATATTTTGAATTGAACGGTAACGTCATTGTTGGCGCTCCCTCGAAGTTCGGACTGGAACAAAATTATCCCAATCCGTTCAATCCAGCAACAACGATAAGATTCAATATTCCTGAACAATCTGTGGTCGCTCTTAAAATCTATGACATTGCAGGAAGGGTTGTTGCAACCCTGTTGAACGGCAAGGTCGAAGCAGGGTATTATTCAATACCTTTCCGCGCGGATAATATTTCGAGCGGCATATATTTCTATACTCTTGATGCTGGAAAGTACAAAGAAACAAAAAGAATGACTGTAATTAAGTAGATTTTTTCGAAATACTATTTCTCTTTCAGAATAACCGGGAGTCTCACCGTACTTTGCGGGACTCCCGGTATTAATTATAATTTGTATTCCGGAAATCTCCCGTTAGTTAAAATCGGATTATTAGAGAACTTCAATCTGTGAGCATTGCGAATTCCTTTTTCCAAAAATACGGATTCAAAAAAGATTCGATCTTCTGTTTACAGGATGCGCTGAATTTTCCGCCAAATTAAAATACCTGCCGTAAATCCTTGTCTAATCAGAACTTAATAACTTATTTATTGGTTTTTACTAATATAATAAATACGTATTATTCAAATTCAAAAATTCGTATATAAAAAAATTTAATCATACTTGAAAGGTTAAGAAAATGTCCGACAAAACACCAATAACGGTCGCATACGGAGACGGCATCGGTCCCGAAATTATGGAAGCCACTCTAAAGATAATCACGGCGGCCGGAGCGAGAATTGAAACAGAAGTTATCGAAGTTGGCGAAAAGGTTTACCTGAGCGGCAATTCATCCGGTATAGCGCCCGAGTCCTGGGACTCGTTAAGAAAAACAAAAGTATTTCTTAAAGCCCCGATTACGACCCCTCAGGGCAGCGGTTATAAGAGCCTCAATGTTACAACCAGAAAAATGTTCGGTCTTTACGCGAACGTCAGACCCTGCGTTTCCTATCATCCGTTCATCAAGACGAAGCATCCCGTAATGGACCTGATTATCTGCAGGGAAAACGAGGAAGACCTTTACGCCGGCATCGAGTACAGGCAGACGAGACAGGTGACTCAGGCGCTCAAACTGATATCTTATCCCGGAACGGAAAAGATAATTAGGTACGCGTTTGAATTCGCGAGCAAGAACAACAGGAAAAAAGTTACGTGTTTTGTCAAGGACAACATAATGAAAATAACCGACGGCCTTTTCCACAAAACATTTGTCGAAATCGGTGAAGAGTATCCGGATTTGGAAAAGGAAGTGTGGATTGTCGATATCGGAGCGGCGAAACTCGCCACGACGCCCGAACAGTTCGATGTGCTTGTTATGGAAAACCTTTACGGCGATATTCTTTCGGACGTTACGGCGCAGATGACAGGTTCAGTGGGCCTTGCGGGTTCCGCTAACGTCGGCGATGAGTTCGCGATGTTCGAGGCGATTCACGGCTCCGCCCCGAGAAGAGCAGGTCAGAACAAGGCGAACCCTTCGGGACTCCTGCTCGGCGCGGTCATGATGCTGGTGCATATTGGTCAGCCGGATGTTGCGGCTAAAGTGCATAACGCCTGGCTTAAGACTCTCGAAGAAGGTGTCCATACATACGACATCTTCAGCGAAGGCGTGAGCAAAATAGCGGTCGGTACCAGAGAGTTCGCGGATGAAGTGATTGCAAGACTCGGACAGAAACCGGCTATACTTAAAGCAGTCGAATATTCCTCAGAATCTCATCATAAGGTAGATAAGGTCAACACAAAATCGCTTTCCGCAGTCAGGAAAGACCTTGTAGGCGTCGACGTATTCCTCGACTGGACAAGCGGCTCTCCGGACGACCTTGGAAATATTTTAAGCAAGAGAAAAGCCGATAATCTCGAATTACAGCAGATAAGCAACAGGGGAGTTAAGGTGTATCCTCATGGCTCCGCGAATATCGGTACTGTCGATCAGTGGAGATGCAGATACATGAATCCGGATAACGGAAAGATTGTTACTCACGGAGCGATTGTGGAAATGCTCGGTAAATTAAGAGAGCATGGATTTGATTTCGTCAAAACAGAAAATCTTTATAACTTTGACGGAGAGAAAGGGTATTCTCTCGATCAGGGATAATTAAAATAAAATGGATAAACTAAATCCTGACATGCTTCTTCAGAGAATCAAAGAAGCAAGAGGATGGTACGTTGACGGGAATTCCATCAAGAAAGTTTTTAAGACGAAGGGATTCCCGCAGACTGCCGGGCTTGTCACTGTCATCAGCACGATTTGCCAGCAGTTCGACCACCATCCTGACTATCTTACGATGAAATACTCGGAAGTCGAGGTCTCATTCTCGACGCACACCGCAGGCGGTATTACGGAAAAGGATATTGAAATTGCAT
This sequence comes from Bacteroidota bacterium, assembly GCA_021286895.1. GTDB lineage: Bacteria > Bacteroidota > Ignavibacteria > Tepidaquicellales > Tepidaquicellaceae > CAIKZJ01. The sequence goes on along the minus strand of JAJTBN010000034.1, from coordinate 12,646 downwards.
TGGAGATTAACAAATTTGTCGAATGACAAATTTTGATATCTTCAGATACTTTCTCTATCTCGGCATAGCCGGTTTCGGCGGCCCGCTTGCGATTATCAACCACATACGGCAGGACCTTGTTTACAAAAAGAAATGGATGACGCTTGAAGAGTTCCGTGATTATTTCGGCTACTCTCAGGTAGCGCCGGGTCCGCTCGCTTTTCAGGTCGCTGTTTACTTCGCTTATTTTAAAAAAGGGTTTACGGCGGCTGTTCTCGCGGCTGTCGGACTTGTGCTTCCGTCTTTTCTAATCGTGCTTCTGTTCTCGGTCTTCTACAAGGAGTACCGGGACATCAATTACATCGTTTGGGGGCTTTACGGCATCAGCCCCGTTATCATCTCGATAATATTCCACTCGGGCTTCAATCTCAGCCGTTCTGTATTCGCGAACGATAAATTCCAGTATGTCTTGTTCTTCGCCGCGATTGCTATATCCCTGTTCTACAGAATACACATACTCTTTCTTATTTTCGGCTCGGCTCTGATAGCGGTCATTTATTATACTTCCGTCGAAAGAAAAAACAAAAGCGGAGGAATAAAATCCTTGGCGCTTTTTCCGTTCGCTTTACTTTCAGAAATATTTGCAAACCTTTATTTCCACGGCAGGGATTTCGTTCTCGGTGCTGCTGAACTGATTAACGTGAAATTTCTGGAGATGATTACCGTGTTTACTAAAGCGGGAGCGCTGACCTACGGAAGCGGTTTCGTGATAATCGGGGTGCTCAGGCAGGACGTGGTTGAAAACCTTCACTGGCTTACGGCAAAGGAATTTCTCGACGGAATCGCGTTCGGGCAGATTACGCCCGGTCCGGTTGTCATAACATCCACGTTCATCGGGTATATGGTTTCCGGCATACCCGGTTCCGTGCTTTCAACAATATCTATTTTTCTCCCCACGTTCGTGATTGTGATGATACTGACTCAGGTCATTGAGAGAGTCAAGGACAATATAATACTTAAGGCCGCGATAAAGGGCGCGAACGCCGCGGCTATAGGCGCGATAATAACGACTGCGTATTTTCTCTCTAAAGACGCGCTTATAGATTACGCGACATTCGGAATGTTTGCAGGAGGTATGCTGGTTTTGTTTTTCACAAAATTAAAACCCTATTACCTCATCATATCGGGAGCGGCAATAGGGATTTTAATAAGACTTATTTTCTAATATTCTTTTTTCCTGTCGTTCAGGTCCCAGACTTCAAATGCAGTCAGGGCTTCGTCTCTGAGGTGCTGCGTGATTTTAAGTTTCCTTTTCAGAATCGGCCTGCTGAGTTCATGGTAAATGAAATCGTCCCTGAACCCGATTTTCGCCGCGTCTTTCTTCGTGTTACCGAAATATATCCTGTCGAGGTTCGACCAGTAAACCGCCGAAAGGCACATCGGGCAAGGTTCGCATGATGTGTACAGTTCGCATCCTTTCAGGCTGAAATTCTTAAGTTTCTTCGAGGCGTTTCTGATAACCTCGACTTCCGCGTGGGCAGTAGGGTCGTTTTTTGAAGTAACCCTGTTTACGCCCTCTGCGATTATTTTCCCGTTCTTTACGATGACGGCGCCGAAAGGACCGCCGCCTTTTTTAGCGTTATCGATTGAAAGGCGTATCGCCTTTCTCATAAATTCTTCTTTGTACATTATTTGTTTATCTTCTCCTGTAATTCCCTGTATGCTTTCTTGTCGTGCACAAGAATTGCTTTTTCTATGTATTCATTCGCAATTGCCTTATCGCCGAGCCTGAAATAGAAGTCGGCGAGGTAGTAATAGCATGAGCCTTCGCTCGTGCTTCCTTTTGTATAATTCAGACATTCGTTAGCGAGTTCGATTGCTTTTTTATAGTCGGACTGATTCGCGTCATTCTTCTTGCTGATAGCATAAATTTTGGAAATGAGGAACTGAGCATAACCGAACGTAATTTCCTCGTCGTTCTTTCCGTATTTGTCAAAAAGTATTTTGTAATAACCGTCCGCCTTATCGGTTTTTCCTTCCGAGAAGGAAATTTCGGCAAGAGAAATATATGCCTGCTTCAGAAGGTCGCTTTCCGGGTATTTCTTAATGAACGCTTCTATGTTTTCAGTCTTATTGCTCATCTGGACAATCATAAGTTCGGCGTCGTCTGTATAGCCGGCTTTATTGTCGGGGTCAAGTTTTACAACCTTGTCGAGATAGGACTTCGCCTTTTCCATTTCACCGTAATCGGAAATTTTCTTTCCCATCTTGAAGTTTGCTTCGACATCGTCGGGAGATTTCTCGAGGGCGCTCTTAATAGACGGCAGAGTGTTTTTCCCTTCGTTATAATCCTTCATAGTCTGAAGGAAGTCCTTGGCAGGGAAATATCCTATAATCCTGTCTATTTCGTTGCCGTCGCCGTTAACGAATACGATTGTCGGATAACCGCTGACATTAAATTTTTTGGCAAGATCTATTCCTTCTCCTTTTTCTGCGTCAATCTTCCAGTTTATCTGTTTCGCGTTCGCGAAGTCTGCGACTTCGGAGTTTGTGTATACTTTCTTGTCGAGTTCCACACACCATTTGCACCAGTCGGTGAAAAAGTCTATCATGAGTACTTTGTTTTCGGCTTTCGCTTTCGCGAGAACTTCGGCGTATGTTCCTTTTGTGAATTCGATTTCATTCGAATATGCCCTGAAAGCAAACGCTGTCAGAAGCAGAGCGATTATTAAGATTTTATTCTTCATTTTTTTATATTTTATGAAATTTACCTTAAAATGAATTAATATTAAATGAAATTCATAAGACAAGAACTTAAAGACCGTATAATTTTGTTATATATATTGAACAATAAAAAAGGAGAACTATGAATCAGCAATTCAGGCTGCTTGAGCATCCGTTCTATCAGCAGTGGACAAGAGGGGAAATATCCGGGGAACAGCTGTCATGCTATGCTCGTTCATATTTTGATTTCATCAAAATGATGCCCGCGTTCTGGGAGAAAGCGGTAAACGGGCTTAACGCGGGAAAAGGACAGTCGGTCGAAGTTATAAAAGACGAAAGAAGGCACATCGAACTATGGCGCGAATTCATGTCGAGATTTGAAGGTAACGATCACAAGGGAATGGAAGACGTCGTTAATGAATTCATGTCGATGAGTCCTTCGAAATTGCTCGGCGCGGTTCACGCGTTCGAGATACAACAGCCGGAGGTCGCGAAAAGCAAGACTGAAGGACTTCTGAACTTTTACGGATTCGCGGAAGGCGAGACTAAGTATTTCGACGAGCATTTGAACGAAGCCGCTCATATACAGTTTGGTTCAAGACTTGCGGAAGAATACGCCGACCCGGAAGAATTCAGGGAAGGTTACGAAGAAGGTTCGAAAATAGTCTATAACGCGCTCGACAGATTTTTGAACTGACAAAAAAGGGAAGCGGCGTACGAAACCGCTTCCCTTTTTTTAAAAATCCGTTATAATGTTACAGGCAGTTGCCCAGTTTCTGAAAAATCTTAAGCGTGTTTTTAATCTCGGTGTTAGTGAGTTTGCTTTCAATCACCTGTTCACATTCGTTTAGCATGCTGTCTATTTTCTTTTTGATTCTTATCCCCCTCGGCGCAAGGTGAAGAATAATGTTCCTCTTGTCGGTTTGCGCTGTTTCCGAGATTATATATTTATTCTTTACGAGTTTCTCGATTACTCTGCTTCCCCTCGAAACCGAAAGCCCCATCTTTTGTGAAAGTTTGTTGCAGTTGCACGGTTGGTCGAAATCCATCGCCGTTATTCCGCGGTATTCCGCGGGCGACAGGCCGAATTCCTGCCTTATGGATTCCTCCTTTTCGAGACACTTGCTCTTCATCCCGAGAATAAGGTCGATTATCCTGTCGTTCATGATTTATTGTTATTAACAAAAGTTGTTAATGGCATATTAGCAAGAATGAATCAGAGTTTCAATTCAATACAGCCGTTTAATCGCGCTGGAAAAAGAAAAGGCGGTTGGAGGAACCGCCTTTTCGAGGGAGAACATGATTGTTCATGCTATGAAAAACTCAGTTCTTGCTATTAAGAAGTACATCGTTGATTGCCTGAATGAATCCTTCCTTCGGCATGGCGCCCATAGACATCTGGGGCTGGCCGTTCTTCGGTATGAAGAGTATCGAAGGAATGCTTCTTATCCCGAATACCGCCGCGAGTTCCTGCTCGGCTTCCGTATCGACTTTGTATATTATAACCTTGCCGTCGTATTCACCTGATAATTCCTCGAGAACCGGGGCTACCATCTTGCAGGGACCGCACCAGTCCGCGTAAAAATCTATAATAGCGGGCAATTCTCCTTCATATTTCCATTCTTTGTTCTTGTCGTAATCGAATACCTTCTTCTTGAAGGTTTCTACGGTTAAATGTTCCATTTTTCCTTTGTTATTATCGTTTTTGTTGAAAATCGTGCTTAATCCCGTTTTTCCCGTATCGTCCTTCTTAGTGAAGGAGAAAAATACCGTGACTCCTGCGGCGAGAATAACCAGGACTGCTATGTAAATAGTTCTTTTTTTCATGCCATAAATTAGTTGCTAATAGAAATAGTTGCTATTAGCAACTTATGTATTTAATAACCAAATGTCAAGGATTAAAGTTTCGTTTATTGTTTGAAGTCTTCTATCGACGCGGTTCTTCCGCAGATTCCGGTGTCCTCCGGCTCGTTCGTGGCGATTATAAGTATGCCGTTTTTTTTCTGCTCTTCCGCTACGCCGTATACGAGGTCGACTCCTTCGGTGTCGAGGTTCGTTCTCGGCTCGTCCATTAGAAGCAGGCGGGGAGAGTTTATGACGGCGAAAGCGAGCTTGACGCGCTGCTTCATGCCTGAAGAAAAATTTTTGACTTCATCGTTGCGGCGGGAGTATAATTTGACTTTTTCGAGGAGGAAGCCGATTCTTTCTTTCTTGTCCTTGCCGCCCGGGCTTTTAAGGTCGTAGAAGAATGAAAGGTTCTCGTAAGCCGTCAGTTCTTCGTACAGGTTTATATAAGGGGCTATCATGCCTGTATGAAAATGACGTTTGTCGTGATTTATCTCGCTGCCGTTATCGGTCATTGTGACTGTACCCCTGTCGGGCTTAATAAGGTTAGCGATAATCTTCAGCAGTGTGGATTTTCCCGAGCCGTTCCTCCCTGTAATCGCGAGAGAATCCCCGGCTTTCAGGGTCTCGTTGAAATTCCTGAAGATAACCCTGTTCAGGTATCTCTTTTCAAGGCTTTTGCACTCTAATGAGAATTCGTTCATATCAGTTCTGAATCAGTCCGGATTTTTCTTTAAGTCTCTGGTTTCTTCTGAGCAATGCCTGCTCGAACCTTCTTTTCTCGTCTTCGGTTTCGGGTATTACCGGAGGCACGGGAATAGGCTTTCCTGTGGGTTTGTAAACGTTTACAAATGTAAGATATGCGCTGTTTGAATGGAATGTGCTTCCCGAATAAATATCCTCTACCTCTACTCTGACTCCGACTTCCATCGAAGTTTTGAATGTACGGTTAACGGAGGCTTTGAGTCTTACTATGTCTCCGAGTTTTATCGGATTATGGAACTGGAGATTGTCCACAGCGGCCGTGACGGCAATGTTGTTGCAGTGCCTCGATGCAGCGAGCGCCGCGGCTATGTCAATCCAGTGCATAAGCCTTCCTCCAAGCAGGTTGCCGAGCATGTTAGTATCGTTCGGCAGAACCAGTTCAATCATTTCGACCTGTGAGTCCTTTACTTTTCTATCCTGCATTCTTATAATGATTTTTTAATATTCTGTACTTTCGGCAGAAGGTCGCTTTTCGGAAATCTTGTCTCGAACCTTTCAATTTCCTTCTTCGCTTCCTCGTATTTCTTTCTTGTCTTCAGCGTTATAATCTTTCCGTAAAGTGCGTCGTCGGCGTAATCGGTATCGAAGTATTCATCGAGCACATGTTCGTAATAAACAGTGGCCGCTTTATAATCGTCCATCTTCATGTAAAGTTCGGCCGATTTAAGTTCTTTAAATGCCAGTTTATTCCTGAGTTCTTTTATTTTCGCTTCCGCGTCGGGCGCGTTCTTGTCGGTCGGATAAAGTTCGAGGAAATTCTTGAATTCGCTGATAGCCTGATACGTATAAGTCTGGTCGAGAGAATACCTCGGGGAAAGTCCGAAATAGCACATCGCCAGCTGGAACCTGCCGTCAATCGCGAATGAACTCGTTGCGTAATTCTTCAGAAGGTATTCGAACTCGTAAGCGGCAAGAACAAACTCCTCGCGCTTAAGGTAGCTCATGCCGAAGTAATACTGCGCTTTATCGCTGATGCTTGTACCCGAGAATTTCACTTTTATAACCGAAAAATCGTCGATAGCCTGCAGATAGTCTTTCTTGTTATAACTTTCCATGGCTATATTATAAGCCTTCTCCGGGTCGTCCGTATTGATGTTGGACCTGTCGCTGCTGCCGCATGCTGAAAAAATCACTGAAAGAGCCGTTACAGCGAGGATTAAATACAATTTCATATATTTTTTCATATTATTTGCTTCTTATAGTAAAAAACAGAATGACCGCGGCGGCTGAAGATAAAACCACGACGGCGGGTACGAATATTTTTCCCAGAAATGATTTCCCGGGCAGTTCGGAATTCATGAATGTAAATTCCTGATTCTGAACGTATTCGTAATCCTTAACATTTATATTGTCTTTATAATTTTCGAAAAATTTTTTTGAACTTAATTCCGTACCGCCGCGGTAAATGCCGTATTCAAACGATGCGGAAATCGTGCGGTCTGTAAAATCGTCGCCTAACAACGATTTTCCCTCCGGCCTTGAATAACTCGTTTTCATATCGAGATTTTTTATGTGAATCTCGAAATCACTGGTGTCGGTTTTCTTTTCATACACAACCCTGTCCGTGGCAAACTTCTGTCTGAAAACGTTTAGAAAGAAATTTTTCATTTCCGATTCCTGTCCCGCGTCGAGTTTGTATATTTTTTCTTTGCCCAGCACGGTAATTTCATCCTCAATCATGTTAAGTCCTTTGCCGAGCAGTTCGGAAAACAAAACAAAGTTTGTTTTTGGCAGTTCCTGCGGTTCGTTGCCCGCAAAACCCTGCTTCAGGGTCGAAAAAATCAATATTATGAAAAAAATCTTCCTCATAAAAATATTAAAACCGCATATCCGGCATCTGCGCCGCAAAACACTTAAAAACCGTTTGGATTGCGCTATATGTCGAAAATATGCAATAATCAAATTAACAGAAACATGCAGTATTATCAAGATTATAAGAATGCACAAAAAAAACGGAGTGCTGTTAACGGGATGAGGGCTGTTTTCCGGAGCCATTGACTTTACCGGAAATTTTATTCATGCCAACCGATTTAAAAACGCGCGCAACCCTGTCCCAAATTTCAAATAATCAATTGAATATAATGCGGAAATAACATATTTTGATAAAAAATTATATAAACATGAAACGGATAAAATTTTTACTTGCCGGAGTAATTCTTATATCTTTTATCTTAACCATCACATCGTGCAACAAGAAAGAGGAAACTTCAAACCTTCCTCAACAGAAAGAGCAATATTCCGATAAGGAAAAAGAACTGAAGGACAAAGAAGATTTTCTTAAGATTAAGGAAGAGCAGTTGAAGCAGTGGGAGGAAAGGCTTAAGAAAATAGATTCTACGCTTATAGCGCAGGGTAAGGAAACGACGGTAACGGATACGTCGAAAACCGTGAAGGATACGCTGAAGAGCAAAGACAAAAACAAAGAAAAGTTCACACAGAAAGAAAAGGAACTTAACAAGCGGCTTGATAATCCGCAGACGGCTGTGGGAGACTATCTCGAGTTCATTCAGAGAGGCGTCAGCGATTCGAAGACTTTCGACGCTAACATGAAGAAAGCGAGCCAGGTCTGGGAAAGCAGGACAGCCGACAGTTTCAAGAAGAATTACAAGGGGGTTAAAAAATTTATCGTGACAGAACCGCCGACTGTTGTATCGAAGAAAGGCGAAAATGCTACCGTGAAAGTGAAGGTAAAACAAACAACTGTCGGAAGCGACGGCAAGGAAGTTGAAAAGGAAAGTTCAATTACTTACAATCTTGTCGCGGATAAAACCGGCAAGTGGAGAATAAAAAGCAACGTAGTAAAATAAAGAAGATAAAATAACCTATGAGCATTTTAGTAAACAAAAAATCGAGAGTTATCGTACAGGGAATCACGGGTTCCGAAGGCACATTTCATACAACCCAGATGATTGAATACGGCACGAACGTTGTCGGCGGCGTAACACCCGGCAAGGGCGGAACGCTGTTCGCGGAAAAAATACCGATATTCAATACCGCTAAAGAAGCCGTAGCGGCGACAAAAGCAAACGTATCCGTAATATTCGTCCCGGCGGGATTCGCGGCTGACGCGATTGTCGAGGCGGCCGACGCGGGCATTGACCTTGTCGTCTGCATTACGGAAGGCATACCGGCAAAGGATATGATAAGGGTGTATAATTACATTCAGAGTCTGAACAGGAACGGCAGAGACGTTCGTTTTATCGGGCCTAACTGTCCGGGTATAATCACTCCTGGTGAATGTAAAATCGGCATTATGCCGGGATTCATTCACAAGAAAGGCAAAGTCGGAGTAGTTTCAAGAAGCGGAACCCTTACGTACGAAGCAGTCGATCAGCTTACTAAACTCGGGATAGGTCAGTCAACGGGCATCGGAATCGGCGGCGACCCGGTTATCGGTACAAGATTCCTTGACGCCATGAAATTATTCAACGAGGATAAGGATACCGAGGCCGTGGTCATGATAGGCGAAATAGGCGGAAGCGCTGAGGAGGAAGCGGCGTACTACATTAAGAAACACATGAAGAAGCCCGTGATTGGATTCATCGCCGGAAGAACGGCTCCCCCGGGAAGAAGAATGGGGCACGCCGGCGCGATTATAGCAGGAGGCAAGGGTACCGCGGCGGAGAAGATGGCCGTAATGAGAGAATGCGGAATTCACGTTGTCGAATCGCCCGCCGATATCGGCAAAACGGTAGCGGCCGCTCTTGAAAAAATAAAAGCGAAATCTAAAGCGAAGAAAGAAAAAAAGACGGCGAAGAAAGCCGTTAAGACCGCCAAAAAAGCGGTTAAAAAGGAAAACAGGAAAATCAAAAAAGCGGTAAAAAAAGTCGTAAAGAAATCAGCGAAAAAAAGATAATTGAAACAAACAGTAATTAAAATAAACAACGCGAAGTTTTTCGCATATCACGGAGACCTTGAGCACGAGAAAGTATTCGGCAACCAGTTCGAGGTCGATATCGAGATGCATTGCGATTTAAAAGAACTGAATCACAGCGACAAGCTCAGCAGGACGGTGAATTATCTTGCCGTTTACAACCTTGTGAAAGAAATATTCGGAAAGGAAAAATTCAACCTCATAGAGACCGCGAACATCAAGGTCTGTGAGGCGATAATTGAAAATTTTCCCCTCGTTCACAGGGTTATAGTCAAGGTAAGAAAACCGAACGCGCCGCTGGGGATAATAGATTCGGTTGAAATCATAAACGAACTGGAAAGAAAGTGAAAGAGAACGTATTTTTAGGGCTTGGGTCGAATGTAGGAAACAGGGCGCTGTATCTCAAAAAGACGACAGACGCCATTGCTGAGCACAAACGGATAAAATTAATTAAGTCTTCTTCGGTATACGAGACCGAACCATGGGGTATAAGAGACCAGGAAAATTTCCTGAACAGCGTGCTGAAGATTGAAACCGACCTTACTCCGTCAGAACTGCTGAAATTTCTTAAAGCGACCGAAAAATCCGTCGGGCGGACGAAGCGGGGCAAATGGCTGGAAAGGGAGATTGATATTGACATTCTCTTTTTCGGCGACCTCGTTTACCAGTCGGAAAGTCTTGCCGTCCCGCACAAGGAAATCCAAAACAGAAAATTCGTTCTCGTGCCGATGAATGAAATCGCTCAGGATTTTACGCATCCGGTTTTGTTTAAGACAATGAAAAAAATGCTCTCTGACACAAGGGACAAATCGAAAGTTAAACCTTACAAAACGAAAAAATAGTGCCCGGAGATTCGATAAAATACATAGCAATTGAGGGGGTTATAGGGGCAGGCAAAACATCACTGGCTAAAAAGTTGGCGGAGAAACTGAACGCCAAACTTATTCTTGAGAATTTCGAGGACAATCCGTTCCTCGAGAAGTTTTACAAGAATCCTCCGAGATACGCTTTTCACACGCAGATATATTTCCTTCTAACGAGGTACAAACAGCTGCTTCAGTTAAGGCAGGAAGACCTTTTTCACAACTTTATTATTTCGGATTACATTTTCGAGAAGGATAAGATTTTCGCGTACCTGAACCTCGCGGACGACGAACTGGAACTGTACGAAAAGATGGTCTCGTTCATAGAGGGAAACATCGTCGTGCCCGATCTTGTGATTTACCTGCAGTCGACGGTGGACCGTCTGATGTCGAACATCAACAAGCGCGGCCGCCCCGCTGAAAAGCCGATTGCGGAATCGTACATAAAAGACCTGAACGAGGGCTACAATTATTTCTTTTTCAGGTATAAAGCGTCGCGTGTGCTTATAGTAAACGCGGCTGAAATAGATTTTGTAAACAACCCGAAGGATTTTGAAGACCTTCTGACGGAGATAATGAAACCTGTGCACGGGAACATGGAATACTTTGACCCTTCGGCAAGAAAAGCAGCAAACAAATAAAACATGATTAAGTTTTTTGGCTATCTAATATTATTCGCACTCCTTTATTACATTCTGAAATTTCTGATGGGAATCTATTACAGGCTTAAGTCGAACGACAAGGGCGTGAAAGGTTCCGCACCTCAGCAGAAAAAATCACAAATAGATAAGGATAAAGCGGTCGATGCACACTACGAAGAACTTTGAAACGGATAAAGTGAAGAATATTCTGGTTGTGCGCCAGCATAACCAGCTCGGTGATATGCTTTGCAGCAACACGCTTTACGCCGCTCTTAAGAAAAAATATCACGGCGCGCGCCTGACTCTTATCGCGTCTCCGGTTAACTGCAAGATGTACGAAGGCGGAGGTTTCGAATACATAGACGAATTAATCGTTTTCGAAAAAAATAAATACATCACGCTTCCGAAATTCATCGCCTCGCTCAGAAGAAGAAAATACGACATAAGCATTGTTCCCTCGACTGTTTCGTTCTCAAAGACGTCGCATTACATAAGTTATCTTTCAGGCGCGAAAATCCGTATAGGTGCTTCGGTTATCGACGGAAGGATAAATCAGTCCGCGAAGTATCTTACTGTAAAGGGCAGGTTCGATTGGAAAGGAAAGAATCTTCATCAGTCTGAACTGATACTCGATTACGCGAGACTCGCGGGCGCGGACCTCAGCCCGTCCGAGCGCAGAAAAGTTGTGATGAAGCCGGATAAAGAGGAAATGAAATTTGCCCGCGATTACGTTTCAGCGATAAAACAGGACGGTGTTCCGGTTTTCGCTTTTCATCCCGGCGCCGGAAAAATAAGAAACAGATGGGCGGCGGAAAATTTCGTGGAACTGATTGTCCGCCTTCACAGGAATTACGGTTCGATGAATATAGTCACTGCGGGTGGCATGGACATAGAAGTGTCTGAGATAGTATCGGAGGGACTCAAGAAGAAAAAAATTCCTTTTACAGTGCTCGGCAGAACGCATATAAGGAAAGTCGCGGCGGTTCTTCTCCTTACGGATTTGTACGTTTCAAACGATACGGGAACTATGCACGTCGCCGCGGCTGTGAACGCGAAGGTAATCGGACTTTTCGGGCCGACGCCTTCTTTCGAATGGGGTCCGGTGAACGAGTCGGGCAGAAGCATACAGTCGCCGTCGGATGATATAAATAAAATAACGGTCGAAGAAGTATTTGAAGAATCAGTGAAATTAATCGAAACAGGAAAACACAGATGAATGAAAAAAATCTTGCCGCGATAGACATAGGAACAAATTCGTTCCATATTATAATAGCAAGAGTCAATGACAAGGGTATCGTCAGGGTATTGACAAAGGAGAAAGAGGTCGTGCGTCTCGGCAAGAGTTCGACTGACATGAAGTATCTTTCACCCGACGCGATGGAGCGCGCGTTCGCCGCGCTGCGCAGGTTCAAGATAATAAGCGATTCTTTCGGCGCGGATATTCGCGCCGTTGCGACAAGCGCCGTAAGGGAAGCCCTGAACAGGGATGAATTCATATACATGGTGCAGGATAAAACCGGCATCCAGATTGAAGTGGTTTCGGGATTCGAAGAAGCGCGCCTGATTTATCTCGGCATACTTCAGTCGCTTGATGTTTTCACAAACAGAATCCTGCTGCTCGATATCGGCGGGGGCAGCACTGAGTTCCTCATCGGACGCAACGGTCAGGTGTTTTACGCGAACAGCGTCAAACTCGGAGCGGTCAGGCTCACTGAAAAATTTTTCGGGGACGGGAAGTTCGGCAGGGAAAATATAGAAGAAGCGAGGAGATACGCCAGACTTATAATGAACCCTGTCATTAGACAGATTAAAGAAGAAAAATACGACTGCATCGTCGGCACCTCCGGCACGATTACAAACATCGGCCGTATCATACTTTCGGAAACGGAAAAAGGAGATACTTCGGAATTTAATTTCAACAACTTCAGGTACACGTCTGCTCAACTGAACAGAAC
>JAJTBN010000278.1 GCA_021286895.1 Bacteroidota bacterium | reverse complement strand
TATAATTGGTTCACAAAGAATCACAAAGAATTCACGAAGGACACAAAGATTTTTTATCTTTAGTATTTCTGCCACGGATTTAAAATTTTAAGCCGCTAATTGACGCGAATTCAAAACTAATTTTTTATCTATTTTTCTGCCACGGATTTTCACGGATTTCACAGATTAAATCGGTAAGCCAATAATTTGCAAGAATAATACGAAGGTCTATAAACAACACAGCCCATTTCAGCGGAACTGAAAAGGGCTGTATGTTTTGATTCCCTAAATGCTTACGAGGTTACAATCTTCAAGAAGATTACTATTTCATTAGTACCATTTTGCGGACCTGTGTGTAATTTCCGGTTTCAATTTTATAGAAATAGATGCCGCTGGATAGTCCGGAGCCGTTAAAACTGAATCTGTATTCCCCTGCTGCGAGATTTTCGTTTACAGGCGCCGCCACCTCAGAACCCGTTAGGCTGTAAACTTTAATCTTCACAACAGAATTTACGGGAATACTGAATTTGATGCTCGTCACGGGATTGAACGGATTCGGGTAGTTCTGTTTCAGGTCATAATCTTTAACAACCGAGCCGTTTTCCTGCACGAGTACCGGCGACGCAACAAAACTGCCCGTCATTCCGGATGCCGAATGGAACGTGCATACGTAATTGTACGTGCCCGCTACAGTAATTTTGTAATTGAAAATCTGATTTGTGTTGTCGATTGGATTGCTCCAATTCGCGGCTCCCATCGGAATGGTTCCAGAGACAGTATTGTGAACGCCGGAAATCCATACGAACCTTACCGTATCGCCGACTATCGCGTCAGTGACGGATGAGGGACTAAACGTTCTTTCACCGTTCGGTCCGACACTGATAATTATTATCCTCGCGGATAATGACTGGGCGATAAAAAGAATTACCGCCAGAATAAGAATTGTTTTTTTCATATACGTTGTTTTTCATTTATATTAACAACGACGGGATTTGTATAAGGTTCATTTGTAAATTAAGGTACATACAGATGTATAGAATAAACAAAAGATAAACAGGTGTTAGTTGATTATAAGTGCGCTATAATAATTTTTTGTAATAATAAAGTTTCCGCGGGTTAATTCGAATTCGAGCATATCCATGCCTGCATCAGGCATCCGTACGGTCTAAGACCCTTAGGTCAAGTCAAAGGGGGCGAATAAATTATTGCGGATAATCTTAAACTTTTTATTTCTCCGTTATTACTTTCTTAACGTATTTCAGCGGGACGCGTTCGAAGTAGAGGTTTTCTACTTTGATGTTATCGATTTTTTCGCCCCACAGTTCGCCCTGCGGATGATGGATTTCCGGCGGGATTATTTTAACGAACGGCAGTCTGGCTATTCCCTGCGAACTGTCAATTTTCCGGCTGTCGGTTAGGACGTAGAGCGGTTTTTTCATTTCTTTCATGCCGAGCGCGATAAAGTAAGAGCCGATTTTATTAAGGAAGAAGTTGTTGAATATTCCGTCTGTACCGAGAAGCGCGAAGTCGATTTCATCGGCGTAGTTCATCACTGACGAGTCGGCAATCAGCGTAACGGGAAATCCGAGCGCTGCAATTTTTTTCGCCTGCCGTCTTCCTTCGAGCACAGGGCGGGATTCGCACTGTACCACTTTCACTTTGATATTTTTCTCCGCGAGTTTTTCAAACAGTTTTACTATAGTCGAACTGTTACTGTGCAGAAGTATGGTCTTATTTTTAAAGTCGAGCGAACGCATCGCGACGGCTGCGATTCTGTCGTTTACCTTATTCCATTTATCCCTGTATGCGGCGAGGTAATCAGTCATTTTCTTTCTGAAAGAAACGACGTTGGAATATTTTTTCAGTTTCGATTCGAGTTCGTCAAAGAAATTCTTAAGGACTACCAGTTGCGAGTGTTTTTTTACGGGACCGCTCAGGTTAATCTCTATCTCGCGCGCGACATCTTCAGCGGAAAGGTTTTGAGAATTATCGAGGAATGATATAAGCGCGTTAATAAGAGACAGAAGCAGAGCGGCGGAGCCCGAGTAATTGTCGTTCTTAATTTTTTCTATTTCTTTAGCGAACAGGAAAACCTCATAAAGTTTCTTTCCTCTCGATTTCATTGTTTTAGAAAGCGCTTTGACGAGGAAGTGCCGCGCGTTTTCGTGCATTCCGGGAGAAAGGCTTTCCCTGTTGCCTGCCACGTTTAGCACATGTATGCCGTTTTCGTTCAGCCAGGCGAGAAAGTTTTTTTCATCGGGATTTACAATCACGGGTCTGAACATACTTTCGGCGGTATAGAACGTAAACATAGTTCCTTCGCCTATGATAAGCCCGTTCTCGTCGACGTTGCAGAAAATGACGGTGCCGTCGGAGTTGGTAACGTTGAGTATCGTTCTTTCTTCGTAGTTCTCGGAGTCAGTTTCGACGAGGCCGTAATCTGCGAGAGCGCGGTCGTGTCCCGTTTCGGTTTTGAAGTTTTTCGGACAGTGTCCGCCTGTTGGTATGCCGAGTTCTTTCGCGGCGTCGAGTCCGCCTCTGTCGGCGCCTGTCTGGCCGCCGGAGATGATTTTCTTGATGAGGATTTCCATAAACTGATAGTTTAAAGTTTAAAATTAAAAATTCAAAAGTACAATTGAAATTTAAAAATTGAAGATTGTTTTGTGCATTTTGGTTCTCGAAGGGACACAAAGGATTCACGAAGAACACATAGATTTTGTATCTATAGTTTTTCTGCCGCGGATTTGGAACATTAAGCCGCTAATTGACGCGAATTCAAAACTATTTTTTATATTTTTCTGCCACGGATTATCACGGATTTCACAGATTAAAACCGATTACAAAATTTAAGCCGCTAATTGACGCGAATTCAAAACTATTTTTATATTTTTCTGCCACGGATTTTCACGGATTTCACAGATTAAAACGGATTACAAAATTTTATGCCGCTAATTGACGC
>JAJTBN010000033.1 GCA_021286895.1 Bacteroidota bacterium | reverse complement strand
TTTACATAACTATGATGAATTTATTAGTCTTACCAAATTATTGTCGTGTACATAGTCAGGAAACTAAGCGTGTGTATTTACACTTCTTATCATTTTTAAATTTGCTAAATTGAACCATAAAATGAAATCAAAATGGTCAGCAGCAAAGCGAAAATTGGGAACAATACACTAATAGGAAACTACACGACAGTCGAAGATGACGTTATAATTGGTAACGGTGTTCAAATAGGACCAAACGCGTTTATCGGCAACGGCTCGAGAATATCAGACAACGTAACTATACTTCATGCTTCGGCGATAAGCATCTGGCCGAATTCAATCTCATACGCAAACGAGCCGACGACAGTCGAAATCGGCGAAGGCACGATTATCAAAGGCATGTCGACTGTCTGCAGGGGAACTACATACAGTTTTAAAACTATCATAGGCAAAAACTGTTACATAATGAATCACGTCCACGTAGCTCACGATAACAGAATCGGCGACAACGTTATACTGACAAACGGCACGCAATTGGGCGGACACGTCATTATAGGAAACGATACGAACATAGGCGGGCTTGTCGGAGTACATCAGTTCGTTCATATCGGCAGTTATGTTATGGTCGAATCCAGCGCGAAAGTGTCGAAAGACGTTCCTCCATACGCGCTTGCGGGAAGAAACCCCCTCAGGTTCATGGGCCTGAATACAGTCGGGCTGAGAAGAAAGGGAATTCCGCCGCAGGCAATAGCGAACATAAAGAAGGCTTATGAAATAATTTACGATTCCGGTTTCAACGTGAGTGACGCGATGAAAAAACTTTCCGATGAAATGGAAATGACTCCCGAAATAATTGCGATAGTCGATTTTATACACAAAAGCGACAGGGGAATCATTCCGAAGATATAACCCTCACATTATTCATTTATCTTTCAAATAAAAAATTTTTCTGTTATTTTTTTGAAGGTAATGGAATTCTTAGATACTTCATTATTTTATAAATTCCCGTACCGGAGTTAAATCAAATTTACTAAACCAAAATTAATGACTATGGGACTCTTTAAGGAATTCAAGGAATTTATCATGAAGGGCAACGTGCTTGATCTGGCAGTTGCCGTAATTATCGGCGGTGCGTTTGGAAAAGTTGTTACTTCACT
This sequence comes from Bacteroidota bacterium, assembly GCA_021286895.1. Lineage (GTDB taxonomy): Bacteria > Bacteroidota > Ignavibacteria > Tepidaquicellales > Tepidaquicellaceae > CAIKZJ01. Next base: position 17,633 of record JAJTBN010000033.1, on the reverse strand, counting down.
CGTGAACGACGTAATAATGCCGCCTATAGGATTGCTTCTTGGCAAGGTTGATTTCAAGCAGTTGAAACTTGTCATTCAGGGAGGAAAAGAAGCGGTGATGAACGGCGCGCAGGTCGTCACGCCAGCAGTATCCGAAGTGTCTATCAATTACGGAATGTTCGTTCAGAACATAATTGATTTCGTGCTTATCGGGTTCTGTATATTTATAGTCCTGAAGGCTTACCAGAAGGTGACTATGAAAAAAGAAGAAGCGCCCGCCCCTCCGCCCGCGCCTACGAATGAAGAAGTGCTGCTCGCGGAAATAAGGGATATTCTGAAAAGCAAAAACTAATAAAAATATCAGGGGAAATTTATGAAAAACTATTTTTACTTTTTAATTATCGCTCTCATCTTTCTTTTCTCAGGATGTTCGAAAGACGAACCTCCCAAAACCGATAAGAAAGATGTTAAAGATACCGCGACAAAAGTTGCTGAGAACAAGACTAAGGAAGGCTCAGGAGCGGAAACAAAAGGAGATAAGCCGAATACGATTTCGGAAATCAGTTACAACATCAAAGACGTCGAGAGCCAATTGCAGTACGAAGGCAAAATCGTCGGCGGCGCGCAGTGGAAGGATAAAAACGGACACAACGTCGTGATAGTGACGGAGACAAATGAAAAGGAAACAAAACCGAAGAACGGCTCTGACAGAATGCTGTCAAAATATCTTTACGGTTATCAGTTTATTCTCAAAGATAACGGCGAGACCGAGGAATTATGGAAGATTAACGACCTCATAGACAAATGCCAGTTTGATCTTACGCTGAATTATATCGCCAAATCAATAACTGTCACTGACCTGAATAATGACGGCATAGGCGAATCGACTTTCCTTTACAGAATGTCGTGCCGAAGCGACGTAAGCCCTTCCGACCTTAAACTGATGATGCACGAGGGCAAAGAGAAATACGCGATACGGGGCACGATGATTGTAAAACTTCCGAACGAAGGACCATACGGCGGGGACATGAAAGTCGACAAGTCATTCGACAAGGCGCCGAAAGAATTCACCGATTACGCTAAGGGACAATTTAAAAAATTTCAGGAGGAAAAATTTAACTAAATGAAAATCTTAAATGCAATTCTGCTTTTTTCACTTCTCTTTCTTGCTTGCGGCCGAAAGCCGGCGGATACGCAGAAGAAGGATACCACGGCTTCATTAAACAAATCCGAATCAGTCAAAAAAGTCGCGGGCGAGAGCGGAAGCGAAGTCCCGGATTCGCTTAAGTATGAAATGAAAAAGTTCTACAAGACGTACAAAGGATGCAAGGAAGAGGACGATAACTGCGCTTACATCAAGATGGAGTATCCCGTATTTACATCGGGAGCGGCGGCGAAGGGAATAAATAATTTCATTTTGTCTTACCTTGCCGATAGCGTTTATGTGTTTGAAGAAGGAAGGGGTAACAAGACACTCGAAAAACTCGCGGATGTGTTCTTCAAGGATTTCGAGACGATGAAGAAGGAAAATCCGGACTGGCCCGGCGGCTATGCTCTCGACCTGAACTCAAGCGTCGAATTCAACAAGAATAACATAATTACGCTGAATTTCAGTTTCTACCTTAATTCAGGCGGCGCGCATCCGAATTCGTACTTCATTTACTATGTGCTGGACGCTTCGACGGGCAAAATCTTTAAGACAAAGGATTTGTTCGTAAAGGGCTTCGAACCAAAACTCAACAAACTTATTGAGAAAAAGTACAGGGCTTTCAGGGAAATGTCCGATAAGGACAGGCTCGACGGAGATAAAGGAATGCTGTTCGAGAATCACATCGAATACAATGAAAATGTCGGGCTTCTCAGGGACGGCGTTGAATTTTACTATAACAATTATGAAATTGCCGCCTATGCGGTCGGACCGTCTGAACTGAAGTTTACTTATAAAGAACTCGACGACCTGTTGAAGCCGGAGTTTAAGAATAAATAAAAGAAATGAAGAACGGGGATTTTAAATCCCCGTTCTCTTAAATATGTAATCTATGTTCTTTCCCGATTTTTTGTAATCGAAAATTGAATCGAGGTCCTTCTTATTCAGGAATTTCATCATGTCTTTATCATTCTCAATCAGTTTTCTGAAATCAATTTTTGTTTCCCAGCATTTCATTGCCACTGTCTGAACAATTTTATACGCGTTTTCCCTCCTCATGCCTTTCTCTATGAGTTTCAGAAGCACAGTCTGCGAGAAGATTAATCCTTTCGTCAGTTCGAGATTCCTCTTAATGTTTTTCTCGTAAACGATTATGTTCTCTATCAGGGAATTGAATTTGTTCAGTATGTAGTCCATCAGAATAGTTGTATCGGGCATTATGATTCTTTCGACCGATGAATGCGAAATATCCCTTTCATGCCATAGCGGAATGTTTTCAAGCGCCGCCATAGAATTTCCGCGTATTACTCTTGCAAGCCCCGACAACTGTTCCGAAGTGATGGGGTTTTTCTTGTGAGGCATAGCCGATGAACCCTTCTGTCCCTTCGTGAAACATTCTTCGAGTTCGAGAACTTCTGTTTTCTGAAGGTGCCTGATTTCAGTAGCGTATTTTTCTATGCAGGTGGCGATAATCGCCATAGCGGACATGTACTGAGCGTGCCTGTCTCGCTGTATAATCTGAGTTGTGATGTTTGCCGGTTTCAGACCGAGTTTCCTGCAAACGTATGCTTCCACTTTCGGGGAAATATGCTCGTACGTGCCGACGGCTCCTGAAATCTGCCCGACGGAAATAATATTCAGCGCGGATTTAAGCCTCTTTATATTCCTTTGTGTTTCGTCGTACCATAACGCGAACTTGAGTCCGAGAGAAATCGGTTCGGCGTGTATTCCGTGCGTTCTGCCTATCATAGTAAGATTCTTGTATTTCCGGGCTTTCTTCTTTAGAATGCCGCTTGTTTTTTCCAGTTGTCTCAGTATGATTTCTCCGGCTTGTTTCATCTGAACGGAAAGCGTCGTGTCGAGAACGTCTGAACTCGTCATGCCCATGTGAATGAAACGCGAATCGGGACCTACATACTCGGCGACGTTCGTGAGGAAGGCGATAACGTCGTGCTTTACAGTTTCCTCTATTTTCAGCACCCGCTTCGTGTCGAATTTCGCTTTTTTCTTAATTACCCCAAGCGATTTCTTCGGAATGTTTCCGAGTCCGCACTGCGCCTCACAGGCGAGTATTTCAACATCCAGCCAGATCCTGAACCGGTTCTCATCCGACCATATTTTTGAAATTTCCTCTCTTGAATATCTTGGAATCATAGTTGTTTATTGTTGAACGGAATGAACAAATATATCAGTAATGCGCAAGTAAATAAAGTTCTTTTTAAGTGGGGAGACTTGTTTCTGTTAATCCTAAAACCGCATACCGAAACGAAAATGCTTTGTCGCTTGTTTTAGTAACAGAGACAAATTATTTTAATTTCATTAAGAAAAGAATTGATGTTATTCAGAAAAATACTCCCGATACTCATTATCGCCATGTCTTCGCTTACGATGACAGGCGCGGAGTATTTTCATACACATGCCGACGGGGCTAACCATTATGACTGCCCGGTTTGCGTTCTTAATTCCAATGTCAATATTTCAGTTGAAAAACCTGTCACTCCGTCAGATTCTTATTTTAAACTGAATTCCCTTTTTACCATCAGTGAATCCTGCGTTTCCTTAAAAGGACTTTTTCTAAATGAAAACAATCACGGCCGCGCTCCCCCGCAGTTATAACTGCACAGTACTTATTCCTTAATTTTAAAAATCAAAAATGTTAAAATATATATTTGCAGTTATAATGCTGTATGCGGCATCAGCATATTCAGGCGTATTGACGGGGGAAATAAAAGGAAAGGTGGCCGACGAGGAAGGCAAGCCCGTCGTCAACGTGTACGTCGTAATTAACGAACCGGGAGTATCCCTTACTACAGACACCGAAGGGACATACTATGCAGCCGATATTCCATACGGACACTATCACCTCACATTTTCAAAAACAGGTTACATATCAAAAACCATAGAAATTGACCTGCGCGCGCCTATAGCATCAAGGGATGTAGAACTTGACAAAAGCCTTATTCAGACCGCGACAATAGATGTCACGAGTTCTTTTGAGGCGCAGGATATTTCGCAGAGCACATTTTCAATATCTACGCTTAACCTGAAAAATCTCATTCAGGACCGCTCGCATAATTTAAGTTCTACAATCGCCGAAATACCGGGAGTCAATTCCGTTACGACGGGAATCGGACTGGGGAAGCCGGTTATACGCGGGATGACGTCGAACAGCGTTCTTATCGTCCATGACGGTGTCAAGCATGAATCGCAGCAATGGGGCGACGAGCATGCTCCCGAAATAAGCGTGTACGACCTTGACAGAATTGAAATACTGCGCGGTCCGGCGAGCCTCCTCTACGGCTCCGAGGGAATCGGAGGCGTCGTGAATATTATTTCCAAACCGCTGCAGTACTCTGGGAACAATAAAACCATATTCTATGGCGGACTTGACCTCGGCGGATTTTCAGTGAATAAGGAAGGAACAGGAAACCTAATGCTCGGAGCAGGGCTGGAAAATCTCGGAATCAAAGGACATATCGGTATACGGAATTCCGGAAACGTGAATACTCCGGACGGAATTTTTCTCGCAAACACTTTGAATCCTGCCGTTAAAGACACCATACACGGCGGCGAACTGAGCAACAGCGGAGCGAAGGAAATCGAAGGAGGATTATCACTTGGAATCAGGAATAAACTCGGCTATATTGAAGCGGGTTACGAATATTTCGGAAGGGAAATTCAGATGCATGACCCTGACCCGATGGCAACCGGCAACCAGAAACTCAATACACAGCAGTTTGAACTGAGCGAAAATTTTCAGTTAAGCCGGAATTTCCATCTGGAGCCGATAATCTCTTATCAGATGCAGGACAGAAAAGAATACGAGACTACAGAAGATAAGGAAATCGACAACCCGAACCTGTACTGGAAACTTAAGGCATTTCAGGGGGATGTCAGGCTTCATAACGATTTCGGAGAAAACTTTTCTGGTACGGCCGGACTTTCGTATTCGAATACGGATAACAAAAGCCTTGGTATCGAGAAACTTATTCCTAACTTTGTTTCGGACTCGTACGGCTTATACTTATTCGAAAAATACAACATGAACCGTTTTACTCTCTCGCTCGGCGGAAGGTACGACGCAAAGAAGATAAACATTCAGTACACGGATATGACAAACGGCGCTGAGGTCAAGTTCATTGTTCCGAGAGTCATAAACATGAACGCTTTTTCCGGTTCAGCGGGTATCGTATACAGGCCGAACGATGATATCGATATTTTTTCAAATATAGGAAGAGGATGGCGGGCACCGTCGGAATTTGAATTGTATGTGGACGGAGTTCATGAAGGCACAAGCAGGGTCGAACTGGGAATAATCACTCAGAATCCGGACGCAGAACCCACTCCCGAAACATCTCTGAACATCGACCTCGGCGTGAGAGCCAGACTGAAAAATCTGAACGCGGAAATTTCTCTGTTCAATAACATAATAGATAATTTTGTTTATCCTTCTCCTGCAGGACTCACGGATTCGGCGAGCGGTCTTCCTGTATATCTTATTAAACAAGACAGGTCATTTTTCAGGGGAGTGGAATATTCTTTCCAATACCAGCCGGCAGGGTTCATTCTGCTTACTTTGAACGGCGACTATGTATTCACAAAGAACGACGCGACGGGCAGTCCGCTGCCTTTCACTCCGCCGATGAAGAATATTTTCGGAGTGAAGTTACAGAAACAAAACCTTGGCGGGATTTACAATCCCTACATTAAGTTGTCGATTAAAATTGTGTCGCCGCAGAATGATGTCGATCCGCTTGAAACAAAAACAGACGGGTACACGTTGATAAATGCAGGGGCGGGTTTTGACATGATTTTTTCTAAAACTGTCGCGAGCATTGATATAAACGTGGAGAATCTCGGCAACCTGAAATACGTCGACCATCTCTCGAGATACAAAACTTTCGCTCTTAATCCCGGCAGAAGTTTTAATCTTAAAATTACAGTCCCGTTTCAGTTATAAGTTGTCATTTATTGAAAAAATAGGGGCTTAAACATTTAAACATGTATTTTGGAATTTAGTAATTTACTAACGCAGTAAATCGAATTTTTATGCCGGTTTTATGATTTTGTATGTTGATTAATCATTATTATATTAATATTTTAATTTTGCCGCTAAACAGTAATTATAAATGATTTTGTAATTACTATATTGGCAGCGATTATTAAATTTAATTCAGGGAGTAAAAAAATGGAAGAAAACAAAATGGCAAAAGGACTCATGCTGGGATTTCTTACCGGCGGAATAGTCGGAGCCGTTGTCGCGTTACTGTACGCGCCAAAGCCGGGAAGGGAATTAAGAAAAGATATAAAGAACCGGAAAGACGAATTTCTGGATGACACTTCGGAATACATGAAGATTGCGAAGTATAAAGCCGGCGATTTAATAAACGAAGGCAAGAAGAAATCGGAACAGATAATTAAGGAAGCAAAGGAAAAAGCCAACACCCTTCTTGAAGACGCGAGCAGCATACTCAGCGACGCAAAGACAAAAGCGTCGGAAAAATTCGGTACGACAAAGGACAAAATCTCCGTCGAAACCGACAGGATAAAAGACGCTTTCAAAGCGGGTATTGACGCGTACAAGGAAGAAAAATCAAAAGGCTCCGAAATTTAACTAAAACAAATTGACATTAGAGATCCTAAATATCGTTTCCGTCATCATTCAGATTGTTTTATTCATCGCTCTGATATTCGTCATTATATCTCTGACGAAATATCTTAAAATGCTTATGGCGAAAGTCGACGTGCTCGAGGACGATTTCAATAAGTTCAAGACAAGAGTCGACCCGCTTATCGACGATTCAAGGGCTCTTATTCAGAAGATTAACAAGATATCGGACAAGGTTGACGACAACTTCAAGTACGTCACGCTTACTGTCGAGAAAATTAAGGATACCGTCGAGGATATAATCGACTTCAAGGACAGGATTGTCCGCAAAGCCGAGCCGCCAATTTTCGAGACAATCAACGCGTTCGCGGCGATCGTTAAAGGTGTCAGAACATTTTCCGACACGCTGAAGAGAAACAGGCCCGCGGGCAGGCATCATGACAGCGACGGCGATAATTTGCTGTTCGACAGCACCGATAACGGCGATTCTGAATTTGAACTTAAAGAGCAGTTCGATGATATAAACAAGGAACTGAATGATGTAAGGAAAAAACTCGAAGAGATGAAAAAGGTCTGAACCTTCTTCATAAATAATTTTAAAGGTTAATTGCCGTAAGGCAATTAACCTTTTTATTTATAAAATAAGTTCAAGCATGATAGGGCAGTGGTCGCTTCCCTGAACGTCCGCCAGTATCCGCGTATCCTTAACCCTTTTTACGAAATCGTTCGAAACCATGAAATAATCTATTCTCCATCCGACATTCCTTTCCCGCGCTCTTGTCACCTGGTCCCAGTAAGTGTAATGCCCGGGCCCCTCGTGGAAATTCCTGAATACGTCCGTGTACCCCAGCGCGATTATGTTGTCTATCCATTCCCGTTCTTCGGGAAGAAATCCTGAATTCATTACGTTCTCTTTAGGTCTCGCGAGGTCGATTTCCTTATGCGCGGTGTTGTAATCGCCCGTTACTATAATGCCTTTTTTCCCGTAGTATTTTTTCTTCAGGAAGAAAAACAATTCGTCGTAGAAATTCAATTTGTACCTGACGCGTTCGGGTCCTCTTCCGCCGTTCGGGAAATAACAGTTTACGAGTATGAAATCTTTGAATTCGAGGAATATAGCTCTTCCTTCATCGTCAAACTCGTCGTTGCCTATTCCGATTATAACATTATCGGGTTTTATTCTGGTGTAAGCCGCGACTCCCGAGTATCCTTTTCTCTTCGCGGCGTGCAGATGAAAATCGTAGCCTTTTACGTTAATAAGTTCTTCGGGCAGTTGCTCCTGCAGGGCTTTTACTTCCTGCAGAAAAAGCACGTCGGGTTTTGTTCTGTTCATCCAGTCCAGAAAACCCTTCTTGTGCGCGGCTCTTATGCCGTTCACGTTCCATGAATATATCTTTATTGATTTTGTCCTTGCCATACTTCAAAATACAACAATTTAGAGTAATTATTTATTCCATTTCTTTTGCAAAAAGGATGAATTATTTTTATGTATTACCGAATAATATTTCTTTTCCCGAAAATGAGCGAGTTAAAATTAGATAGTTTCTTCAATCCGCATAGAATCGCATTAATAGGAGTGTCGATAAATCCGAACAGCGTAAGCGGTAAACTGCTTTCAAACCTTGTCGGCAGCGGCTTCAAGGGAGTCGTTTATCCGATAAACCCATCGAGCGAAGCAGTCATGGGTATTCCGTGTTATCCCGACCTGCAGTCGCTTCCAAAAGTCCCGGACCTTGCAATAATCTGCACGGCGGCATTACAGGTTCCGCAAACCGTCAATGAATGCGGACAGAAAGGCGTCAAAAATATTATAATAATTTCCGCAGGCTTCAAGGAAGCGGGAGAAGCCGGCAAAAAACTAGAGGAAGAAATAAAAGCCTGCCTTAAGAAATACGACGGCATGCGAATACTCGGACCGAACTGCCTCGGCATCATCGTTCCGGGAATTAATCTGAACGCGAGTTTCTCGGCGGGCAAGCCTAAATCCGGAAACATTGCTTTCATATCCCAGTCCGGCGCCTTATGTACGTCGGTTCTCGACTGGGCTATAGAAAAGAAAATCGGATTTTCCTATTTCGTATCAATCGGAAACGCGATTGACATTGATTATTCGGACCTGATTGATTTTATAGGCGAAGACGATAAGACAAAATCGATTATACTTTACATCGAATCGGTAGCGCAGGCAAGAAAGTTCATGACAGCGGCGCGCTCATTCGCGAGAACGAAACCGATAGTGGCGTACAAGGCCGGAAGGTTTCCCGAATCCGCGAAAGTCGCGGCTTCGCACACGGGAGCGATGGCTGCCGAAGACGCGATATACGACGCGGCTTTCAGAAGAATGGGAATCGCGCGCGTGTTCGACATCGGCGATATTTTTGATGTTGTTGAACTCATAAGCAGAAATAAAATCCCGCACGGCCCGAAACTCGGCATCGTTACTAACGCCGGCGGTCCCGGCGTGATGGCTACGGACGCCCTTATCGCGGAAGACGGAGTTCTCGCGGAATTAAGCGAAGAAACATTCGCGAAACTGAATTCGAGCCTGCCTGAATTCTGGTCGAAAGGAAATCCTGTTGATGTTCTCGGAGACGCCAATTCAAAGCGAATCGCGAAAGCGTCACAGATATTAATGGACGATAAGGATATAGACGCGGTTCTTGCGATACTCACGCCTCAGGCAATGACAAATCCCACCGCGACCGCGATTGAACTTACAAAAATCGCGGAAACGACAAAGAAGCCCCTGCTCGCCGCGTTTCTCGGCGGAGAAAAAATGAGGGAAGGCGTAAGGATACTTAATGACAGCGGAGTGCCGGTATATTCAACACCCGAGCAGGCAGTCCGCGCTTTCATGTCGTTGGTCGCTTATTCGAGAAACCTGGTTACGCTTTACGAAACACCCGAAGATATAAACGTTAATTTTTCCCCCGACAGGGAAAAACTGAGAAAAAGTTTTGACAAACTTATTCCCGAAACCACAAACATACTTTCAGAGGACCTTTCAAAATCAGTCCTCGAGACGTACGGCATAATGACCGCGAAACCTAAAAAGGCAAAGACGGCGGAGGACGCCGTAAAAATCGCGGAAAAGACGGGTTATCCTGTAGTAATGAAAATTGATTCCGAGGATATTACGCATAAGACGGATGTCGGCGGTGTAATACTTAATATCGAGGATTCCGATATGCTGAAACTGTCGTTTAACAGGATGATGAACGTAGTTAAGGAAAAAATGCCCGCGGCGAAAATCAGAGGAGTGACTATTCAGCCTATGATAAGGGAAAAAGATTCCGTCGAAATGATACTCGGAATTAAGCGCGACGATACTTTCGGCACCGTCATTCTCGCGGGTATGGGCGGTACCGGCGCGGAGTTGTTCAAGGACCGTTCGATAGGTTTCCCGCCTTTGAATGAAAGCCTCGCGTATAGGATGCTTGAGTCTCTTAAGATATTCCCGCTTCTTAAAGGTTACAGGGGCAGCATGCCGGTTGATATTGACAAACTCGTCGAAACGCTCATAAGACTTTCGTACCTTGCTTCGGATTATCCTGAAATTACCGAACTTGATATTAATCCGCTCCTCGTTTCCTCTAAAGGCACTGTCGCGCTCGACGCGAGAGTGGTAGTCGACAAGAGCGTCAGGAAAAGCGACAGCGATAATTCATACAGCCATCTCGTCATAAGGCCCTATCCCGAAGAGTATGTGAAAAAAGTAAAACTTAATGACGGTTCGGATGTTCTCTTCAGGCCGATTAAACCCGAAGATGAACCGCTCTGGATGGATATGCTCGCGAGCTGCTCGAAGGAATCGATTTATTCGAGATTCAGATATTTTTTCCAATGGGCATCGCATGACGTTGCAACGAGATACTGCTATATAGATTATGACAGGGAAATCGCTATAGTCGCTGAAATGAAAGACGGCGATGCAAGAAAACTCGTAGGCGTCGGCAGGCTGATTGCCGACCCTGACCACGAGACTGTGGAATATGCAATCCTCATAACCGATGCCTGGCAGAACAGGGACCTCGGCGGCATGCTTACTGATTACTGCTTCGAGATAGCAAAAAAATGGGGACTGAAAAAAATCGTGGCGCAGACCACAGCCGACAACATCCGCATGATTACCGTTTTCGAAAAAAGAGGATTCACGGTCGATATCGACCCGCGCAGTTCTCTTGTTGAAGTAACAAAGTCATTAGAATAATTAAAAATACTTATGAACAACGATTTGAATAAATTTTTCTATCCTAAATCGATTGCCGTCATTGGCGCTTCCTCGAAACCGGGAACTCTCGGATGGGAACTGCTCGGCAACCTGATGAAATTCGGATATAACGGGAAACTTTTTCCCGTAAATCCTAAAGCCGATGCGATTCACAGCATCAAGGCATATAAATCACTGCTTGAAATCAAGGACGAAGTCGATTTAGCCATTATAATGCTTGGTAAACATCTCGTACTTTCTTCTGTCGACGAATGCAATAAGAAGAAAGTCAAAGCCGTTATTGTTATTACCGCCGGTTTCAAGGAAGTAGGGGAAGAGGGCGTAACGCTGGAGCAGGACCTGATTGCAAAGATAAAAAAGTACAGGATGAAACTTGTAGGCCCGAACTGCATGGGAATAATCAACACAAAAGGCGATGTGCTTATGAACGGCACGTTCATAAAAGGCACGCCCGTAGCAGGCGGCATCGGATTTGTCTCTCAAAGCGGCGCGCTCGGCGCCTCAGTTCTTAAGATTATTGAAAAATACGACATAGGATTCTCGCAGTTCCTGAGCATCGGCAACAAAGCCGACGTTTCGGAAAACGAAACAATTGACTACTGGAAAGACAATCCGGACGTGAACGTTATTACGGCATATCTGGAATCATTCAGCGACCCGAAGGAATTTCTGAAAGTATGTAAAGAAGTTACAAAAAAGAAACCCGTCATCGCGATTAAAGCGGCGAAGACATCCGCGGGAATGAAGGCTGCGTCGTCTCACACAGGCGCGCTTGCCAGCGCGGATACTGTCGCGGAGACGTTGTTCGAGCAGTCCGGAGTGATACGCGTAAATTCGGTCGAGGACATGTTCAACCTTGCGAAGGCTTTCGACCGGGCGAAACTTCCGGAAGGGAAAAGAGTCGTTGTTCTTACTAATGCCGGCGGTCCCGCAATACTTACAGTTGATGAAGCCGCGAACTGCGGACTTGAGATTGCAGAACTTTCGGAGAAGACACGGAAAAAATTAAGGGAGATTGTCGTACCCGAGGCTTCGGTGCATAATCCCGTCGACCTTCTTCCGCCCGCGACAGCGCAGGTTTACGGGAAAGCGACGGAAATAGTAATGGCCGACGAGAACGTTGACGCGGGGATATTGATTCTCGGACCTCCGCTCATGTTCGATACGGTGGAAATTACAAAGTACATAAGCGAAGCGGCGAATAAAAGCGGCAAATGCGCGATTGTCGTCGTAATGTCGCAGGATGAAATAATCGCTGAAGTAGCGAAGCAGATGCCCGTTCATCCGCCGCTGTTCAACAGCGCCGAAAAAGCCGCGTGGGCAATCTCCGAAATGTACAAGTACAAACTCTACAGGGAAAGCGCCGAAGGCAAGCCGAAGAAATTCAACGTGAACACAAAGGGCGTAAGAGGCATTATCAGAAAGTATAAACAGGGCGGCTTGTATCTCGATTTCAACGACGTTTACGATATACTTAATCATTATAAAATGCCGATTGTCGAGACGAGAATAGCAAGGAATGTTCAACAGTCGCTATACGATGCGAATAAGATTGGATTCCCGGTTGTGGCGAAAGTATTCGGCAGGGAACTCGTGCATAAATCCGACGTGGGCGGCGTAGCCCTGAATATTCAGGATGAAGAAGAACTGATTAACACTGAAAGCAGGATTATTGCCGCGCTGAAGGAAAAAGAACTCGATATGAAACTTGAAGGCTTTATCCTTCAGCCGTTCGCGAAGATAGAAGACGGCGTAGAGACGATTCTCGGCGCCGTGAAAGACGCGAAGGCGGGACATTTACTGATGTTCGGACTCGGCGGTATATTCGTCGAAGTGTTTAAGGATGTGAAATTCAAAATCGCTCCCCTTAACGATGTCGACGCGAAAGCCGTTGTAAAAGCCATTAAGAGCTACGAAATACTTAAAGGCGTGAGGGGCAAGAAATCGGTTGATATAGAATTCATCGAAGAGAACATTCTTAAACTGTCGCAGTTGGTAACGGATTTCCCCGAGTTCACGGAAATCGACCTGAATCCGTTCGTGTTTTCGCCAAACAGAAACAAATCGAGAATACTCGACGCGAGAATCAAGTTAGGCTGAAATTACTATTATTAGAAATTCTCAATATTGTCATTCCCGCATGTGCGCTCTTTGCATCCCGACTTGTCGGGACTCTTAGCGGGAATCTTGAGATGAATATTATATGTTACTCAAAAGGAAATTCAATGAAAGAACCCGCGCAAAGCGCGGGTTCCGTATATTAATAACTTACTTTACCAGCATCAGTTTCTTCGTCTCCGAAAAATCTCCCGCGGTCATTCTGTAAAAATAAATACCGCTTGACAGGTATGTTCCGTCAAAGTTTACTTCATACGTCCCCGCGGCCTTATTTTCGTTAACCAGGTTTTTCACTTCTCTGCCGGGCATGTCATAGACAGTCAGGTTAACGAAAGTATTCTTCGGCACATCAAACCTTATCGTTGTCGACGGGTTGAAAGGATTCGGATAATTCTGAGACAATGAATATTTACACGGAATAATTCCCGCGATTCCGTTAATACCTATCGTTCCGCCTTCCGTCAGTTCGAGCCTCTGATTGACAGGGATGTGCGCGAATCTTTGTATCAGTCCGCTTTGCCATTTGACTATTACCGAATCTATTATGGCTGCCTGCTTCAGTCCGAATTCAACAGGCAGTGAGTTCATTCCCTTGCCCCCTGAACCGCCTTCAACTTCGCGGATTTGTGTGATGTTGCCTGTTTTGACAGTTACTCTTGAACCGATAGCGGAAAAATTTGTAGCGATGCCGTGCAGTGTCAGAATAAACCAGTTGTAATTTGTTTCCCTGTTATTTTTATAAAGTCTGTTCTCGGAACCATTGTTATTCAGGTACAGGTCGAGATATCCGTCGTTGTTGTAATCGCCCCAGGTGACGCAGCTTGAATGCCTTGTATCGGCTGTTCCCGCCGTCGTTGCGATATTTGAGAAGAAATTTCCGTCGTTTCTGTATAGTTTGTCGGGCGTAGTCGCTCCTCTTGCAAAGTAAAGATCGAGGTCGCCGTCGTTGTCAACATCAGCCCATCCGCAGGAATACGACGCAGCGCAGTCGGAAATGCCGAGACTGTCCGTGACTTCCGTAAATGTTCCGTTGCCGTTGTTTCTGAACACCTGAGAATTAAAATTGGAATTCGCGAGAGCGATATCCATGTATCCGTCGTTATTATAATCGCCCCATGCGGCTCCCCAAGTGTATCCGAAAGTGATAAGTCCGGATGAAGCCGTAACATCCGTGAATGTCCCGTCTCCGTTGTTTCTGTAAAGTACGCCCGTACCGACAACCGGCATTGTCGTCTGAGAACCGCAGAAAATATCGAGGTCCCCGTCGTTGTCATAATCAGCGGCTGTAATTGTAAGCGTTGAAAGACTGTCTGTCAGCCCTATTGGATACGCTACGTTTGTGAAATGACTAAGATCGAGGTTCTTGAAAAAATAGTTATAGTGGTACGGCACGCCGTCGTTGCCGAAAGCGAAATCAATTTTGCCGTCCTTGTTGAAGTCGAGCCACGAAGTCGAACCTCCCCATGACGTTAGCGCTACGCCCGAAGCGGCCGCGACGTCAATGAACGACGTTCCGAGATTCTTGTAAAGTATTATAGCGGTCTGCCAGTTGCCGACCACGATATCCGGATACCCGTCGTTATTGTAATCGGCGAATGATGTGCCTCTGCCGGGGAAAGAACTCGCGAGTCCCCATGATGAAGCGGATTCGGTAAAAGTATTTCCGCCGTTGTTGATGTAAAGTTTATTGATTGTATTGTTGTTCAGTACGTAAATATCCAGGAAACCGTCGTTGTTAACATCTATGAAAATACAGCCCTGAGCGGCTCCGTTATTGTTTACGCCGAGTGACGGAGCAACGTCAGTAAATGTCACCTGCGCGGAAAGAACTGAACTGATTGCAAGAATAAAAAGAAATGGTAATATTTTTTTTCTCATAGCCGGGGAATTTGTTTGTCAATTTTATTTATATCATACGGAAAAATCAAGACTTATATATGTACAGTAACTTCATTTTTTGCTCTCTTTTTGAATAGAATCAAAAATCAATAATGGGTATATTTAAAAAAATCAAAGATATAATGAAGATAGCAAAAGAATTCAGGTGGGAAATGGGACACCGCCTTCCGGACCATCCGGGTTTATGCAGGAACATTCACGGTCATTCGTACTATATGATAGTCGAAATTGAAGGCGATGTAATGGAAAACGGTATGATAATAGATTTCTACGACCTCGGAAAAATAATAAAACCAATACTCGAAAAACTCGACCACTCATTTCTCGTATACGCGAAAGACAAAAAGGTCCTGGAATTTCTGAAGAAGAACAAAATGAAAATGGTTGTCACGGATTATCTCGCGACTGTCGAGAATATCTGCAAAGACATGACTGAAACAGTGGTGAAAGAATTCCGCAGAAAGAAATTCAGGAATATTCAGCAGGTAACTGTCAAAATTTACGAGACGCCGAACTCGCACGCGTCGCTGACGGTTAGCGTGTAATTATGAATAAGTAATTAATAATTTTGTTTGTCCCCCTTTGGAGAGGGTGTCCCGATGTACATCGGGACGGGGGAGGGCGTGAAATTATTCAATATCCTTCTTCTAACTTCTAACTTCTGCTCTTAATTATTTCGGTATCCTCACCGAAAATCCTCCGCCGAAAAACACATTGGGTTTCGACTTCAATTGTGTGCCGAAATAAAAATCTGCCTGCATATTTTTCTGTATCATGTACGACAATCCGAAATCGAGATTATAATCAGGGGTCGCGCCGTTCCTATAGTAAGTGTACGATTCGACGAAAACTGACGCCTGCTCTGCGGGATTGTATCCGAGAGACAATGTGTAAAATTCCGTTTTTGTTTTTGCTTCGGTATCCCATGACATTCCGAGATTGTATCCGAGGTCGAATCTTTCGGATATATCGTTCTGAAAGAGGAGCGCGAGCCCGGGATTAAAATGTTTAAGCCTGTATCTTTCCGCGCCGATACCGGGAACATCGGCCGATAGAAGTACAGCCGTCATGGGGATTATTTTCTTTCCTCCAAAAAACCTGTACTTTATGCTTATCTCTGGAGGCTGGAATCCGTTAAAACTGTTGTTTGCTTCAGGTAAATTCCCGACTGTGTATCCGTTTCCGCTCTTCCTTATATGTTCATAAGTATATTCAAGGTTGAGCCTGACTTCGATATTCTTAAAAAGGCCGTATCTTATCATAAGTTCCGGCAGAGCCGCGGAATAATCCGTTTCATCCTCGGCATTTCCCGGAAAATTGTTATACTTAAGTCCGGATTCGAACTGAAGAAAACCCTTGTACATAATCATCGGAGACTCCGACTGGTCGGGTCTGTCGGTGTATATGCTTTCTATTTCCTGCGCTTTTGTTGAAGTTCCGAAAAGCGCGATAAACAACATAAGAATAATTATTCTTTTCATATTTGTATTTAATAATCAATTACAAACTCCATACCTGCAAACGCGGAAATGAATCCGTACATGTTCCCGCCATTACGAGAATCGTAATAACTGTTATACGTCGCCCCGAAATTGAGCATTACTGTTCTTGAAAAATGTCCTTCGAATCCTGTCCCAACGTCGAAACCGGGATTGGTTTTCATCTCGAAGATTTTACCGTAAATATTATTGCCTGTAATATTCTTAGTTCTGTATATTCCTGCTCCTGTTTCAATATATAAGGAGGTTTTGTCTTTTTCTATGTCGAATGCATATCTACCTGAAAGAGTAAGAATAAAGTATCCGTTCGCTTTGGTTTTCGCTACATCGCTCAAACTTATTTCTGGGCAGAAAGCAGTGTTCAGCCCCGCATAAAAATGCTTATTGAACCTGATATTATAAAACACGTTCAGTCCCGGCATTGTCTGATAAATATTCCCCATGTTTCCCGTTGGATATCCGATATGTATTCTGATACCCAGAAGACCTTGCGGATAAATATCCGCTGTGGATGAATCCTTAATCTGCGATTTGAGACTGAAGGAAGTTAAAAACAAAATGATTATTATTGTGATTCTTTTCATTAAAATATTTTGAATTTTAATCCTAACTGCACTGTAACGAACTGCATCGGTTTGTTCTTATTGTCAGTGTCGTAATAATTGTGTATGAGTGAATTAAGATTCAGACTGACAATTTTCCCGAGATATAAATCAATCCCTGCGCCTGCGTGAAACCCGGGTTTTATCTTGTTTATGTTGTAGTATCTGAGTTCATAGCCGAATTCGTTCTCGGTATGATTAAGAGATTGTGTACCGTAAAAACCCGGACCTGCCTGAAGATAAAATGCGGCTTCATCATCTTTTAACATGAATTTGTATTTCAAATTCGGATTAATATAGAATAAATCCGTCGCGTGTCTCGGTTGTCCCTGGTCAGCGGCAATCATGGTAGAATATAGAAAATCGATTCCGGCAGATATGTTTTTGTTAATTCCGTAATCGCCGTTAATACCGTAGGTTAACTGTCTTTTATAATCGTCTTTCATACTCCCAAACGGAGAAAATATTCCAAGCCCGCCGCCTATAGTAATTTCGCTGTATTTTTTCAGACCGGCATCAGAACCGGAAACCTGAGAATTAGCATAATTTA
>JAJTBN010000277.1 GCA_021286895.1 Bacteroidota bacterium | reverse complement strand
TGTGTAACCGAATACGTCATGTGAATTTCCTTGTTGTCGCAGGTAAAGGAGGCAAATTTATCGTTGAAAGTTTTTACAAGTTCGAGCGCATAACTCTGTGTGGTTACCAGCATCAAATCGTCACCACCCGCAAAAACAGTATATATCTTACTTTCCTTTCTTCCTTTCTTTTCAGACAGGTCTTCGAGAAGCCCGTTAAGGAAAAAGCTGAAGAAATATTTCAGGTGATTGCTCATTGTCGTCATTCTCGAGATTCCGTTGTAACTGCTTTCGTCCCTATCGAGACCGTATGCCATAACGAGCCCCAGGTTGTCGATGTCTCCTTTTATCAGGCAGAGATATTGCGCACCCACATTGTTTTCCGACATTTCTTCGAAATCCATTGTTTCCCCCGCCTTGTTCTTCGATACATAATTAGCCACTTCTATGAATCGAGTATTCCTTAAAAGCTCAAGTTTGTTTTTCTTATCGGAGTCAAGAAGTTCGTCTATGTCGGGATTGATAAGGACTTTGGGCGCATTTTTACTGCCGTTATAATCCCTGAATTCTTTTATCAGGTCAGGTATAATCTCATAATCCTTGTAGTCAACGACTGTATTATTTTTTATTATTTTTTCACCCAGTTTGTATTCACAAAGCGCCTGCCTGTTAACATTATATTTTATTTCGCTCCCGTCCTCCTGCCTGTCCCCAAACTTTGCAGACTGTTTTGCTATTATCGGCTTCTCCGTCAGGAAACATTTTACATTGTTGGAATCTTCATCGTCATGAATGAAGTCATCCTGCAGGACAAAGTTGCCCGGATCAGTAAAAAGAACATTTTCGAACAATTTGTTCTTCGCATTATTAAGGTTCGCATTCACGCTTTCAATAACGCTGCCAAAGGAAATCCCACCGCTAAGGAGTTCCTGATGTGAGAATTCCTCATAAGCAGCATTAAATTTCAACTCATAATTAAAATTCACTGCAAGATAGTTCTCTATTTCATCCTTTGTCTTGGTAAAAACTGACTCAAAATTGTCAACCGAAGGAGCAAGAATGTAGAATTTTCCACCAGCCAGCATTATCAGGCTGCATTCTGACAAACTGAACGCTTCAAGAAATTTACAAGCAAAAATTCTCGATAGGACCTGTATGAAAATGGAGCGTCCCCGAAGCATTTTAGCAGCTTTGCTTTTTGTAATATCAAAAATGTAATTCTGAATACCGGGAATATCGCCGCAAATAACGTTAAGCTTACTGTTTTCCGGATTATTCAAGCGTGACAGATTTATGGCATGGGCAAATGCGGCAGTATCCTTCAGATGATTAAACAATGAGATATCCGTTTCACTGCTTCCGGTAAAGTCAGGTATGCACCACATGTATTTTTCGAACAAGACAAGTATAAGATTCACAAGCGTATCGAAATCCCCGCTTCCGCCGAAAGAAGAGAGAACAGACACAAGGTCGTCATTAAATTTTTTCCAATTGCTTTCGGTATATTTATAGCCCGTTGTCTTTGCTTCGTTTTCATTATCAAAGACCGGAATCAGAGCGTCGTAATTCCTGTTTGTAAGGTGCTCGTGCTTAAAATATTTCAGAGGAGTTGTTTTACCGCTTGTAATTTGTATCTTCGAAAACACTGAACTAAGGAATTTGTGGTTCCATTGGTCTTTAAATTCCTCATCGTTTTCCTTATCAACTCTCTGGCTCGCAGAAAGGTAATCACCCGTTCTTATAAGTCCTGTAAGATATTCCCCGGTTTTCGTATGGTGGTTTTTAACGGAAGACTTGAATTTTTCAAACTCAGCCTCTTCGTTATCGAATACGGGAAGGAAATAATCTTTTAAGTCGTTCAAATATTTCGCTCCGAAATCCTGATGCTTTTCTCTTGTATCGATGCATCTTTGATAAAATTTACCAATGTCGTGAAATAGTCCGGCAAGTACGACGATTTTTGCTTCTTTCGAATAAGATACCATATACTTTTAGTTTTTGTTTTTAATTTCATCAACGCAGCCGAAGCCAATGCTGTTATTTACTCCAAAACCCGCTTCATATCCAAGTTTTATAAATTCCGGATCTCCTTCCAGTTCGAACGCGAATTTGTAGCCCTTAACATTGACCTCAGTGCCGCTTTCTTTTTTAATTGATACTAAAACCGGTTTTGCAGAGTTTAGCAGCTTTAGACTTTCGACTTTATATTCCCTTATCTGCTGACCTGTAAACGTACACCAGGCAATGTATTTTTCCTCAAGATTCATTCTGAATAGTTCAAAGTAACCTTCATCCTCGGGAGACATGAATTTATACTTCAGTTTACCGTTTTCGCCTAATCCCTTTTTTATGACTATAGGAGATATTGTGCGGAAAGCCATCTTCTCAGAATATTCCGGCTCCGGGACCATTTCACACTGTTTCACTATGAAGTATGATTTCTTCCCCCCGTTTTGTATGTACATTTCCTGCTCAGCGAATAAGCCTGCTATGAATGCTTCCAGAATTTTATTTATGCATAGCGTTACCGTGAGATAGATATCCTGGGATATAATTTTTATCTCATTGTTCAGATATTCCCTTTTGGGAATATCAAGAAATGAGAAAGAGAAAAATTTGAACTTCTTGTGCCCCGAACTGATACCTTGGTTATGCAGCCATTTAGAATATACAGGGTTTGCCGCTGAAAGTGTGTTGTATATAAAAGACGATATATAGTACTGATAATTGAATGGTATGCTCTGCTCTCTGTATTTCTGAGTTAAAGTCAGTTTGAGTCTCATATATAAACAGCAATTTTAGAATTACACAGATCAACAATTCTTCTGTATTTATAATGTAAGTAGATGCGAAAAGCTTGTCCCATATTATTTTATTAATTTATTTTTTTAAAAACAATATTAAAAATTATATTCTTTAGCTATGTACACGACAATAATTTGGTAAGACTAATAAATTCATCATAGTTATGTAAA